>JBGTIU010000074.1:0-7310 GCA_041745515.1 Hyphomicrobiaceae bacterium | reverse complement strand
CCGCCGGCCAGCCGCTTGCGCAGCTCGGCCCCGTCGATATCCAGAATGCGGGCCGCGCCATGCGCCTTGTCGGTGATCACCGGCACCTGCCAGCCCTGCCAGGAGCGCGCCTGGATGCCGATCGACTGCAGCACGATGGCGAGCAGCCCCGCCGTCACCATCTCGCCGGACGCGACGACAGCGTCATATTCGCGCGCATCGTGCAGCACGGACGCTTCCCGCACCCAGGCCACCAGCTGGTTGGTGACGCCGGTCATGGCCGAGACGATGACCGCGACCTGATTGCCAGCGTCGACCTCGCGCTTGACGTGCAGGCCCACGTTGCGGATGCGTTCGACACTGGCGACAGACGTGCCGCCGAATTTCATCACCACGACAGCCATTGGCCTATCCGCCGCCTCGTCTCTTGCAAGGCGATCTCCGCCTTACCCAATGCCCCAGGTGTCATCCCGGGGCTTGTCCCCGGGACCCATCGAGCTGCAAACTCCGGCATCTCGGCTTGCCGCGCGATGGGTCCCGGCAATAAATGCCGGGATGACAGTTTTTGTGTTGTGGCCGGTCCGGAAGGATCAAACCGCCCTGATCCGGCTCCAAACCGTCGGATTTACCTTGATCTTCCGGTACTCATAACGGGATCATGCCGGTCCCGCAACACGCTGGCGTCAGCGCTATCGAGGCACGATGTCGTCATCACCTGTTCAAGCCGGATCAACGCTCGACGAGGCCGAGATTGCCCGCTTTGCCAAGCTCGCAGAAGACTGGTGGAACCCAACCGGAAAGTTCCGTGCTTTGCACCAGATCGGCGCGGCGCGGCTTGGCTTCATCAGGCAAGCCGCGACCCGGCATTTCGGCTTGAGCGCCCGCGGCATGAAACCGTTCGCCGGACTTGCCATGCTCGATATCGGCTGCGGCGGTGGATTGATCTCGGAGCCGCTCGCGCGGCTCGGCGCATCCGTCACCGGCATCGAGCCGACGGATGACAACATCGGCGCCGCGCGCGGCCACGCCGCCGAAATGGGCCTCGAGATCGACTATCGGGCGATCCGCGCCGAGGTTCTGGCGGCGCAGGGGCGCACGTTCGATTGCGTGGTCTGCCTGGAGGTGATCGAACATGTTCCTGACCCTGCCACTTTTGCCGCCGTCTGTGCGAGCCTCGTGCGACCTGGCGGCATGCTCTGCATGTCGACGATCAACCGAACAATCAAGGCGTACGCGCTGGCGATCATCGGCGCTGAGTACATCCTGCGCTGGCTGCCGGTGGGCACGCATCAGTGGGAGCGATTTGTTTCGCCTGACGAAATGAGCCGGTACCTGACCTCGGCGGGTCTTGGTCCCCCCGCATTTGAAGGGCTCGTCTACAACCCGCTCAGCGACCGCTGGTCGCTTGGTGGCGACACCGACGTGAACTACATCTGTGCCGCGGCCAAGCCTTAAGCGCTCCCAACCTGCCTTCCCGTTTTTTCGCAGATTGTCTGGTTGACTTTTGCCGCATGAGTCTGTCGGCGCCAATACCTCAATACCCTCTGCCGCGCTCGACTAGGTTATCCAGCGGGCGGCCGACGCGATGATTGGCGATCTGGCGGACGACGTAGCGGCCGATCGCGCGCGGATCGCTTTCGGCGGCGATGTGCGGGGTGAGCAGAATACGCGGGTGCGTCCAGATCGGGCTCGTAGTGGGCAGCGGCTCGGTGTTGAACACGTCGAGTGAGGCGGCGTAGAGTTCGCCCGCGTCGAGGCTGGCAATGATATCGTCCTCGACCTGAAGGCCGCCGCGCCCGGCATTGATCAGCACCGGCCCCGGCAGCACGGCAGGTTTTCCCAACTTGGCGAGTAGCGGTCGATTGATGAGGCGGCGCGTATCGGGCGTCAGCGGCAACAGCACGACGAGGATGTCGGTCGAGCCGAGAAACGCGTCGAGGCCGTTGGTGCCGCTGAAAGACGCAACGCCATCGATCTGCCTCGGGCTCCGCGTCCAGCCGACGAGCTTGTAGCCGAGCGCTGCCAGCGCCTTGGCGCAGGCGGCCCCGAGCACGCCGAGCCCCATGATACCGACGGTGAGTTCGTGCGCCGCGGGCTCGGGTAGATAGGCCCAGGCATGGCTCGCCTGCTGCTCGCGCAATTCGATCATGCGGCGGTGATGATAGAGCACGTTGGCAGCCACGTAGGACACCATGCGGCCGGTCAGGTCGGCGTCGACGAAACGGGCGACCGGGAGCTGCGGCAGCGTCGGATCGCCAAGCAAGTGATCGACGCCGGCGCCGACGGACACGATCAGCTCCAGGTTCGGCAGCGTCGCAAGCGCTCCGGGCGGCGGACCCCAGGCGAGCGCATACTTGATATCTCCCAACCGGCCGGCATCGGGCCACACGCGCAGATCGATATCGGGATCGGCTTCACGCGTTGCGTCGGCAAAAGTCTGAGCACGTGATGAGCCGATGATCAGCAGGGTCATTTCGACTTCCTTCTCACACACAAACTTGAAACTCGTCACACCCCAAGGCGGTAACGTTCCAGCCTCTCTCCCGCTTTTCCCTCCCTCCCCCCTTGAGGGGGAGGGCCGGGGTGGGAGGTGTTGGCGGCGAAGATTGCGCGGCAGGGTACCCCCCACCTGACGCGGCCATCAGTTTTTGCGAAGCGCAAAAAACGAGCCGCGTCTTCCTCCCCCTCAAGGGGGGAGGAGAAGAAAATTGTGTGCATGGCAATGCATCCACTACGACGACGCCGCCGCCGGCTTCGCGACCGCGAGCTCGAACGCGGCAGCGAGCAGGGCCTTGGTGTAGTCGGTCTTCGGGCTCGTGAACACTTCGGTCGCCGCCCCTTCTTCCACGACCTTGCCGTTTCTGAGCACCAGCACATAGTTGCACAGCGCGCGCACCACCTTGAGATCATGACTGATGAACAGGTAGCTCAAGTCGCGTTTGGCTTGAAGCGCGCGCAGAAGATCGACGATCTGTGCCTGCACGCTCATGTCGAGGGCGCTGGTGGGCTCGTCGAGCATGACGAACTTCGGTTCCAGCACCATGGCGCGGGCGACCGCAATGCGCTGTCGCTGGCCTCCGGAAAACTCGTGCGGGTAGCGGTCCTGCGTAGAAGGATCGAGCCCGACTTCGATTAGCGCTTCGGTGACTCGGGCGCGGCGGCCGGCTTCGTCGAGATGCTTGTCCTGAATGGTCAGGCCTTCCTCGATGATCTGGCTGACCGACAACCGGGGCGACAGCGAGCCGAACGGGTCCTGGAACACGATCTGCATTTCTTTTCGCAGCGGTCTCATTGCGTTCGAGTCGAACGAATCGATGCGGTTACCGATGTAGGCGATCGGCCCTTGCGAGGAGATCAGGCGCAGGATGGCGAGGCCGAGCGTGGTTTTGCCGGAGCCGGACTCGCCGACCACGCCGACAGTCTGCCCGGCGCGCAATTTCAGCGTCACGCCGTCGACGGCCTTGACGTGATCGACGGTCTTTCTGAACAGCCCCTTGCGGATCGGGAACCAGACTTTCAGGTCGTCGGTCTCGACGACCAGGGGCGCGCTGTCGTCGGGCAGCGGCGGACGGCCCTTGGGCTCGGCAGCGACGAGGTGCTGGGTATAGGGATGCTTCGGTCTGGTGAACACATCCTCCGCCGCACCCTCCTCGACAATCTTGCCGGCCTTCATCACGTAAACCCGGTTCGCCATCTTGCGGACAATGCCGAGATCATGCGTGATCAACAACATCGCCATGCCCATCTCGGCTTGCAGCGATTTCAGCAGTTCGAGAATCTGAGCCTGGATCGTGACATCGAGCGCCGTTGTCGGCTCGTCGGCAATCAGCAGATCGGGCTCATTGGCGAGCGCCATTGCGATCATGACGCGCTGGCGCTGGCCGCCCGACAGCTGGTGCGGGTAGGCTGCAAGGCGTTTTTCCGGCTCACGGATGCCGACTTTCAAGAGCAGGTCCAGGGTGCGGGCGCGGGCGGCCCGCTTGTCGAGGCCGCGATGGATCTGCAGTATCTCCGACACCTGCTGCTCGATCGAGTGCAGCGGATTGAGCGACGTCATAGGCTCCTGGAAGATGATAGAGATCCGCCGGCCGCGGATTTCGCGCATCTCGTCTTCGCCGGCGGTCAGCAGGTTGCGGCCTTCGAAGAAGATCTCGCCGCTCGGATGGGACGCCGCCGGGTAGTTGAGGAGCTTCAGGATCGATAACGCCGATACGGTCTTGCCGGAGCCGGACTCGCCGACAAGCGCAACGTTTTCGCCACGGCCGATGTTGAACGATACGCTCCGGACGGCGGTGGTCGTCGTATGCCCGGCGCGAAACGCCACCGAGAGGTTGCGGACCTGGACGAGCATGTCGGTGGGGGGTGGTGTCGTCATGGGCCGAACCGCTCAACAAAGTCCGACAACGAGAAGTGCTTGATCGGCTCTATGACTTTGATGCGCGCATCCTCGGACAGAAAAATAGAGCAATCACTCGAGGCCGCTGTTGCAACATGAATCGCATCCAGCAAGCTGCCGCCGTTGGCGGCGCGATATTCCGCGCTGCGGCGAAGCGTGGTGAAATCAATCGCGGCCACTGCAATGCCGGAACCGGGTGCCAACAATTGCTCGTAGCGTTGAATGAGATCGGGTCGGTTCTGTCTGAGGGGCTGGACCAGAACTTCGGCGAGCGATAGTTCGCTGGTCACGAAATTCACCCGACCGTTCTCAAAAACGTCCAAGAGGCATCCAAGCGCTGCCTTCTGCTCGGCATAGCCCTCGACCAAGTAAATCAGGATGTTTGCGTCGAGATAAATCGACGGAGCCGCAGGCGCTATCATCGATCGGATTCGTCCCGAAGCTTCCTGATCTCGGCCACCGCGTCCGCGGGTGTCGGGTAGGCGCCCTTGCCGACCCCCCAAAACTCGCGCAGCGGCGGCGGCTTCGCGCCTTCGACCTCGGCCTCGACGACGACGCGCACCATCTTTCCGCTCTCGATGCCGCGCCGCAGCTCTTCCGGCAGCCGGTCGACGGGAAAGTGCTCGGTGATGATTTTCTTCTGTTCGGTCATGGGTTCGAGCCTACCTGAACGTCTTGCGAGGGTCGAGCGCGTCGCGGATCGCTTCGCCGATGAAGATCAGGAGGCTGAGCAGGATGGCGATGGTAAAGAACGCGGTGAGCGCCAACCATGGCGCCTGGAGATTAGCCTTGCCCTGGGCCAGCAGCTCGCCGAGCGATGCCGAGCCAGGCGGCAATCCGAGGCCGAGAAAATCCAGCGCGGTCAGCGCGCCGATCGCACCCGACAGCTTGAAGGGGAGAAAGGTCAGCGTCGCGACCATTGCGTTGGGAAGCAAGTGCTTGAACATGATGCGCGTGTTCGAGAGCCCGAGGGCGCGTGCAGCCGTAACGTACTCGAGGTTGCGTCCGCGCAGGAATTCGGCGCGCACGACGCCGACCAGCGACACCCAGTTGAAACACAGAAGGATAATCAGCAGCGTCCAAAAGCCGGGGATCAGCACCGCCGAGATGATGATCAGCACGTAAAGCTCGGGGATCGAGGACCAGACCTCAAGCACACGCTGAAACACGAGGTCGACACGGCCGCCGAAATACCCTTGCACCGCGCCCGCCACAATGCCGATGATCGAGGATAGCACCGTCAGAATCAAGGCAAACAACACCGACAGCCGGAAGCCGTAGATCATGCGGGCGAGGACATCGCGACCCTGATCGTCGGTGCCGAGCCAGTTGCGGTTTCCGAGCAGCTGAAACCGTGCAATCTGTTCGGGCGGCGCGTCGCACAGCTCGGCACGGCTGGCCCAGGGCGGCGGCGCCGGAAATCCCAGGCAGCGCCCCTCCGAGCTCTTGATCCGCGGATAATCCTTGTTGATCGTGCCGTAGGAGTAGCGCACAGGCGGCCACAGCAGCCAGCCGTTCTGTTGGATCTCGTCCATGATCACCGGATCGCGATAGTCCGTGATGGCGAGAAAGCCGCCGAACTTCTGCTCAGGGTAGTCGACCAGCATCGGCAGCAGCAGTTCGCCCTTGTAGCGGACCATGATCGGCCGATCGTTGGCAATCAGGTTGGCGCACAGGCTCAAGCCGAAGAACCCGAGGAACAGCCACAGGCTCCAATAGCCGCGCCGGTTGGCCCGGAAATTCTGCCAGCGCCGCTCGTTGATCGGCGAAAGCGTCAGGCGATCTGCCAGACTGCGCTGCGCGCGGGCCAAGGGCGGCGCTGGAGGTAACGGCTCGGAGCGCGCGTCCATTACACTTCCCGGCTTTCGAAGTCGATGCGCGGATCGACCAGCGTGTAGATGAAATCCGAGATAAGGTTCACGACGAGCCCCAGCAGCGAAAAAATGAACAGCGTCGCGAACACCACCGGGTAATCGCGGTTGATCAGGCTCTCGAAGCTGAGCAGCCCGAGACCGTCGAGCGAAAAGATATTCTCGATCAGAAGCGAGCCGGTAAAGAACGCATGGATGAAAGCGGCCGGGAAGCTCGCGATCACCAGCAGCATGGCGTTGCGGAACACGTGCCCATAGAGCACCTGACGCTCGGTCAGCCCCTTGGCGCGTGCCGTCATCACGTACTGCTTGCGGATCTCGTCGAGGAACGAATTCTTGGTCAGGAAGGCGTTGGTGGTGAATGCACCAAGCGACATCGCAATCAGCGGCAGCGTCAGGTGCCAGGCATAGTCCTTGACCTTGCCCCACGCCGAAAGCGTATTCCACGTCTCGGATGTCAGGCCCCGTGAGGGAAACCACTGGAAGAACGACCCGCCGGCAAAGACGACGAGCAGGAACACGGCCACCAGAAATCCAGGCACGGCATAACCGATGACCAGCGCGCCGCTGGTCCAGGTGTCGAACTTTTCTCCATCGCGCACTGCCTTGCGGATACCGAGCGGGATCGAGATCAGGTAGGTCAGCAGCGTCATCCAGATACCGAGCGAGATCGAAACCGGCAGCTTTTCTCGCACCAGCTGGATCACGCTGACGTCGCGGAAATAGCTCTTGCCGAAGTCGAAGCGGGCGTAGTTGCTGATCATGATCCAGAAGCGTTCGAGGGCGGGCTTGTCGAGGCCGAACTGCTTCTCCAGTGCCTTGAGGAATTCCGGATCGAGCCCCTGCGCACCACGATACTTCGAACCGCCGTCGCTGCCGGCGGCCGATCCAGGCTGCTGCGTCGCGGTGCCGCCGAGGTTGTCGCCCTGACCGCCGCTGATGCGGCTCGTCGCCGATACGTCGTTGCCGGACAGCTTGGCGATAACCTGCTCGACCGGCCCGCCCGGCATGAACTGGGCGACGGCAAATGTGATCAGCATGATGCCGAACAGGGTCGGTATGAT
>JBGTIU010000073.1:0-6163 GCA_041745515.1 Hyphomicrobiaceae bacterium | reverse complement strand
CCCGGCGCCGTCTGCGCCATCGCCATGCCGGTGACGATCAAGCTTGCGCCAACCAATGATAGCGCGGCGGCGAGCTGGCGCACCATCCTTACGTCAGAATATGTCATTGTCTGTCCAACTTTCTTGATTGTGAGCAGCATGCACCCGCTCGACCCTTCAGGAATGGTTTGGTGTGGCGGGCATAACAACTTGTGCGTACAGATGCGGCAATCGCCCCTTATTCTCCGGCGGAATAAGAACCCGATTGCGGCATTCCCGTGGCCAAGTTGGAACTGTTGGCAAACGACCTTGTGCAGAGCGTAAGCCAGTGGCAGTACGGCCACGCGTTTTTGGAGTCCGATGCCACACGCAGGCAGGCTACTGATATCACTACAGCGTTCCATCCGGCTGCGTTCGGCGCCGCCGGCTTGCAAGAGGTGCCAGCACGGCATGTGTCGATGTTCCGGGTTTTGCGCGCCGCTGCTGCTCGCGCTGGCTCTTCTGGCGGTCGCACCACTGCCGCCATCCGCCGCCGCCGAGGGCATGCACGGCATCGCGATGCATGGCGCGCCGGCCCTAGCCCCGGGCTTTGCGCATTTCCCTCAGACCAACCCGGATGCGCCGCGAGGCGGACGGCTGAATCTTGGCGCACAAGGCACGTTCGATAGTCTCAATCCGTTCATCATCAAGGGTGTGCCGGCGCAAGGCTTGCGCGACTATGTCTACGAAAGCCTGATGGCGCGCTCGCCGGACGAACCGTTCACGCTGTACGGGCTGATCGCTCTATCCGTGGAAGTGCCCGAGGACCGCGGCAGCATCACGTTTCATTTGCGCCCCGAGGCTCGTTTTTCGGACGGGCAGCCGATCACCGCAGACGATGTGCTGTTCTCGCTCACAATGCTGCGGGAGAAAGGCTTTCCTTATCATCGCAGTTACTACAAAAAGGTGGCGAAGGCTGAAGCCATCGATCGTCAGACGGTGCGCCTGACGTTCGACACGGCCGGCGATCGCGAGATGCCGCTCATCGTGGGACTGATGCCGGTGCTGCCGCGGCATCGTTTCACGCCCGAGAGCTTCGAGCGCACCACGCTCGAAGCTCCGGTCGGCAGCGGCCCTTACCTCGTCGCTTCCGTCGACGCAGGGCGTTCGATCACCTATCGGCGCAATCCCGACCACTGGGCGCGCGACCTCAACGTGTTGCGAGGCCGGTTCAACTTCGACGAAGTACGCTTCGAGTACTACCGCGACAGCAGCGCGCTGTTCGAGGCGTTCAAGTCGGGCACGATCGATGTACGCGCGGAGGACGATCCGGGTCGCTGGGCCGAAGGCTATCGGATTCCCGCCGTGACGGAAGCTCGCATTCTGCAACGCGAATTTCCGACGGGACTGCCAGCCGGCCTTTCGGCCCTCGTGTTCAACACGCGAAAGCCGCCGTTTGCCGACCCCCGTGTTCGCCGCGCATTGATCCTCGCCTTCGATTTCGCCTGGATCAATCGCAACCTCTATCACGGCCTCTACACCCGCACACAAAGCCTGTTCCAGCGCTCGACGCTGGCCGCGACCGGCAAGCCGGCTGACGCGGCCGAGCGGGCGCTGCTGGCGTCGTTTCCCGGTGCCGTGGCGAATGCCATGCTCGAAGGACGTTTTCGACAACCCCTCAGTGATGGCACCGGCAACAATCGCGACAATCTGCGGGCGGCATCGAAACTGCTCGGCGACGCCGGTTTTGCGCTTGAAGGCGAGAGCATGGTCCACCAGGCCACCCGCCAGTCGTTGAGCTTCGAGTTTCTGGCACGGTCCCGGTCGCAGGAGCGGCTGATTCTGACGTTCGCGAAGTCATTGCGCCAGCTCGGCATTGCGGTTCAGGTCCGCCAAGTCGACGACGCCCAGTACTGGTCGCGACTGAAATCATTCGATTTCGATATGATCCAATGGACTTGGGGGGCGTCGCTGTCGCCCGGCAACGAGCAGCTGAATCGCTGGAGCAGCGCTGCAGCCGATATTCCGGGTTCGCTCAACTATGCAGGTGTGAAAAGCGCGGCCGTCGATGCAATGATTGCTGCAATGCTGTCGGCAGCCGATGCGCCGCAGTTCACCTCGGCAGTGCGCGCCCTCGATCGCGTGGTGATGTCGGGCGACTATGTGGTGCCGTTGTTTCATTTGCAGACCCAGTGGATCGCTCATTGGCGGCATCTGAAGGCGCCCACGGAAACCGCCCTGTTCGGCACGGACTTCGACACTTGGTGGCAGGAGGGAGAGAAGTGACGGACATGTCGGGATACATGGGCGAGGTCCCGCCGCCGCGCTTCAACATGGCGGCCTACTGCGTCGGCCGGTCGGCGCGTGCGGTCCCGGAAAAAACCGCGCTAGTGGTTGTCACCGATCCGAAGGCGCCGCCGTCCGAAGTCTGGTCCTACGCTGAGCTTGAAGTGGCCGTGCTCAATATCGCCGGCGGCTTGTCGGCGATGAAGCTCGAACCGGGCGCGCGCATCCTCATCCGCCTCGACAACACCAGCCATTACGCGCTGATGTTCTTCGGCGCGTTGGCGGCGGGTTTTGTGCCGATCCCGGCGTCGACGCAACTGACTGAACCCGAGGTCGCCTTTCTGATCGAGAACAGCGGCGCGGAGGCGGTGTGCGTAGCCGATCATTTGCAGTTGGCGCGATTACCGGCGGGTGTGCACGTGATCCCGGCCCGGGCCGTCGCCCGCATGATCGCGGATGGTCCGCGGGGCGCCTACGGCGACACCCGGGCCGACGACCCGGCCTACCTGATCTACACTTCCGGCACGACCTCAAAGCCGAAGGGCGTGCTGCACGCCCATCGTGCCGCCTGGGGACGCCGGCCGATGTATCAGGGCTGGTATGGCATCACTCCGACTGACCGCGTGCTGCACACGGGAGCGTTCAACTGGACCTACACGCTGGGTGTTGGCCTTTCCGACCCGTGGGCCAACAGCGCGACGGCGATTATCTACACTGGCAAAAAAGACCCGGCGCTCTGGCCATGCCTCATTGCCGACCACGAGGCGACGATCTTTGCCGCCGTCCCCGGCCTTTACCGCCAGATCATGAAGTACGGGCAGCCATCGGCGTCATCGCTTGGCCGGCTGCGGCACGGCCTAATCGCCGGCGAAGCCCCACCGCCGGGCCTCTTCGAAGCATGGCAAGAGCAGACCGGCCGTCAGCTCTACGAGTCGATCGGGATGAGCGAGCTGTCGACCTTCATCTCGACGAGCCCGACAGTGCCACGCCGCTCCGGCGCCATCGGTCGCCCTCAACCGGGACGCCGTGTCGCCATTCTCGATCCCGAGTCCGGAACGACACCGCTGGCTACTGGCGAAGTCGGCCTGCTCGCTGCCCACCGCAGCGATGCTGGGCTCATGCTTGGTTACTGGCACCGCCCTGAGGAGGAGCGCGAAGTGTTGCGCGGCAACTGGTTCATCGGCGGCGATCTCGCCCGCATGGACGAGGACGGCTACGTCACCCATCACGGCCGCGCCAACGACATTATGAAGGCCGGCGGCTATCGTGTGTCGCCGCAGGAGGTCGAGGCTGTCCTCGCCGCGCACCCGGCGGTCGCCGAGGTGGCCTGCGCCGAGGTTCGCGTGCGCGCCGACATTTCGATCGTCGCCGCATTCGTGGTGCCGAAGCCCGGCTGCGCGCATGACGCCGACGCGATTTTGGGCTTCGCCGGTGACCGTCTTGCCGCCTACAAGACCCCACGCGAGCTGGTTTTCATCGATGCGCTGCCCCGCACCGCCAATGGCAAGCTCAAGCGCTCGGCGCTGACGCTGCCATTGAAATCCTAAGCCGCCTTCTTCGCCACCGGCAGCATAGCAACGAGCTTGGTTGCCAACTCGCGCACGCCCTTCAATCGGGCCTCGGGCAGGTCCCAGTCGCCCTTGAACACCAGCTTGTGGTCGGTCTGAAGCTTGACGCCGCCGCGCGATTTCTGCATCAGCGCGACTAGGCCCTCGGTATTGGCGAACTTGTTGTGGCGGAACACTAAGACACAGCCCTTGGACCCGGCATCGATCTGTTGGATGCCGGCCTGACGGCACAGCCCCTTGATCTCGACGACATCGAGGAGCGCGTCGACCTCGGGCGGCCGCGGTCCGAACCGATCTACCAACTCGCCCGCGAAATCATCGATCTCCGCGCGCGTGACTAGGTTCGACAAGCGCCGGTAGAGCCCCAGCCGCAGCGGCAGATCGGCGACATAGGCCTCCGGGATCAGCACGGCGATACCGAGCGCGATCTGCGGGCTCCACTGGTTCTCAGCTTCGCCCAGATCGCCGCCCTTGAGGCTCGCCACCGCCTCTTCGAGCATCGACTGATACAGCTCGAAACCAACCTCGCGGATGTGACCCGACTGCTCTTCACCGAGCAGATTGCCGCCACCGCGAATATCGAGATCATGCGACGCCAGTGAGAACCCGGCGCCGAGCGTGTCGAGCGTCTGCAGCACTTTGAGCCGTTTGTCGGCCATCTCGGTCAGCGCCTTGCCGGGCGGCGTCGTAAAATACGCGTAGGCGCGCGTCTTCGACCGGCCGACGCGGCCGCGCAACTGGTAAAGCTGGGCCAGCCCGAACATCTCGGCGCGATGCACGATCATGGTGTTGGCATTAGCGACATCGAGCCCGGATTCCACAATCGCCGTCGACAGCAGCACGTCGTATTGGCCGTCGTAGAACGCGTTCATCACATCTTCCAGCTCGGTCGGGGTCAGTTGCCCGTGGACGCGCGCGACCCGCAACTCCGGCACGGCTTCGAGCAGGAACTCCGCGACTTCGTCGAGGTCCGAAATGCGCGGCACAACATAGAACGTCTGCCCGCCGCGATAGCGTTCGCGCCGCAGCGCCTCGCGCAGGATCACCGGATCGAACGGCGAGATATAGGTGCGCACCGCCAGCCGATCGACTGGTGGCGTGGCGATCAGGGACAGCTCGCGCACGCCGGACAACGCCAGCTGTAAAGTGCGCGGGATCGGCGTCGCCGAAAGCGTGAGTACGTGCACGTCCTCCTTCAGCAGCTTGAGGCGCTCCTTGTGCTGTACGCCGAAGTGCTGCTCCTCGTCGATGACGAGGAGACCCAGTCGCGCGAACTCGATCGATTTGGACAGCAGGGCATGCGTGCCGATCACGATATCGACGGTGCCGGACGCAAGGCCGGTCTTGACCTCGGCGAGCTGTTTTGCGGCGACGAGACGCGACGCCTGGGCGACCTTCACGGGCAATCCTTGAAAGCGATCCTGGAAAGTCTTGAAATGCTGCCGCGCCAATAGTGTAGTCGGCACGACGACGGCAACCTGGACGCCGGCCATGGCCGCGACCAGTGCCGCTCGCAACGCCACCTCGGTCTTGCCGAAGCCGACATCGCCGCACACCAGCCGATCCATCGGCCGCCCGGAGCCCAGATCATCCAGAACTGCATCGATGCTGTGCTGCTGGTCATCCGTCTCCTCGTAGGGGAAGCGCGCCACGAATTCATCGAAGATTCCGTCCGGCGGCGTTAGCACCGGCGCTTCCTTCAATTGCCGCAGAGCCGCGATCTTGATCAGCTCGCCCGCGATCTCGCGTAGACGCCGCTGCATCCGCGCCTTGCGCGTCTGCCAGGCCACCCCGCCCAGCCGATCGAGCTGGTTGCCGTCACCGTCGGCCCCATAACGCGACAACAGTTCGATGTTCTCGACCGGCAGATACAGTTTGTCACCGCCGGAGTAGACCAATTCCAGGCAGTCGTGCGGTGCGCCGAGCGCCGTGATGGTCTTCAGCCCTTCGAAACGCCCGATGCCGTGATCGGCATGGACCACGAGGTCGCCCGGTCCGAGGCTGGTTGCCTCCGTGATGACATCCGCCGCCCGCTTCGGCCTGCGGCGCGCGCGCACCAGGCGATCGCCCAGAATGTCCTGCTCGCCGATGATCGCCAGATCGGGCGTCTCGAAACCCTGTTCGAGGCCCAGCACACACATGGCCGGCATGTGTCCCGGCAAAGCAAGAGCCTCTCCGTAGTTCTCGACCTTGCAAGTTTCCCGCATTCCGTGTTCGGCGAGCAGCGTGACCAGCCGCTCGCGGGCGCCAGGTGTCCAGGCGGCGATCATCACGCGGCGGCGCTGTTCGATCATCGACCTGATGTGCGCCACGACCGCGCCGAACAGATCGCCGCCGTCGGCGGTGCGTTC
>JBGTIU010000072.1:0-34339 GCA_041745515.1 Hyphomicrobiaceae bacterium | reverse complement strand
CCGACAAGGCGGCGGTCGACTCGATGAGGCACGAGCTTGGCCGCGTCAATATCGACGGCACCGTTGTCATCGGCGAAGGCGAGATGGATGAAGCGCCGATGCTGTTCATCGGCGAGAAGGTCGGCACCGGCAACGGTCCGGCCGTCGACATCGCCGTCGATCCGCTAGAGGGCACCACGATCTGCGCCAAGGCAATGCCGAATGCGCTGGCGGTGCTCGCCATCGCCGAACGCGGCGGGTTGCTGCATGCGCCCGACATGTACATGAACAAGATCGCAATCGGGCCAGGCTATCCGGACGGCGTCGTTGATCTCGACAGGTCACCAGGCGACAACCTGCGCGCTCTCGCCAAGGCCAAGGGCGTGCCGATAGAGGAGATCATGGCTTGCATTCTCGATCGGCCGCGCCATGCCGAGCTGATCAAGGCCGTGCGCGATTGTGGGGCTGGCGTGCAGTTGATCCCGGATGGCGATATCGCGGGCGTGATCTGGTGCACCAACTCGGCCGAGACGGGCATCGACATCTACCTAGGCTCTGGCGGGGCGCCGGAAGGCGTGCTGGCAGCGGCGGCATTGCGCTGCATCGGCGGCCAGATGCAGGGCCGGCTGATGCCGCAAAAGGACGAGGAAAGGGCGCGCGCCGCCAAGATGGGCGCAGACGTGACGCGTAAATACTCGATGCAGGACATGGCGTCCGCCGACGTGATCTTTTCCGCCACCGGAGTGACCGGCGGCTCATTGCTCGAAGGCGTGAAGTTCCGTGGTGACTTCGCCGAGACCGAAACCATCGTGATGCGCGCGAAGACCGGCACAGTGCGGCGCATCAAGACCACGCTGCGAACAGTCGGCACCAAGCTGCCGGTGGTTTGAACTGGCAATGCGATCGAGTTGCGACTGCCCTCTCCCCGTGAAAAACGGGGAGAGGGCAGTCAAACCGCCTCGTTGCCCGATAGCGCCGCTCGGTGCTCGGAGACGAAATCGGCATATCGGTTCTCGGCGATGGCCTGGCGGATCGCCGCCATCAGGTCCTGATAGAACGCGGTGTTGGCCCATGACAGCAGCATGGGGCCCAGATACTCGCCCGATTTCATCAGGTGATGCAGGTAGGCCCTGGAGTAGTCGCGCGCGGCCGGACACATACTGTTGGCGTCGAGCGGCGCAGTGTCTTCCGCATGGCGGGCGTTCTTGAGGTTGACCTTGCCGCCCCAGGTAAACGCTTGCCCGTGCCGTCCCGAGCGCGTCGGCATCACGCAATCGAACATGTCGATGCCGCGCGCCACCGCCTCGATGATGTCGACCGGCGTGCCGACGCCCATCAGGTAGCGTGGCTTCGATGACGGCAGATGGGCTAAGGTCCCGTCGAGCGTAGCGAGCATGGCGTCCTGCCCCTCACCGACCGCCAGACCGCCGACAGCGTAGCCGTCGAAATTCATGCCGGCGAGTTCCTGGGCAGAGCGGCGGCGCAGCTCGAGATCGGTGGCACCCTGCACAATTCCGAATAGAGCTTGCCCGGGCTTGCCGAATCTTTCGAATGCCCGCTTGCAGCGCTCCGCCCACCTGAGGCTGAGCTCCATGGCCGCCGTGGCGCGTTCCTGCGTTGCCGGCAACTCGATGCACTCGTCAAGCTGCATCTGGATGTCGGCGCCAAGCAGGCATTGGATCTCGATCGAGCGCTCCGGCGACATCGTATGTGTCGACCCGTCGATGTGCGACTGGAAGGTGACGCCGTCTTCGGTGAGCTTGCGCAGGCCCTTGAGGCTCATCACCTGGAAGCCACCGCTGTCGGTCAGGATCGGGCCATCCCACCGCATGAATTTGTGCAGCCCGCCCAACCGGGCGACGCGCTCGGCACCGGGCCGCAGCATCAGGTGGTAGGTATTGCCGAGCACGATGTCGGCGCCGGCGGCTTTAACCTGATCGGGATAAAGCGCCTTCACCGTGCCGGCGGTGCCGACCGGCATGAACGCCGGCGTGCGGATGGCCCCGCGTGGGGTCGCAATCTCGCCGAGGCGCGCGTCGCCGCTGGTGGTGATGAGGGAAAATGCGAAGGGGTCGGACAAGGAGGGCTCATTTGCGGCTCAAGCAATGTTGATGGCACGTGATCGACGGTGCTGCCAATAACAAGCTCGGTTGATATCTGCCCGAAGCCGCTTTTAGGTGGGAGCTTTGGCGCACCGATTCAGGGATACGCAATGGAGACAGCCAATGCCTGGCATCGATCGAACCCCACCTCTCCCAGCCGCCTTCCCGGCCGAGCCTGCGCCAATGCCAAGAGCTCACGCTCCAAGTAACGAGCGAGAGCCGGGATCACGTCCCATCGATAGGACGCGATCCCGGATAACCGCGTCTCCCTATGGTCGACGCAGTTTCCGGGAAGGCAAGATTTCAGGGCGTTTTTGATGATGCGTGAAATTAAACCGGACAGCCGTGGCGGAACAGCAGTGACGCATCGCCGTAGGAGTAGAACCGGTAGTGTTGTTCGATCGCGTGGGCGTAGGCGGCCTGCATGCACTCGAGCCCGCTGAACGCCGACACCAGCATGAATAAAGTCGAGCGCGGCAGGTGGAAGTTCGTCATTAGAACATCGACGGCGCGGAAGCTGTAGCCGGGTGTGATGAAGATCGCGGTGTCGCCTGACCAGGGCGTGATAGTACCGTCAGGGCTGGCCGCGCTTTCGAGCAGGCGCAGTGACGTGGTGCCGACCGCGACAACGCGACCACCACGTGCCCGCGTTTCGTTCAGGGCTCGAGCCGTTGCCGCCGATACCTCGCCCCACTCGGCATGCATCTTGTGATCCGCTGTGTCGTCGGCTTTGACGGGCAGGAATGTACCGGCGCCGACATGAAGCGTCACGAAATGGCGGGCGATGCCACGGCCGTCGAGTTTCGCCAACAGATCATCCGAAAAGTGCAGGCCGGCGGTCGGGGCCGCGACAGCGCCTTCGTGCACGGCATAGACGGTCTGGTAGTTCGTTACATCCGCGGCGCCGGCTGCTCGTTTCGAGGCAATATAAGGCGGCAGCGGCATCCGCCCGACCGATGCGATAGCAGTGTCCAGATCGGGTCCGGAAAAATCGAACGCGATCTGAACTTCACCGGCCTCGCCCCTGTCAGCGACCGTAGCGTCGAGCGCGCCCATGAAGCAGCTCGTGTTATCGTGACCGAAATGTAGGCGGTCGCCCGGCAGCAGCCGTTTGGCGGGACGCGCAAACGCCAGCCATCGGTTTGCATCGAGGTGCTTGTGCAGCATAATGCTGACACGGGCTTGGACTGGTCCCCGCATGCGGACACCGTCGAGCGCCGCCCGGATAACGCGGGTATCGTTGAATACTATCGCGTCGCCCGAGCGAAGCAGGTCGGGCAGATCGCGAACAGTGCGATCCTTCAGCGCCCCGTCCGACCGCACCACCAGCATGCGCGCCGCATCGCGCGGGGCGACCGGAGCCAGCGCAATGTGCTCATCAGGCAGATCAAAGTCGAACAGGTCGGTCCGCACGGTCTGGGCCCCTAAACCCGGCAGCGTCGAAACTTCCGCGTTGCGCCTACAAACGCGGCCCCCAACAATGGGCCCTCGGGACAAGCCCGATAGCGGCTGTGAGTGCGTGAGCGCCGCGATTACGCCTTCACGTCGGCGGCGACCTTCATCGAGATCATCTTGTCGGGATCGCGCACTGGTTCGCCGCGCTTGATCTTGTCGACGTTTTCCATGCCTTCGATCACCTTGCCCCAGGCGGTGTACTGTTTGTCCAGGAAGCCAGCATCAGCGAAGCAGATGAAGAACTGACTGTTGGCGCTGTCGGGGCTCGACGAGCGCGCCATCGAGCACACGCCGCGCACGTGCGGTTCCGCATTGAACTCAGCCTTGAGGTTCGGCAGCTTCGAGCCGCCGGTGCCGGTGCCGCTCGGGCAGCCGGTCTGCGCCATGAATCCATCGATGACGCGATGGAATACGATGCCGTTGTAAAAGCCTTGGCGGGCAAGCGTCTTGATGCGCTCGACATGCTTCGGCGCCAGGTCCGGGCGCAACGCAATGACGACGCGGCCCTTGGTGGTTTCGATGACAAGGGTGTTTTCGGGGTCTTTGATCGATGACATGGGGACTCGCTGGTTGGAATGAGGGAGTAGGGAATAGGGAGTGGGGAGTAGGGTTCTTGCTACTCCCTACTCCCCACTCCCTACTCCCCTTTTCCGCTACTTCGCATCCGAAGCCAGATAGGCTTTCACGATGATATCAGGCTCGGTGACGCTGCCGGAACCTGGCGCACCCTTCTTGATCGCGTCGACCGCCGTCATGCCGTCCATCACGCGGCCCCACACGGTGTACTCGCCGTTGAGGCCGGGGTTGGCGGCAAACATAATGAAGAACTGGCTGTTGGCACTGTCTTTGGAGGCCGATCGCGCAGCTCCAACGACGCCGCGCTCGAACGGCGTATTGGTGAACTCAGCGGCCAGGTTGCCGTATTTCGAGCCGCTGGTGCCGGTCCCGGTCGGGTCGCCGGACTGCGCCATGAACCCCGCAATGACGCGATGAAATTTGAGCCCGTTGTAGAAGCCTTCTTTGGCCAACTGCTTGACGCGCTCCACGTGCTTGGGCGCAAGATCGGGCCGGAGCGCAATCGTCACCTTGCCGGACTTGAGCTCGAGGATCAGGGTGTTGGCAGGATCGGCCTTCGGCGTCTGGGCGGTCACGGGAAGAGCCATCGTCAGTGCTGAGATTGCGACAGCCAACAGGCCGGCCCACGAAAATGTCGATCGCATCGATGCTCGCTCCATGTCACCAGGGTAAAATTCCGGTCGTTAAAGAGGCCTGCCTTATGACCGGAATAGGGCCATGGGGCAACAGTTACGCATCCAACGCGATCTCGCTCAGGCGGCCCGACGCGGCACCTTCGAGAGATCGATATCGGCCTCAGCCTTCGACAGATCATGAGCCGTCTGCAGATTGAGCCAGAAGCGCGGATCCGTGCCAAAGTAGCGCCCGAGCCGCAGCGCGGTATCCGCTGTCACTCCGCGTCGCCCTCGTACGATATCTGTCAGCCGGTTCGCCGGCACGCCGATTGCATCCGCTACCTCCCGTGCGCTCACAGCGAGGGGTGTCAGGTATTCCTGCCGCAGGATTTGGCCAGGATGTGTGCGAATGCGTTTCATGGGCCTTACCTCAGTCATGATAGTCGACGATCTCGACCTGCTCAGGCCCGTCCCCGCCCCAGCGGAAGCAAACCCTGTACTGGCCGTTGATCCGGATACTCCATTGCCGGCTCGGTCACCCCTCAACTTCTCCAGACGGTTGCCCGGAGGCGAGCGCAGGTCATCAATCGACGTCGCCGCATTGATCATGTCGAGCTTACGCATGGCAACATCTGCAAATGCGCGCCACCCCGCGGGGCATTTGCCGGTTCCGAAAAAAGCACCGGTCTTCTTTCCTGCGAAACTTCGGATCATAGCGCAGTATATTGTACGTATAACATATTTACGAGAGCCGTCGAGGTGCAGCTGAGCGGTGGCAACCTACGCGGCGCCCGTTCCGCGATCTGGCACATCGAAGCGGAAGATGGCACCGGTGGAGCCGTTGATCTCATGGCTCAACCGGCCGCCATGGGCTGCCACGAGTTCGGCTGCAATTGCCAGCCCCAAGCCCGATCCGCCCTTGCGGGCACCGCCCTTGAACGCCTGGAACAGATTGGCACGAGCGCGCTCCGGCACTCCTGGGCCGTTGTCACGCAGCTCAACATACACCCGGCGACCGTCGCGTACGGCCTTGATCGTGATCTCGCCCAGGGGGTACTGCAATGCGCTGCCCGGTCGAGTGCCGCTTTCGAGCGCCTGGATGGCATTGCGCGCGAGATTGTTCAAGATCCGGTAGAGGTGATCCCGGTCGGCATCGATACGCAAGCCCGGCTCGATTTCCATCGTCCAAGCGAGACCTTCACGGGGAAGTGCCAGCCCGTCCCCCACTTCTTCGACAAGTGCACGAACGTCGAACAGGTCGCGGCGCGGGGCTGCTTCCTCGGCGCGACCAAATTTCAGTGTGTCGTTGCAGAAGCTGATGGCACGATCTAGTGACGCGATCAGCTTCGGGCTGAAGCGCTGCACTTGCGGTTCAGGCAGTGCCGCAAGCCGGTCGGACATGAGTTGTGCACTGGCCAGCATGTTGCGCAGATCATGATTGATTTTGGCGACGGCGAGACCCAGCTGGGCCAGCCTGTTTTTCTGCTGCAGTAGCTGCGTCAGTTCTCGCTGCATGTGAGCCAACTCGCGCTCGGCAATGCCAATCTCGTCAGTCCGGGCCGAAGGCGCGATGATCCGGTCGGCATCCTCCGGGTTCTCGCTGAAACGGATCATGTTGCGCGAGAGCCGCAACATCGGCCGCACCAGCAGGCTGCTGAGCGCGATGTAGACAAGCGCTGCTGTGATGATCGAGATGATGATCGACAATGCCAGAATATTGAGGCCAAAGCCGATCATCGCCGCACGCAGCGGTGTCTCCGTCAGAACAATCTCGACGAAGTCCGAAGCGGCGTAGGGGAGCGTGCTGGTCGATGCATTGCCTGCGTTCGTCGGCTGCCCGGTCACTCGAATAACGCGATCTTTTGGTGCGAGGAAAACACCGAGCGCATCGCCGATGAGTCCAGCTCTGACCCACAACATATCGAGCGGACCGGCCCACATCGGCCGAAGGTCGAAACTCGCGTCGATCTTCATATCCTGGTCTGGCGGAAGCACCAGCCGCCGCTGATCCTTGCGTTTGACGGCGACGCTTTGCACGAGTGCAGTATTCAATAGCTCCGCGCGCAGCATCTCGGGGACTGCGCCCCCGGGTACGGCTTCGGCGGCGAGCGATGCAAGATGCGCGGCCGTCAGACGGTCCATCAACCACGAGGCACGGAAGTTTGCGATCGAGGGTACGAAGATCAATACTTCGGCCAACATCACGAAGGCGCTGGTCAAAATCAGCAGCTTGAGCGGCAGGCCAATGCCGGCGGGATGCCGGCCGGGGGAGGAGGTTGCCGGTCCCGGTCGGTTCGGCTCCGTCGTCGCGGCACGTGCTGCTCCGCCGGCAGCCACGCGCTGCCGCAAAGCCGCCTGGTCTGCGGCACTTGACGTTTCGTCTGTATCGCGCGCCACGCTCGTCCTGGTCGCCTGACTCTTACCTTGCGCCCCGCGCTTCTAACCCAATTTCTTCAAAATGCCGATAACCTTGCGCACGATTAGGCTGCCGCCGACGGCAGTGTAGTACCGATAAGCCGCACGCTTATTGATTTCACCCAAGGTCGGATAAGGCGAAACCCAGTCGATCATCGCTTTGATTTTCAGCTTTTGCGAGATGGCGAGTGACCAAATCTGGATCAACTCCCCCGCGTGCTCGCCAACGATCGAGGCGCCGAGGATCAAGCCTTTCTTGGAAGTTATGATTTTGACGTGGCCTTGAGTCGTACGTTCGGCCTGCGCGCGGTCGTTTTCGTGGTAAGGCCAGCGCAGTACTTTGATGGCGACATTCTGTGCCTTGGCTTGCGCTTCTGTCATGCCGACATTGGCCAGCTCCGGCTCGGTGTAGGTGACCCATGGCACCAGTTCGTTATTGACCTTGGCAGGCAGCCGGAACAGCGCGCGCTTGATGACGATGCCGGCGTGGTAGTTCGCCACATGCGTGAACTGCAGACCGCCGGTGCAGTCGCCGATCGCGAACACGCGCGAATTGCTCGTGACGAGTCCGCGGTCGACGGTGATGCCGCTCTTGGTGGAGACGATGCCGGCGGCGTCGAGCCCCAGATCGGCAATGTTCGGTTTGCGGCCGACGGCCATCAGTAGGTGCGTGCCTTCGACGACCGCGGACTTGCCAGCAATTTCAATCGTGACGTGCACCGCTCCGCCGTTTTCGGCAACCTTGGTGACTTTGGCGCCCTCGCGAATATCGATCCCCTCGTTGCGCAAAGCACTCAACAGAATGCTGGTGAGCTCCGGATCATCCTTGCCAAGCGCGATCTGGGCCTCGAGCACAGTCACCTTCGAGCCAAGTCGCAGATTGGCCTGTGCCAGCTCCACGCCAATTGGCCCTCCGCCTACGACGATCAGATGCGGCAAGGGTTCCTTATTGTCGAAGATCGTTTCGTTGGTGAAGTGCGGGATGTCGGCGAGGCCGGGGATCGGCGGCACTATTGGCGAGGAGCCAGTCGCGATCACGAACCGGTGCGCGGTTATCCTGCATTCGCCCGCCACGACTGTGTTGCGATCGATGAACCGTCCTGTGGCCTGGATCACGCGCACGCCGAGGCCGGTGAAGCGCTCGACGCTGTCGTTGGGCGCGATCGCGGCGATCACGCTTCTGACGTGGTTGTGCACGGCCTTGCGGTCCACTACCGGCTCGACCGAAGCAATGCCGAAGGGTTGGGACGTGCGCATGGCATGGGCACGCTTGCCGGCGGCAATCGTCGCCTTCGACGGTACGCAGCCGTAATTCAGGCAGTCGCCGCCCATCTTGTGTTTTTCGATGAGCACGACGGACTGGCCGAATGAGGCGGCGGCCGCCGCGACAGACAACCCACCCGAACCCGCGCCGATGATGCAAAGGTCGGCAGTGATGTTCTCTGCCCCGGTAGCGATCGACAAATCGGGCGCCGTTGGAGCGTTATGCCGTTGCATGGTGTCGATTCCACTTCTTGAGCGCGACCGGGATCAGTGCGACGACCCCGAGCAGGGCAAACGCAATCACCAGCTCCTTGGTGACCAGCTGACTGGTGTCGATCTTGTAGTCGCACATCGGGCTACCGGGCGCGCGGGCGGCAAGACACGCATTGTAGACCTGGTTCTGGGCTTCGACGACACTGCCGAGACCGGCTCCGGCGAACGAATAGGCCGTGGTGCCCGGAATGATCCCGAAAAAGGTGCCCAGAACGTAGGTTCTGAGCGGCACACCGAGGAGTGCAGGTGCCAGATTGACGACAACGAACGGGAACGCCGGGACGAGGCGCAGGAACAGCAGATAGCTCAGGGCATTTTCCTTGAATCCGTCCCGCAACTTGCCGACCCATGGACCGGCCTTGGCGGCAAGGTTTTCACCGAACGATGTGCGCGCGACCAGGAAAATGACCGTGGCGCCGATCGTGGCGCCGATCACGGTCGCCGGCGCGCCAAGTCGCCAGCCGAACAATAGCCCGCCCGACAGTGTCATCACCAAGCCCCCGGGCAGCGACAGCGCCACCACTACGATATAGGCTGCCATGTAAATCAGTAGCGCGAGTACGAGATGGTTGCCGATAAAGCCCCTCAGCGCCTCGTAGTGGAGGCCGATGGTCTTGAACGACAGGTATTTGTGCCAACCCATGACGAATGCCAGCGCCATCACGGCCGCCAGAATGATCAGCGGCAGGAAGCGGCGCAGCAGATTTGCAGCCGCCGGCTTGTCGCTGTCCTGGGTGGGGACCGGGCGTGACATGTCATCGACTCCCAAAAAAAACGACGCTCAGTACTAGGTTTTTGCGTCGGCGAGGGCCCAGTCATAGTCGTGGGTCGCGACGCTGCCGGCTCCTTCGAGCTTCTTGAGCAGCTCCGGTCCGGCGTACTTGCGTGCATGGTCGAACACCGTAGTGTCGCTGCCGCCGAAATCGGCACGGAACCAGTCGTAGATCGAGGAGGCCTTGATCTTGCCGCCTTCGAAAGCAAATCCGCGGGGGGAATTGATGAAGTCGCGGGCACCGGTCTCCAGCATCACCTCGAGTTTGGCGCCGGTGTAGGCTTCGGGGAGGAGGTTCGGGCAGCCGACTGACGCGCAATTGACCGCGTAGTGCACGCGCGGGTCCTTGTAGATCGCCCGCAGAATGGTGTTTTCGATGTCGTCGAGGCTGAGCGACTGTCCGGCAACCTTCGTGATCTTCGCCTGCCAGGGGCCGCCGGTGACAAGCGTCTTGAGACCACCGCCCAGGCTTACGTCTTTGATCGATTTCACCGGGTATTTGTCGAGCACCACATCGATCGTCTTGGCATTATAGAGATTGACCCAGAACGCGAATTGCTCCGGCTTGTCAAGGCTCGCGACGTCGGTGGCCTCGAGCATCGCGATGTAGGTCTTGAGCCCGGTGTGGTCGGCCTTCTTGAAACGAGTGTAGCCGACCCGGTTCAGCCCATCCTCCCCTCTAACGACATGGGCCTGGAGCATGCGGGTCCAGGCCGAGTGGTCGACGGTCTTCGTGGAGCCGGTTGTCGCCTTCTGGAAAGCGGGGTGCGCATCGAGAGCAATGGCCTCGAAGCCGACCGCAGGCGCAATCGTCAAGCAGAGCGCGGCGGTAATGGATTTTCCGCGAGTTCCAAGCTTCGGCATCGGTGGACTCCCTGGGAGTAATGGCCGCCGGCGCGGCTGGCTATCATGCGTGAACAACCATGAGGCAAATGCTGCGTTAAGAAAATCGGGTCTCAACCAAGCGTGACCGCATGTGAGATCAGTTGACGACGGCGCGGACCCCGAAAAACAGGCGTTCGTGGGGTCCGATAGCTGCCGGCTATCCAATCGATATCGGCGGCCAGGGCGATTTCAGTTCTTGGTTTGGCACCCAACCCAATCCACGCGTTCCCGGAAACCGCGTCGACCGAAGGGAGACGCGGTTGTCCGGGATCTTTATCCGTGCCGGTGGGAAGTTCATGCCACGTCCAAGCAGGTAAAGGCCCCGGACATTTGCCGCGAAGAGGCGCGTCAAATTCCGGGGAGGCGGGAGGTGCGAGTGGAGAATTGAATTGCCCTGTATCGGCGGCCAGGACGGCTGTTACGCAGCCTTGCAGGTCTGGGCGGTCGCGTCTATAGAGGGGCGGTCCGTGACCGCTTCAACACCGGAAACGTTCGGCCCTAGCAAGATCAGCATGGGCAAAACTGGTCGGGCGGAGCGTAGCGCAGCCTGGTAGCGCACTTGCTTCGGGAGCAAGGGGTCGGGAGTTCGAATCTCCCCGCTCCGACCAATTAAATCAACGGGTTAACGATTCAAGAAGAACATCGCGCCCATGATATGCCCAAGAAACGTAAACAGATTAATTGGCATTCGTTCGCCACATTATGCGCGTCGGTGTCATAAGTCACGCCACAGGCGCATGTCGCGTCAGATGCGACCGTGCCGAACTCGCTGACGGCTCATTTGGCCGCTGGAACCGAAAATGGCCATTGCCGCACGCTACGACATCAAGATCGCGCAGGCGCTTTGGTTGTTCGCACCAATAGAAGCGCGACACATTCAGCGATGCATAATCCGCACGATATCACGAGCACGCGGCCGACCTCCAAGGCAGGAACTGGCTTGGATTCTCAGTCATGCGTCGCGACCGCGCGCCTAGCCTCGCTTGCTGTATAGTCACGCTGCCGATTGCATCGCAGTTGGGTCAAAGTCACGGGCTACTTGGAACAGGCAGTCGCCCAGCCGCGTCCATCCCTGAACGCGACGGCATAGCACGACTGTCCGACATCCACGGCAGGAGCCGGCTAGGATTCTCAGACCTGCGACGCATCCGCAGCAGGCTTAGCCATGATGCCGAGCATCGCTGCCACGCCCGCCACCGTGAGAAAGATCCAATACGCTGCTTCAGGCGACCAGATGAACGGCAGCGGCCCTGCCGCAGCCCCAGCTACACCGATGACAGACGCAACGCCGCGAATCCTACCCAAATGCCCGGTGCCGAACGCTTCGGCGAGGCCTGCGGACTGCACGAGCTGAAGCAGGCCAATCATTGCGCCGAGCGCAACCGCATACACGAGGCCGTTGCCCAGTTTCGGCCCCGCCATCGCACAAACCACTGTGACAACGAGCACGGACAAGCCGAGAAAGCCGATCCGGCGCGCGCTAAACCTATCGATGAGCGCCCCGCCACCGAGTGTGGCGAGTGCTTGCGCCGTCGTCACGGCTCCCAGCAGGGTGACTGCCGCGGCGCGGCCCAATCCGGCGGCGTCCAGCAACCGCATGTGGTCGAGGAGGAGGGCTGTCCCAACGGCGTTCACCAGGCAGGCGATCGTCAGCAGATACCAGAATACCGCCGTCCGGGCGCTGTCCTGTAGCGTCAAGTCCGCTGCCCGCGATCTGGTTGCACCCGTCGCGGTCCAACCGAAATCCTGCGCGGCGCCAGCCTCCCCCGGTCGATCACGAAACAGAAACAATCCAACCGGCACCAGGATGATTAATGTTGCGACCGCAAATGCCCCGTAGGCCGCCCGCCAACCGTGGCTCTGGATCAGGACTTCCGCTGCCTGTGGAAAGACAAGCCCGCCCAGCGCCAAACCCATCATCGCGAACGCCGTGACGCGACCTCGCAAACGATCGAACCAGAGATTGAGCATATGAAAGCTGACGAGGCTCAAACCGCCGATCGCAACGCCCCGCAGCACTATGAACGCGATTGCCAGCGACCAAGATCCTTGGGCAACGCTGACGGCAATGCATGCGGCGCTCAATGCGAGCGCAATCGGAACGATCACGCGTCTTGGTCCGAACCGGTCAATCAAGCGGCCGACCAGTGGCGCCGGGAGAATGCCGAGCAATGTACCGACACTATACAGCATCAGCACCTGCGCGCGACCGAGACCAAGATCAGCCCCGATGAGATCGATGAAAGGCGCTACGCCAACGGTCTGACCAGGCGTGGTCATGAACACGCCGATCAGTGCAGCTGTTGCAACAACGAGCCCGTGCAATCCGTGCGAACTGTTTGCTCTGGTTGTCATCAGCGCTCTCGTTGAGCCGCAAGCGGCCCTGGTGAGGTCAGCCGCAACAGGACGATTTTGACACGGCCGTTGCTGACGTTGCGACGGTCGTCTTAGTCGGCTCCGCGCATCCGCATCCCGGCGCCCCCGCGGCCTTCGCATTCGCATCCTCGATGCAACAGGCGTCGATACCGTTCGGCGCGGGTCCGCCGCAGCAGCCAGCTTCATTTCCTGCGTCGGATAAATCTGGTCGGTTGCACACTCCCGTTTCCGGCAGCACCAACTCAACGCGGGCCGCCGCCTCGTGGTCGCCGGCGATCTCCGCGACGATGGAACGGACTTGCTCATAGCCGGTGAGCGCGAGGAAGGTCGGAGCACGGCCATAGGATTTCATGCCGGCAAAGTAGAAACCGGGCTCGGGTTGTCCGAGCTCGCGCGCACCGTGCGGGCGCACCGTCCCGCAGCTGTGCTCGTTGGGATCGATCAGCGGCGCCAGCATCGGCGGGCATTCGAGTGCCGGATCGAGCGAAATACGCAATTCGCGCAGGAACGAGAGATCGGGCCGGAAGCCCGTCGAGACGATCAGCTCGTCGACGATAACGTAGCGGCCGTCGCGCGCCGACCCCGCTCCGATCCGGAGCTTGCCGTTGCTCTCATTGAGGTGAGAAACGCTGAATCCCGACTCGACGTTGATTTGACCCGCGCGGACGAGGCGGCCAAATGCCAGACCCAGTTCGCCGCGCGCCGACAGCCTGTCGTCGGCGCCGCCACCGAACGCTTTTTTTGGATCATCGCCCCGCATCAGCCAGATGACCCTGGTCCCAGGCACTTGATCTTTCAGTTGCGCGAGATCGATCAGCGTGCCGATCGCCGAGTGGCCGGCACCGAGTACAGCGACCGTCTTGCCGGCATAGCCGTGACGCGCGGCCCCAAGCACATCGGGCATCGCGTAAGCAACATGCGATGTCAGGTTGTTCTCACCAACCGCCTCCAGACCATTGGCTCCAGCGGCATTCGGTGCGCTCCAGGTCCCCGACGCATCGATCACTGCGTCCGCGCGCAATGTCTGCGGACCAGCACCGTTCTGGTAGCGGACCTCGAAGGGAGCGGTCTCGCGACCCTTGGTCTTGACCTTGTCGAACCCAACCCGGCTGATCGCCGTTACCTTGGCTGAAGTATGGATGTGATCCCTGAGCACGGTGCGTGTTGCGAGTGGCGCCAGGTAGCCATCCACCAGCTCGGCGCCGTTCGGATACTCCGTGGGCTCCGGCGAGTTCCATCCCGACGCAGTCAGCAATCGTTCGGCTGCCTTGTCGATGTTGTATTCCCAGGGCGAGAACATGCGCACGTGTCCCCACTGACGGACGGCATGGCCGATCTCGGGTCCAGCCTCCAGCACGACGGGATTGAGGCCCCGTTCCAAGGCGTGAGCGGCGGCGGCCAATCCAACCGGGCCTGCCCCGATGATGGCGATGGACTTGGAGTCTGTGGTCGTCATTGGTGCGGTCTTTCTGGTAGGTTCGAATATAAGAGCAAAAGTTCAGGCGGCATTGGACTTTGACTCGCCGCGCTCACCGGTTGACTCGATGCAGCACTCCTCCACGAGGAAATCGAGCAGAGATCGCATCACGTCGTAGTTGGCCCGACAGATGAGCGTGGTCGACTGCCGCTCCTGCGCGATCAGACCGACGATCAACATCGACTTCAGGTGATGCGACAGCGTCGAGGGAGCGATGTCGAGCTTCATCTGCAGCTTGCCGACCGGCAGACCGTTGCCGCCCGCGCGAACCAACGCACGAAAGATTTTGAGCCGCGTCGGGTTCCCCAGGGCTTCGAGGCGGTCAGCTGCATCATCGAGTTTCATTCGGCACACGTAACGTGGCACGACTCATTTGTCAATTGTATTTCTAGTATTATCGAATTATCGGCTTCCAGCATCAAGGTGCATGCGTTCCGGCGACACACCATGCTCCGGAATGGGATGGATCGTGATGGTCATCGCGCTAACGCTGCCGCATCATCGATGTGGGCCGGCTTGGCAAGCAGCCAACGGCACACCGCCGAAGCGCAGAGCGCGCCGACAATCTGTGCAATCACGAATGGCAGGACGTCTTCGAGCCTTATCCCAGCGAACGAATCCGAAAATGCCCGGGCCAGTGTCACGGCCGGATTTGCAAACGATGTCGACGCCGTGAACCAGTATGCGGCCGTTATGTAGAGCCCGACCGACATGGGTACGGCGGCCGGCCTGGCTCTCAGCGTGGCCAGGATCGTCACCACCAAACCGAACGTCGCCACACACTCGGCAAACCATTGGCCAGCGCCGCTTCTGGCTTTGATTGACAGTTGAAGCAGCGGCAGATCGAACATCAGATGCGCCGCAAAAACACCAGCGACGCCGCCGCCGACCTGCGCCAGCACGTAGCCCCATGCCAGCTTCGGCTCGATGTCGCCCCGGAGGCAAAACACGCCGGTCACGACGGGGTTGAAATGGGCGCCTGAAATCGGACCGAGCATCGTGATCAACACGACCAGGATAGCCCCGGTCGGCAGCGTATTGCCCAGCAACGCCAGGGCGTCGTTTCCGCCCGAGAGGCGCGCGCCCATGATCCCGGACCCGATCACGGTCGCAAGCAGGAACGCGGTGCCAAGGAATTCGGCACTGATGCGCTGAGCTTTGGAATACTCTGCCGTCACGGCTCAAGCCTTCTCACGCGCTGTTTCAGTCTTGGTCTTGCCGATCTCTTCCAGCCGCCTTTGCAGCGAGAGTTTGTCGAGTGAAGCCAGGGGCAGGTTGGTGAAGGTATCGATGCGCAGATACAGCATGCGATGCACCTCGGCGAAGGCCAAGGCGCACTCGGCAGT
The DNA here is from genome assembly GCA_041745515.1 of Hyphomicrobiaceae bacterium. GTDB lineage: Bacteria > Pseudomonadota > Alphaproteobacteria > Rhizobiales > Hyphomicrobiaceae > JAKFWF01. The sequence goes on along the minus strand of JBGTIU010000072.1, from coordinate 18,806 downwards.
TGACCCGTGCACAGCCGATGGATCAGGCAAGCCCCAATGCGCGCTCATCGGTTGACCTGGCCAGACCGGGCAAGTCTCGTTGGCGGCGGCGTCGCAGACGGTGAAGACGAAATCGAGCGTCGGCGCACTCGGCTGAGCAAACTCCTGCCACGACTTGGATCTCAATTTGTCGATATCATAGTTGAGCTTTTGCAACATCTGGATCGCAAGAGGGTGGACCTTTCCGCCCGGTGCGCTGCCTGCGCTGTAGCCTCTGAACTTGCCCGCTCCCAGCCGGTTTATCACGGCCTCGGCAATGATCGAACGAGCGGAGTTGTGGGTGCAGAGAAACAGCACATTCAACGGACGTTCAATCGTCATCTGGATCTCCCTTTGCTCGAGCAGACAGCGCGCGCCGGCTTGATGCCGGACCCACAGAGTTCGGGCTGACCCTGGCAGCAATCCTCGGTGAGATACGTCAGCAATTGGCGCATGCCCTCGACGCGTACCGCATACCGCACAAAGCGACCGTGGCGCGTGGATGTAACAAGCGCGGCGTGGTCGAGTTCTTTCAAATGAAAGGACAAGCCGGTCGGGCTGATCCCGAGCTCCGTGGCAATCTCGCCAGCGGGCACGCCAGATGGGCCTGCCCGCACGAGCAGGCGGAAGATCCGCAGTCGGTGCCGGTGCGCCAGAGCGGACAGCGCTGCAACAGTCTCTGTCTCGTCCATACCCTAATATTCAACAATCCTTGAAATATGCAAGTGAGTTTTCAAGAGGGGGCACGTTTTACTCAGTGTCAGGTTTTGCGATGGGCTGGTTGGAGCCAGAGCTTTGCGGCCGAAACGGCGAGGATCACCGCCAGCAAAATACGCAACGCTTCGCCCGGTGCCACGTCCGCAAGGGCGCCGCCGAGCATCGCACCGATAGCCGAGCCCAGGCTCATCGGAACGGCAAGCAGCAGGAGCATTGAGCGCGACCTGAACCGCCCATGGAGCCAATGCCGCGCAACTCCGGTCAACACCATCGGGATCGCGATCAGCAGGCTGGCAGTGCCAGCGGTCTTGATATCGGCGCCGAACAGGAAAATCATCACGGGGATGATGAATTCGCCTCCGGCGACACCAAGCAGGCTCGAGACGGCCCCGATCACCAATCCCAAGACCAATGCGGCCGCGATTCGCAATCCAAGATTCTCCGGAAGCAGCAAGCCTGTTGCGCCCTGAAATATCGTTTCAATGATCAGCAGGCCGGATATCGCGATGAGCAAGACCGCTATGGTCAAGGACATTCGCTCTTTCGAAATGCGCGACAAAGCGCCTGCGCCGACCCAGGCGGCCAGCACGCCGGTCGCGATCATGGCCGCAATCTCGGGCCAGTACGACCCAATGGCGGTAGCCCCAGCGAAACTGAGCCGCGTGGCCGCCGCGAAGACGAGCGTGACGAGGCTGATCAGCAGATTGATGCGGATGGCGCGATGGGCATAGAGTTCGAAGAACAAGATGAGCAGAGGGAGACGAAACTCCGCGCCACCCAGTCCGATCAGGCCGCCGAGCGTCCCCACAGCCACTCCAAGCAGGAACGCCAAGGCGGGCTTGCGAATGGAATAGATGCGGGCGCTTTCAACTGCACTCATCAGATGACACCGGGCCCACTCATAATCCACCTTTAGCTTGCGACCATATCAAGCCGTGCATTGGAGTGCGAGGTCACGCAGCGTCAATCAGAAGATCAACTCGATCCGTGATCACTTGCATGATCGAGGGTTCCGCGGCGGCAAGGCCGCGCTCATCGAGACGACAGGCTCTGGCACACCCTCCGCAGCCTCCCAGATGTCGGAAAACGAAGGGCGATGGTCAAGCCGACCCAGTCGGCCATTCGAGGCGACCAGTCCCCTGCTACGATCACTTGATTGCGATGCTAGACGCTCGCCCCGGATCGATCGTTCCGCTACGGGCCATGGCACCGTGATTGACGAGTAGGTAGGCGATCACGTCCCACTTCTGCTCTTCGGTGATCTTGTTGGGGTTGTCGAACGGCATCAGGAATTGCATGTACTCGAACAGCCCCTGTCCGTGTTCGAATTTTCTGAGCTGCGCGCCTGCCCCCCAGATCGGCGTCTGAGTGCCCTCTCCACGCTGACCGTCGGCGCCATGGCAAAGCTGGCAGGTCTCCCGATAAATGGCAGCACCTCGGATGACCTGCGGACTGTCTCCTGCCGATGCCGTGAGAGGCAGGCAAGCTACTGCAAATGCAGCAAGCAGCGCCGCCGCAATGCTTCGGTCGAAGAAAATCATCAGGCTCCGTCTCCGGCCGACAGCGTGAGCTGCCCTGCAGACAATTGTGCAGGGCGCTGGACGATTTCGAAATCGAAGCAATCAGGCGACCTGGATCTTGAACTTCGGGATCGACCAATTGGCCATGCCGAGCGAGTTCAAGGGAATCTGCTCTGGCTGCAACACGCCGGAATTGTCGGTCGCGCGCGTCTCGATCACATGTTGACCCGCCATCGCGTCCCACGGAAATTCGAAACGCACCCAGGTGTATTTTCCGAGGTTAGGCGGCCGCAGTGTCGCCATTTGCCACGCCCCGCCATCGATGCGGTACTCCACGTGTTTCACGCCATGTTGCGGTGCCCAGGCGTAACCTCGCATGGTCTGCCGGCCGACTGCGAGCTTCGGTACTTCGCCCTTCTTCAGCGGATAGTTTGCGGGCAGGGACGGCGACTGCTCGATGACGAGCGGCACCGTGATGAAGGACTTCGGCGGCATCCACGTGACCATCGGCCCTTTGACGTCGGCGGCGGTAATGCCGGGCATGTACTCATCATCGGGGCCGTGTTCGGGCGCGGCAAAGGTCGGTCCGATGTAAGCCTCGCCCTTGGTATTGACTCGAGTCCACACCCTCTTGTTGGTTACACGGATCTCGGTGACCCATTTGATGGACGCCGTCCCGCCCCAGCCGGGGACCACGATGCGAACCGGCGCGCCGTGATCCGGGGTCAACGGATTGCCGTTCATTGCGTAGCAAACGCCGATGTCATCAGCGCGCGAGGTGACGTCCGAAATCGGCATCGGGCGTCCGATATCGGGACCATCCATGCCGGACCAGAACAGCACTTGCACTTCGTCGGGTTTTACGCCGCATCGCGCGAAGATTTCGCTCATGGGGACGTATTGCCACTCGGCCTGGCCGATAGCCCCCAACCCCCAGTTACCGCCGCCGACCTGCTGTCCCGTAAAGCCGCCTTGCTCCCAAAACAGCGTGCGGCCGTTCCCATGACACTCCATCGTTGCGATGATCGTGCGCGACGGCATCTTGAGAAATCGTCGTAACCAATTTCGAACGGTCGTTCGACAGACGGGCCGCGCACCTTGAGCCGCCATTTGTCGCGGGCTAGCTCCGGCTTCTGTTCGGTAGTTGGCGTCGGATAGCTTTGCCAGAACACCTTCGGGGATCATCTCGACACGGTTCGCCTCGCTGCTCTCGAGATGGTCGGTTAAAATGCCGATCGGACGCATCATGCGCCCGACGATTCGATCAGAACCATTTATGCAACTCTGGACATCGCCCCGTTGGTAGCCGAGCGCCCTGCCGGTCGGAATGCGTACAGCCGTAAATTCTCCGCTCACGCTACCGGCAGCAAACCTATGCTTGCGTTCCGCAGGCACGAAGCGCCCCGCGCGCGCGGCCCTTCGTGCGTTCAAGCGTGTTCGGTCACATGATCGGCCCATTCCTGGAGGGCTGCGCGAACATGGTCCTGCATAGTGGATAGGTTGTAATGTCGCCGGGTAACGTCTCTTGGCTGATGGTTGAGAATGAGATCAATCACGTCAGGCCTCGTTCCAGTGTCCCCCAGCCACGTGGATATACTTCGTCTGAGATCATGAAGGGTAATGTCATCAATGCCGTATTGTGAGCGAAGTCGCCGAAGCGCCTTAGAAACGCTTTCGCCATGAATATGAGGCGTTCGCGGAGTGGCACCCGCTGTCAGATGCGTCGTATCCGCGGGAAAGACAAACTTGCTGCCATCAGCGAGTTCGATCGCTTGGCGAAAGCGCAACACCGCTTGTTGCGACAGCGGAACGGTTTGCGGCTTCTTATTTTTGGTGCGGCCTCGCAAGAGCACGCCGTTGCGCTTGCTATCGCCGGGGATGATCCATTTCGGCGCAAGTCCGTTGATATCAACCTCTGAATTCTCTGCTGCGGCAACCTCAGTTCTTCTTTGGCCGGTCAATACAGCAAGCTGGCAGATTAGTCGCATGCGTAGGGTCAGAGGTGCATCTTCGCTGTGGATCGCACGCCAGAATGCGACTAGCTCGGCCTCGCTCATCAATCGCGTCCTGGCAGTTGCAGGGGCGCGTTTTCCCAGGCCAGCCGTTGGGTCGATGTTGATGACACCAAGACGGCGTTTGATCGCCCATTTGTATGTTGACCCGATCGCTGCTTTGGTTCGATCGGCGTGAACAAGTGAGCCGCGGTGCTCAATTCCGTCCAGGATCCTGGCCACCATGTCTGGCGTCACCTGACATGCTGCAACTTTGCCAATCGCTGCGTAGACATCTGCCTCAAAGCTCTGTCGATAATTGCGACGAGATCCCTCACCAATGGCGACATCTTCAGCAAGCCGCTTTTCTGCGAGTTCAGCGAATGTCATCGCCTCATTGATCAGAGATCGGGCCCCGGCCGGGTCCGCACCTCGACCTATCAATGCCTTCTCTTCCAATGCGCGCTGCCGTGCCGTTTGAAGGCTCAACTCGGGAAAACGCCCAAGAGTTAGAACCCGTTTGCGACCATCTGATTTCCGTCGATACCTGAGCAGCCAGCTCTTCGTGCCGTGGCGCGAGACTCGTAGCTCTAGCCCCTCAACCTTCGCATCGCGGATCTCGAGTCTCTCCGCATCGGTGCTGGCGCTTTCGATGAACCGTTGTGTTAGGTCCCGCATTTATCGGCCATAGAGTTCGCTGTGGGTACCACATGGGTACCAGAACTGCTCGGATTAACCTAACTCGTATTGGACCTTCCTGGACGGCTGAACCTCATAGAAAGCCAAAATACCGCAATTAATCAGCGCCCAATTGCGTTCGAAAACATCCAGATGCGTCCAAAGACTTGATAATTGTGGATCTGGGGGTCCCCCGTTCGAGCCGGGGCAGCGGTACCAATCATTTGACAACTGATACAAAGGTTTGGAATGAGAACAGATGTTCTTATCTTGCCAATCTGACTCTGCGTTCGGGCTTCATTCAGACTCTCGTCCTTCGCGTGCTCTAAATCCTGTACCCAGGCACGGCGTTTCCTGGCTGCGGCTCGCCCGGACTTACCATCGAACACCTTCATGTGGACCGGCGGGCCGATCTCGTCGAGCAGGCTGCGTACCAGCGGCGAGCAATCGAGATAAACTACTTGGGCTTTGGTCTTAGGGCCCTGCACAACCGCATTGAATCCAGAACGGCGGCTTGCACGTGATCACAAAGCAGCACCCGGCGTCGGACGGGTAATGGCCGATCTTATCGTCAAAGGCGGCACAGACATTCAGATTGCGTTCTCGATGGGCGTGGCGACGGATGAACGGCTGTCGCATGAATTCGAGCCTGCCGCTGTCTCGCACGCAGCCGGAACCAACGGAATTCCATATGCCTGAACCCAAACGGACTTGCGACGGCGTTTCGCTCGGTATCTTGATGCTCGAGACCTATTTCGAGCGGTTCAACGGCGACATCGGCAACGCCCGCACATGGCCGTTTCCCGTACAGTATCGCATTGTCAAAGGCGCGAGCCCGGATAAAATCACCACCCTCACCGACACCGAATTCCTGCAGCCGTTCAAGCAGGCGGCCGATGAACTGGTCGCGGCTGGAGTCGACGGGATTGCAACGACGTGTGGATTCCTCGCTCTTTACCAGCGCGAGCTGGTCGAACACTGCGCCGTACCGGTCGCAACCAGTGCGTTGCTGCAGGTGCCGATGGTTGCCCGCATCCTGCCGAAGGGACGCCGCCCTGCGATCCTGACGTTCTCGGCCGAGTCGCTCACGACCCGTCATCTGGAGTGCGTCGGAGTAGATCCGCGGACGCCGGTGTTCGGCCTGCCGGCCGCGTCCGAGTTCCAGCGCGCGATCCGCACCGGCGACACGTCCGTTTCGTTCGATACGCTTCGGCGCGAAGTGCTGGCGTTGGCGGGGCGGGCAGTGGACAGCGACCCCTCGATTGGGGCACTGGTCCTCGAATGTACCAATCTCGCGCCCCACTCCGCTGATCTGCACCGTACCTTGGGCCTGCCGATCTTCGATGTCGTGAGCCTGGTGCACTGGTTCCATCGCAGTCTCAGACCCGAGGTGTTCGCCCAGGATTAACCCGATATCGATCGACACAATCAGCGGAGAGACGACGCGCTTGCTCCCCCATGCCTAAAGCCACAGAAACAGAGCCGCAACGGTTTGGCCGGCCTGACGGACAAATGACAAGTATCGAAACAGCCCTTGTCGAAGCAATCGCGCGATTTGCGGCAAAGCGGCCGAAGACGGCGGCGCTTCATGCCCGTGCCGCCAAAGTTATGCCCGGAGGCAACAGCCGCACCGTGCTGTACACCGCCCCGTTTCCCATCCGCGCAGCGAAGGCAGAGGGAGCGGAGATCGCCGATATCGATGGCAACAGCTATCTCGACTTTCTCGGTGAATACTCGGCCGGCATCTATGGCCATTCCCATCCGCGGATCCAGGGGGCGGTGGCCGAGGCACTCGAAACCGGTCTCAATCTCGGAACCCATCATGGGCGCGAAGTTGAATTCGCAGAGGTCGTCACGAACCGCTTCGACATGGATCTCGTGCGCTTCACCAATTCAGGTACTGAAGCAAACATGATGGCGCTGTTGGCAGCGCGCTGCTTTACCGGGCGGGCCAAAATCATGCCGATGCGTGGCAGCTACCACGGCGGCACGCTTTATTTCAGCCATGGCGCCTCGCCGGTGAACGCGCCGTTAGACTGCGTGCTGGGGCATTTCAACGACATCGAAGGTACGCGAAAACTTATCATCGAGCACGCGGACGATCTGGCGGCGGTCATCGTCGAACCCATGCTGGGCAGCGGCGGCTGCATTCCGGCAGACGAGGCGTTTCTTGCCGTGTTGCGCGAAGAAACGGCGAAACACGGCATCGTGCTGATCTTCGACGAGGTGATGACGTCCAGGCTGCATCCCGGCGGCCTATCGGCGCAATTCGGTATCAAGCCCGATCTCAAGACGCTTGGCAAATATGTGGGCGGCGGCATGAGCTTTGGCGCCTTCGGCGGCAAGCGCGCCATCATGGAGCAGTTCGATCCGTCGAAACCCAATGCCCTGCCGCATGCGGGCACCTTCAACAACAACACGCTGACGATGGCCGCGGGCCTAGCGGGGCTCACTCAAATCTTCACGCCCGAGGCCTGCACGGCGCTCAATGCTCGCGGCGACCGCTTTCGCGAAGCGCTCAACGTTATGTTCATGCGCTATCAGGTGCGGATGCAAGCAACCGGCATGGGCTCGATGATTACGCTGCATCCGGTGGCGGGCAAAATCCTTGTGCCTGCGGACCTTGCCAAGGCGGACACACGGTTGAAGCGGCTGCTTTTCCTCGATCTCCTCGACCAGGGCATCTACGTGGCCGAGCGCGGCTTCATGGCGCTCTCGCTGATGGTGACGGACGCTGATTGTGCCCGGGTTGTGGCGGGCGTCGAGGATTTCATCAAGAACCGACGCGAACTGCTGATTTAACGCTGCTACGTTTGTTCAACTTCGGTGGCCGCTCGCGCCATCCGAATCGTCAGAGTTTCTTGTTGGCGCTTTCGGCCATCTTGTTGGCAGTGTCTTTGACGGCTGATTTGGCCTTTCCCATCGTCTGCTGCGCTTTGCCTTTGACCTCCTGTGTCACGCCTTTGGCTTGCATCTCCTTGGAGCCAGCGATCTTGCCAACGCCCTGTCTCAGCTTGCCAGCGGCCTGATTCGCCATGCCTTTGATCTGGTCAGTCTTGCTACCCATAGTATTCTCCCTCGGGTGATCGGAACTTTTGTCCCGGGACGTTGTGTTTGTTAGCACACAAACGAAGAGAGGCCCAGTGGGCGACACCGTAGCCGTAAGCCGCCGCGCGCATTCGCATTGCATGACCGTGACGCACGATGACGATCGTGGTGTCAAAAGACTATCGATCCTTCCTCATCCGCCGCAATATTCGGATCACTTCGAACAAGTAGTAGATCGCGCCGATAGCAAGGAAGGTGATGGCCGGATCATAGACGCTTGGCCGCATGTCCGGTGCGAACCAGGGCTGGAGATAGGCCGCAAGTAAGAAGCCCAAACCCAAACTAATCATAGTCAGGCCCTTGCTCATTGTAGCCCTCGTCGCGGTCCACGGATCGCCTCAACGTACGAATTGTTGCGGCAACTCCCACTCAATGCGGCTAGCCGTTGGCGCCTAGTCGATTGTATCTGCCCAAGTTTGTGGCGCGCCGTTGGGACATCTACGTAAATAGCTCGCGCTGATGGACGGCCGAACGCGTGACGTCAAGGCGATACGTGCAATGAAATTCCCCGTATTCCATGGCGACATCGCGCCGCTAGACAGCAAGGGCCGTGGTCGCTGCGTGCGGCGGCGCAATGGTCAGTCACCTCCGGTGATCTGGTGTTGGGTTCTTGTGCGTTTGAACCGAGCCGGAACTCAAGGCGGCAAAGCGCGTTTTGGCTGCATGGAAAAGGAAAAGTCCAAGACGAGCCGGGGCCTCCGAGGATACCTGGATTGCCAGGTGATCCCCCGCCTGACGTGACCAACATCCCGATTGACGAGCCGCCGGAAGAGCGCCAGCGCAGGGATGACGAGCCCGACAAGAAAAAGAAGTCTAAATGCTGAGCAGTGCCGCTCGGCTTAGCGCGATGCAGGGAAAGTGCGTAGTTTGGCGGCAAGGCATGAGTGTCCGAAGCGGTCGAACGAGGGAGTCTGGCCTGATCTATTCGTAACTCGCAAGGAATCCATTCCTGCGCCACGATTTGCGCGCACAAACGGGTTCACTGGTAGCAGCAATGGAGGAAATCAATGTTCCGTAAGCTTGTGATCGGCGCAGCCGCGGTGGGCACGCTTGCTCTTTCCAACTTCGCATTTGCCCAGGCCCAGTTCGGTACGGAAGCCGAAGCGAAGGCGATGCTCGAGAAGGCTGTTGCCGCCGTGAAGGCCGACAAAACCAAAGCGTTCGGCATGATGCAAAAAGGCGAAGGTGGCTTCAAGGATCGCGACCTCTATCCCTTCTGCGCCAACGTCGGTGATGGCGCGATGACCGCGCATCCGGCTCTGATGGGCAAGAAAATTCAAGACATTGTCGACAAGAACGGCAAGAAGCTCGGCGAAGAGATGCAGAAGGTCGCAACCGAAGGCAAGGTCACCGAGGTGAGCTATATGTGGCCCCGCCCTGGCGCTGATGCGACTCCCGTCCAAAAAGTCAGCTTCGTCACCAAGGTGGGCGACCAGATCTGTGGCGTTGGATACTACAAGTAGACCACAATCCGGGCCGTGGTGTGAACCGCGGCCCCCTCAATCAATTGCGATTTTTCAGCTCGTTTGCTGACGAGAATTCTGCGCCGCATCAGTGTCGGAACGCGTCGCCTTTTTGGCATCGAAGACGGCGATGCCGCCAAAGCCCATGAAGCCCTTCTGAGCAGCGAAGCTCGGTCCATTGAAAACGGCTTCGACAGCAACCGTCGTACAAGCGTTTGCCGCATTCAGCGGGCCGGTACGGCGCCACCTCAAGGCATTGAACGGCGGTTTGGGAATAAGCCGCGCTCTGCGTCGTTATCCTGGTGGCTGGGAGGGAGGTGCTCCCGTGATGGACGACTTCCGGCTGCGAATGATCGAACTGTTGCCCCGTTTGCGGCGGTTCGCATTTTCTTTGACGGGCGATCTGGATCGGGCGGACGATCTGGTGCAGGAAACGTGTGTGCGTGCGCTGTCCAATGCCCAGCAATGGCAAGTAGGAACGAGGCTCGACAGCTGGATGTATCGGATTGCCCAAAACCTGTGGTTCGATCGGTTGCGCGCCAACAAGGTTCGGGGCGAGGTCATCGACATTGACGCGTACAAAAATCTCGCCGGTTCCGATGGTCGCGAAATTGTCGACAGCCGACTGACATTGGAATTGGTGAGCGAGAAAATTTCAGAGTTGTCGCCCGATCAGCAGATTCTGATCGGCCTCATCTGCATCGACGGCTTGTCTTACAAGGAAGCTGCTGAAACCTTGGCGCTGCCGATTGGCACCGTGATGAGCCGATTAGCGCGTGCCAGATCAAGCTTAAGTCACGCCATGCGGGCCGGTGACGGATTAGAAACAAAGGCGAGCACGGGGAAACGCAATGAGCGAAGTCTCCGATGAGACTTTGATGGCCTATGCCGATGGCGAGCTTGGTGCGACCGAGCTTCAACAGGTAGAGGCTTATCTGCAGGAGCATCCGAAGGCGGAAGAGCGCGTGCGGATGTTTGTCCGCACCGGCGTGGGTCTGCGTCAGATGTTCGACCGCCCGTCGCGCGAGCCTGTGCCGGCTCGCCTGCTGGCGACAGTCCTTGGCGCAACAACTGGTTCGGCCGGCCGGAGACGCGATAACATAGAGGTCGCTGGTCGAATTACTTCTGTTTTCGAGTGGATACTGCCCGCATGGAAGCCGATCCGCTTGGGTATTGCATTTTCGGCAGTATTCATGGTTGGGGCCGGCTTGGGTTGGTACTGGCAGGTGAACCGGGTCCAATGGGACGCAACTGCTCGACTCGCTGAGATGCTGGATGGGCGCGTGCTGGCCCAAGGCGACCTGTCACGCGCGCTCGACACTGCCCCAAGTGGGACGCCGGTCAGGCTTGTCGGAAGCACGGGGCCGGCGGTGCTGAGGCCGGTGCTGACGTTTCAAACTCAGGACGGAAATTATTGTCGGCAGTATGAGATGGATACCGTTGACGCGCTGCGGTTCTTGGGCCTCGCTTGTCGCGACGTGTTTGGTCGGTGGCGGCTCGAGGTTCACACGGCGAACGGTATGGCAAGTTCGAGCACCGGCAAGATGGCACCGGCCGGTGCCGCCACATCGCCAGTCGTCGACGCGGCCGTTGAGCGGAGCATAAAAGGCGATGTGCTTGGCCGGGAAGAGGAGGCGGCACTTATCAAAAAGCAATGGCGGGCGCCGCGACAATGACGACTGATCGCTGTTAGAGCCCGCAAGCACAGTCACCGGCGTGGGCTGACGATGGTCGATAGCCCTGCCGTCAAGGGAAGTGACCGGCCGCGTTTTCTGTATGTTGGGCCCGGTCAACACAGGAGGAATACGCGGGCTGCCCGTTCAGCCCGCTATTCCAACTGACGCCCCGCCTTGCCATTCGTCCCTGCTACCCCGCTGGGGATTGAATGTGCAGGGCGGGTATTTTTATGGTGCTCGAGCAGCAGAAACGGGGGCGGACCCGCCGGCAAGTCGTGCGCACTGATTGCTCGCGGCCTCGACTAGAGTGCTTCCGGAAAAGTGTGAAGCGGTTTTCCGATAAGAAGCACGACAAAACAAGGAGCTAGGGTCTGTCCACGATTCAACCAAAACCGGACAGACCCCAACCCTTTGAGAAGGTCGGGCTAGGTGTTTCGACCTCAAGGTTTGTAAGGCACCACCATGGTCTTCCAACCCGATCCCGCTTTTGCACCGATCATCGACAATCCGGTCGTTGCGGCGGCCGCCACCATGGGCTGTTCGGTCTTGCATGAAGCAGGCGCAATCAGCAGGCCCCGCCCGTAGATTGGATCGCGACCCGGCGGCCCGAGATCCCGGAACGACAGCTGACTCAAGACCGCATTCTTGGTTTTTGCAGGCAGTTCCTTGTAGATGGCGGCGAGAACCGCGGTCGCGTAGGGGACGGCGAAACTCGTCCCCGAGTGATAGGTGCCTCTGCCGCCGGGCAATGCCGTCCAAATGCCCACGCCGGGCGCCGCCAGATCAACATGATCGCCTCGGCCTGCGTGGCGGTAGTTCGCCAGGTCCTTGTTGACCGCCGTAACTGCAATCACCCGCTCATAGGCAGCAGGATAGCTTGGCGCAGCTGTCGGCCCGTCGTTTCCGACCGCTGCAACGAACAAGACGCCTTTTCGCGCCATTGTGACTATTGCCGTCTCGAGATACTGATCGTGAGGACCCGCGAGGCTCATGTTGACGATTTTGACGCCTTTGCCATCGAGCCAGTCCAGCGCCCGCAGCAAACTCGCGGTATCAGTCGCCGGCTGCCCATCCGTGTCGGCAAAGAAAATATCGGCGATGTGAAACCTTGAATCGGAGATCAACCCCGGCGTACCGCTTTGTGCCTCGCCCGCCAGCATCGCCAGTACGCCGGTACCATGCCAATCGGGTGCTTTGGCGCGCGGGGCTTCGCCTTTCGCGGGTCGATCCAGCGGGCGCAAATCGATGTTGCGCCGATTGAAGGCCGGATGCGTCAAGTCGAAGGCCGTATCGATTACACCAATTGGTACGTTTCTGGCGCAACTCTGCAATTGTGGCTGCCATCGGATCGCTGCCGCGCCGAAGCAGCGGTCGGTGCCGCAGAAAGTAGCCATTGGCGACGGGCTTTTTTGTTGATCCGGCGGTGTTTCGGCCCCAGTCGCCGTGCGGAAGATGCGATACTTCTGATTGACCTCGACCGATTGTTCCGGAAAGGTTTGGCGTAGAAGTTCGAGGGCTTGTTCGCCGCTCAGCCCGGCCGGCGCCAGCAGTCGTGTCACACCGAGGTTGAGTCGCGGAAGCGCGGTTGTTCCATTCAATTTGAAGCCTAGCAACACTGCACGATCGGCGGATTTAGGGGGCAGGCTCAGCGCCAGCACTTCGGGTCGCCGCTCAAGTGAGATCTGTGGCAATCCACTCATTCCGGCAGGTGTTCCGGCGCGGGCTCTTACAGGCTGGCCGGCTGTCGTCTTGGTCAACGGTGGAGCAGGAGCCGGCGCAATCAGCGTCTTCGCTGCGGCAGGAGGAATTGGACCTGGCGCGGCGGGCTCGGATAAGCGCTGAAACAACTCTGCTACCGTGTTTGGAACTCGCGGCTCGTCATCATCGTCGTCACGCTGCCGCTTTCCAGCGGCGGTTCGCTTCTCCTCCTTGGCGGTTTTTTCATCAGTTTTGGTAGACTTTTCATCGGCGGAGCTCTTGTTGTCGGCGCTACGAGCGTCCTTCTGTTTCTCCGCCTCACGTTCGCTTTCGCGCTGTTGACGCGCCTGCTGACGTTCCTGCTCCCGTTGCTCTCTGGCGCGTTCCCGCTCCTCCATACGCCGGGCTTGTTCCCGGGCCCGTTCCGCATCCTGCCTTGCGCGATCCGCCGCACTCTTCTTGCCGGCATAAGCGCCACCTGCGCCGACTGCCCACGACAGTGCGACGGCAATACCTGTGATACGGACCGCCGGCCAACCAATGACGACGACCATGAGAAATGCAACGCAGAATCGAACTCGGCCCCTCGGCATCACGCGCACCCCGCCTCGGTACTCGCCACAAACCGCGAGGGTGTGGGCGTTCCACCCGCCACCTCCGCGTCAGTCCCCCTTGGTCAAGCGAAAAGATGCTACCGCCTGATGAAGGTACGGTGGATTTTAGGCGGAGGCAATCGGCGAGTGAGCAAACCGGCCCGGCGACGTCATTGTCAGGCCCTATTGTCACTTATAGATGTCGGCCGAAAGCGACGCAGAGTGAGGTCTCAAAGCACGTCTGCGTCGGACCGCTCGAAATTTCTTGATGCACCCGGACTAGAAGTGGTTCTGACACGTTCTTACTAATAGTCACGGGGGTAAGTTACTGTTTTACATGATCTTGGCATGCGCGGATTGATGTCGTCTGGTGTTAAAGTGTGGAGTAGTCAGTGTTCGAGTCTAGGATCAACGACCGCAATTTTCTGACTGCAGGCGTGAAGATCCGCCGGTTTGACATCGATGATTTGGCAGCCGTACGCTCCTTTCAAACGGCATTGCGCCGAGGCGTGGTCCCTAGTTCAAGCAGCCCTCCCGCTGAGCACTGCCGCGCCGATGACTGGATTGGGCCCGGAGTGTTTGGAGCCTGGATCGACGCCATCCTTGCCGGCGTCGTCCGCTGGTCTCCGGAAGACCCCGAGAATGGCATTGCAACCATTCAAGATGTGTCGGTCCATCCCATTTTCAGACGGGGTGGCGTCGGTGAATTGCTCGTCGCGTATGCCGAGGCCTGCGCGAGCTGCGATGGTTTCACGGAATTCCGTATTAGCGCGGATGTTGTTGCTGCTTCCTATTTTGAAAGATTGGGATATCGATCGACCATTCACAGCCATCGATTGCTCGCAGACGGTCGGAGCGCACTTGTGGCGCATCTACAGAAACAGCAGTTGGTCTTTGGCGACCTCAAGCGTCGCAACGATGCTGGCAACAGCAAGACGATCAAACAGTTGTTTTCCAGCCACGCTGGAAACACCCAGTTGCACTGACAGTAATTTCGAAGCACCCTGCGCAAGGGGCGGCGGCCAACAGCAAGCCGACCATGATTGCTATCCCGACGCATAGCCGCGCCGTCGACATGGCTCATATGTTCATCCAGTGATATGTCTCACGCGCGCTCCAGCTATGGTGCGCGGCGATTGCGCCTTCAAACGCAGACGGTCAACCGACGATGACGACACCGACAAGACAGGGCGACTGGTCAGCCGATGTCCTCGATGCGATGACCGCACGCAGAATTAGCGCGGTTTGCACGATCCCCGATGGCGGGCTCACGCGACTGCTGAACCTTGTCAAGGTCGACAACACGATGCGGCTGGTGACGTTGACCACGGAAGAGGAAGGCATTGGCATCGTGACAGGGTTGTGGCTCGGCGGTACACGGGCAATGGTCGCGATGCAATCATCTGGCGTCGGCAATTGCATCAATGCGATCGGCTATCCGTCCACTCTGCGCGCGCCGCTGCTGATGCTGGTGACTATGCGTGGCCAATGGGGCGAGTTCAATCCATGGCAAGTCCCAATGGGCCAGGCGACGCGTCCGGTGCTCGAAAGCATGGGAGTGCGATGCTTTCCTGTCGACGCCGCAGCGGAGGTGGGCGAGACCTTCGCCGCCGCAGCCGATATGGCCTTCAATGGGCATCAGTCGACGGCCGTGCTTATTGGCCAGCGGATTGTCGGCGCAAAAGGATTTGGACAGCAATGACGACGCCTCCCGAGATCGCCGTACGCGGTTCGAACAAGATTTCGAGGCGAGCGCTCGTTGCGGAATTGCTTCAACGCCGTGCCGGTGCGCTCATCGTGCCAGGGCTGGGCAGCGCGACCTGGGACTGTTTTGCGGCTGGCGATAGCCCAGAGTACTTATACTCATGGGGAGGCATGGGGCTTGCTGTGCCGACGGCACTCGGGCTTGCGTTGGCCCAACCGAAGCGCCGCGTCCTGGCGCTCACCGGCGACGGCGAAATCATGATGGGCATCGGCTCGCTTGCCGTGGTCGCCGACCAAGCGCCGGAGAATCTGGCAATTCTGGTTCTCGACAACGAAAGCTTCGGCGAGACCGGCAGGCAGATTGGCCTCACTTCACACAAAACGGATTTGCTTGCGGTTGCCCGGGGCTTCGGGATCGGTAACACTTTGCTGACGACAACCCAAGCCGACGTCGCCATCCTGGCCGACTTCCTGTTTCACAAGCCGGGACCATCGCTGGCAGTCGCGAAGATCGCATTGAGCGAGGATCCATGGGCGCTGCCGGAGAAGGATGGCGCGGCAATCGCCCGCCGTTTCCAGGGCGCCATTGGCGTAGCTTCATCGAATTAACTTCATGCCAGCGTGGATACGGTAAATCGATGACGCTGCCGAACCCATGACCAAGTCGAACAAAGCCGGCGCGGCGCTGCGCAGTGCGCGCTGGTTTGCCCCAGACGATCTGCGAGGTTTCGGCCATCGCTCGCGAATCATGCAGATGGGTTACGCACCGGCCGACTGGGAGGGTCGCCCGATCATCGCAATCCTCAACACGTGGTCGGACATCAATCCCTGCCATGCGCATTTCAAGCATCGCGTCGACGATGTGAAGCGCGGCGTGCTGCAGGCAGGCGGCTTTCCAGTGGAACTACCGGCGCTGTCCTTGGCGGAGAACTTCGTCAAGCCGACCACGATGCTCTATCGCAATATGCTGGCCATGGATGTCGAAGAGCTGATCCGCTCGCATCCGGTCGATGGCGTCGTGCTGCTCGGCGGTTGCGACAAGACTACGCCGGGACTGCTGATGGGTGCCACGAGCGCCGGCGTGCCGACAATTTATGTGCCGGCAGGGCCGATGTTGCGCGGCAACTGGAAAGGCAAGATACTTGGCTCGGGTTCGGACGCCTGGAAATACTGGGATGAGCGTCGGGCCGGCAACATCACCAAGGACGAGTGGATCGGTATTGAAGCCGGCATCGCGCGCAGCTACGGCCATTGCATGACGATGGGGACGGCCAGCACCATGACGGCCATCGCCGAGGCTATCGGCATGACGCTGCCAGGGGCGTCGTCGATCCCGGCCGCCGACGCCAGCCACATTCGGATGTCTTCCGAGTCGGGTCGTCGCATCGTAGACATGGTGTGGGAAGACCTGGTTCCGCAGCGCATCCAGACGCGCGCCGCCTACGAGAACGCGATTTGCGTCGCCATGGCCATGGGCTGCTCGACCAACGCCGTGATCCACGTCATCGCCATGGCCCGACGCGCAGGTGCGGACATAAGCCTCGCTGATTTCGATGCTGCCAGCCGCAAGGTGCCGGTGCTCGCGAACGTGCGCCCGAGCGGCAACACCTACCTAATGGAGGATTTCTACTACGCGGGCGGCCTGCCGGCGCTGATGAGCCGGATCAGGGGGCATTTGAAACTCGATTGCCTGACTGTCACCGGTCGCTCGTTGGCTGAGAACATTGAGGGCGCCCAGGTCCACAACGACGACGTGATCCGCAACGTCGATACCGCGATCTACGCGGAAGGCGCGCTTGCCGTTCTGACGGGCAATCTCGCGCCTGAGGGCTGCGTCATGAAGCCGTCGGCTTGTGAGCCGCACCTGCGGACTCACACCGGCCCGGCGCTGGTGTTTGACGACTATCCGTCGATGAAGGCTGCGATTGACAGGGACGACCTCGATGTCACGCCGGACCACGTGCTGGTGCTGCGCAACGCCGGCCCGCGGGGCGGCCCCGGCATGCCGGAATGGGGCATGCTGCCGATCCCGAAAAAACTCGTGAAAGCCGGTGTCCGCGACATGATCCGGATTTCGGACGCGCGCATGAGCGGCACCAGCTACGGCGCGTGCATCCTCCATGTGTCGCCAGAGTCCTACGTCGGCGGGCCACTCGCCTTGGTCAGGACCGGCGATCAGATCACCGTCGACGTGCCCAAGCGCGCCATTTCCATGGACGTGTCAGCCGCGGAGCTGTTCCGCCGCCGGAAAGCCTTGCCAGCACAACCCGTGCGCTTCGAGCGCGGCTACGGCTGGATGTTCAACCGGCATGTCAAACAAGCGCACGAGGGTTGCGACTTCGACTTCCTTGAGACTGCCTTTGGTCGTGCTGCCGGCGAACCGGATATTTTCTGAGGTAGGGAACTCACTCAATGAGTACGCTCAAATCCGCGACACGTGACAAGCTGAAATCCGTCAGCACGGCCACGCTGAGTACGGCACTCTACAAGCGCGGCTTTCGCAATCAGATGATCCAGGACGTGCACCCGCTCAATCCGGGGCAGCCCACAATGGTCGGCGAGGCGTTCACCCTGCGCTACATCCCGGCGCGCGAGGATTTGAACCCGATCACGGTATTCCAGGAGCGCGGGCATCCGCAGCGCAAGGCCGTGGAAGAGTGTCCGCCCGGTGCGGTGTTCGTGATCGACAGCCGGCAGGATGCGCGCGCGGCCTCGGCCGGTTCGATCCTGGTCACGCGCCTGATGAAACGCGAAGTGGCCGGAATCGTGACGGACGGCGGCTTCAGGGATTCAGCCGAGATCGCCAAACTCGCGATCCCTTCGTTCCATAAGCGGCCGTCAGCGCCGACCAATCTCACCATCCATCAGGCGATCGATATCAATGTGCCGATCGGGTGTGGTGGCGCTCCGGTGTGGCCCGGCGATGTCATCGTCGGCGACAGCGACGGCGTGCTGGTGCTGCCGGCCAACCTGGCCGACGAACTTGCGGACGAAGCGGCCGAGATGACAGTGTTCGAGGATTTCGTTACGGAGGAGGTGATGCGTGGCCGCTCGATCCTGGGTCTTTATCCGGCGACCGACGAACAGACCAAGGCCGATTTCGCCAAGTGGCGGTTAGCCAACAAACGTTGAAACCAGCTGCTGCTTTTCGGCTCGCGTCAGGCGCTTGATGCGCGCCTCTTCCTTCGATGCGGCCGATCGCGTCGCAAACGTTGCTTGAAAGACGAGCCGAACCGGACGGCGGCCCGCCGTATACCGCGCGCCTCGACGATTCTCGCCGTTGTGTTCGGCCAGGCGGCGGGTAACATCCACCGCGATGCCTGTGTAGTATGTGCCGTCGGCGCAAACGACGATATAGAGCGAGAAGGTTGGTCTCAAAGGTTTGGCCGCAATCATGCCTGAGAGCCTATCCGGGATGGTCCGCCGAATGATCCTCAAGGTTTTACCGCGAAGACGGCTGCGCGCAATCGCCCTGGCGACTGCTTTTACTGCCGCCTCTCTTCCGACGTTCAGGCCGCTGCCGCCGGTCGTTGCGCTGGCCCAGGACGCGTCGGCCGAAGGCCTAGCCCGTCTGTCGCCGCAGCAACGCCGCGTTTTCGAGGCGTTCCGCGATGCGCGCGCGACCTTCAATGCCGAACTC
>JBGTIU010000071.1:0-4845 GCA_041745515.1 Hyphomicrobiaceae bacterium | reverse complement strand
GGTAGCTCGCCATCAGTGGCTGCACGTAAGCATTGGCGACAACGGTCGAGGTGCGTTCGTATTCGCGAGCTTCGGGTGCGACCTCAGACCCAAGCGAGACGCTGACGCCGGGGCAGCCGGCGCGCACCAGCTCGGCAACACGTTGCTCGTGCGCCGGGTTGGCGTAGCCGTGCATGAAGACGATCGCGACGGCTTCGATGCCGGCTTCGGCGAGTTTGGCGGCCACCACGCGCACAGCGTCCTCGTCGAGCGGCAGACGCACCGCGCCCTGCACGTCGACGCGCTCCGGCACAGTAAATCGAAGTGCTCTGGGAACGAGAGGTGCCGGCTTTTCGATGAATACATCGTACTGGTCGAAGCGCCCCTCGTCGGCGATCTCGATCACGTCGCGAAACCCTTGCGTGGCTATCAGCGCGGTCCGGGCACCGCGCCGTTCGATGATCGCGTTGGTCGCGAGCGTGGTGCCGTGCACGAAGGCGTCGATATCCGCAAACGTGCGACCCGCCCGCGCCAGCACGCCGGCCGTACCATCGATCACGGCCTGCTCCGGCGCCCGCATCGTCGTCAGCACTTTCGCGGTGTGCCGGATGCCACCCGAATCGAGCACGATGTCCGTGAAGGTGCCGCCGATATCGGCCGCCAGTCGGGTTTTCATGAAGCGTCCGCTGTGTTCGCCGCAAGAGTAGCCTCGATCAGGGCCATGACGCGAGGATCCGAGAAATCGCGGACGGCAAGCACGGCGCCGGCCTGCCGCAGCGTTGCCTCGTTCAGCCCGGACATCATGCCGACTGTGACGGCACCGGAAGCGGTCGCTGACTGCACGCCGGAGCGCGAGTCCTCGAAGGCGATACAGCGGGTCGGGCTGGCTCCGATACGCTGTGCGCCGGTGAGATAAGGAAGCGGATGCGGCTTGCCGTGCGCCAGATCGTCGGCGATGACGACGGCGTCGAAACGGCTGGCAAGTCCGAGGCCGCGCAACATCAGTTCGGTGTTGGCGTGATTGGCATTCGTCACGCAGGCACAGGGCACATCGTGTGCCGCGGCCCAGGCCAGCAGGTCGAGCAACCCGCGCACCGGCGTTATGCCGCCAACGGCGAGGGCCCGGAAGGCCGCTTCCTTCTCGTCTGCGACAGCCTGACGCACGGCGGTCGTTTCATTGGGCAGTACGTCGGCAAAGATTGCCGCATTCATCCGCCCCATGACGATTCGCTTGTAGCCGTCCTCGTCGAGACACACGTCGAAGCGTGCCATCACGCTGTTGAAGGCGGACAAGTGCAAGTGGTCGGTCTCAGCAAGCGTGCCGTCGATGTCGAACAGCAGTCCGCAGCCCCTGGCCATCGTTCGCGGCATTGTTCCCCAGCCCGAAATTTCAAGGCGATCGATCCAAACTAAAGGGCAGGCACATGCGCATGCTATTTTCGAACGGCTGGGGTTTCAATGCTCATGCCGCTGGCGCGATGGGCGAGGTAAAGCTCGAGGTCGACGTATTCGGGCGCGCCGTATTCGAGCTGTTCGGCGCGGACGCCGAGCGAACAGGCTCGGAGGCGCCGGTGCAGCGAGCCGGCGCGCTGCCAGTCGAGGCGATAAGCCGGATAGCCGGTCCCTAGCCCGGAGGAAATACGATCGCCACGCAGGCGTTTGCCGACCTGGGCCTCATGGCACTGGTTGCAGGCGAGGTTGTGCTGCCCCTGGCGCTCGAAATAGAACTTCCTGCCTGCCTCGTAACGCGGTGCCGCCGGGCCGTCGATGCGGGGCGCCATCGACAGACCGCGCGACAGGTGGGCAACGTAGGCCGTCAACCCCAGCAAGTCGTCGGTTTCGTATTTGAAGGGAACAGCCGACATATGTTTCACGCGGCAGCTGTTGATGCGCGCCTCGAGGTTCATGAGTGTGCCCGAGGCGGTATCAATGCTCGGGTAGCGCGTAGCGACGCCACGCATCGAGGTCTTGGCGTCGCCGTGGCATCCCGCACATGATTTCGCGCCCTGGCCGTCCGGTGTCGTCCATAAATTGGCTCCGCGCTCCACCCACAGCATGCCGGGATTGGCCCCGTCGTCGGCCTGCTGGGCCTGCAGTTCAGGCGACAGCAACTCGCGTGCGGACGTCAGTGGTTCGGCTTTGGCGGCGCAGACCGCGAGGGTCGCCAGCATCAGCGCGGGTATCAGACGTTTCACGCGACCGTCAATGTCGTGCGTTCAACGTGACCCTCGCCATTTTCGCCGGTCCAGGTGAAGACGAATTCGCCGGTGGCTGTAGCAATCGTCGTGAAGGCCGCGAACGGGTTGGCGGCAACGCCCGGGAACATGGTCATGCGGAAGACTTCCGTGCCGGCGTAGGTCACGCGCAGCTGGCCAATGATGTCGCGTGCGATCGCGGCGCCAACGTCATCGCGGCGATAGCCAGTCTCCATTGGATGCGTGATCAGCGTCTTGATGTCGATGATCTCGCCCTTCTTCGCGGTTTTCGGCATGACGATGCGAGCGGTACGCATGAGAGCTCCTCAACCGGCGTCGACGCAGGCGGACAACGTCACGATTACCTCGGCGGTCTGCATCCACGCGCTGCCGTCGCTCATGACGGCCACGGCGTGCAGGTTTTGCGTGTTGGCAAGCCGGATCGAGGTCTGGACGCGGGCGCGGCCCGAGCGCGGCCCAAGGTGGAAATGGGCGACGTCGGGCGCCGGGTTCACGGGCGAGAACAGGTAGATCGTCTTGACATGATCAACCGCCGTCATCGGGCTTTCGACGATCACGGTGACAGGAACGGAATTGCCGTTTTCGGCGAGCGGCGGAATGTCGATGGTGACGCGGCCCGACTTCGGGACCATCGCCCCCAGAACCTGCTTCATCGCGTCCGCCATCTGCGCATCGGTGGCGGAAGCGGCGTATGGCAGTAACGGCAGCAGGGCCACTGTAGCCGCCGCTTTGAGACCAAGAGCAATTACTTGACGGCGCTGCATCGCAGGTTGTCCTTGTCGCCTCACTCTTTCAATGTCGCGAGCCAGGCAATTACGTCCTCGATCTCCTGGCCGGAGAAGGCCGGACGGCCTTGGAACCGGCTTGCCACCCGCGTCAGCCTGTCGACGCGATAGTAGGGTGGCATCAGTGTATCCGGATTGATGCGGGCCTGATCGACGAGCCGCAGCCGGAGCTGCGCGGGCGACAGTCGCGACCCGACGCCGGCAAGGCTCGGGGCCAGATCGCCCTGAAAAGGTTCGGTCGGTACTGGTACCTGGTGGCAGATCAGGCAGTTGCCCGTTTCGCGATCGAGCACGATTTTTCGCCCGCGAGCCGCGTCACCCGTGCGCGCCTCGAGCGGTGCCGGAATGGCATCGCCGACGACCGTGAACGGAGCGATTGCCGCCGGTGGTTCGGCAGCCCTCGTCGAGGTCGCGCAGGACAGCATCAGCAGAAGCGTCATCGATCCGAGCCGGATGATCCCTCGCATCTGGTCCACAACGGCCAACGGTCGCCTCAGGCGCGTAGTTTCAGATTCTTCAGCGGCAGCGAATGCACGGGCTTACCGGTGGCAGCGTAGATAGCGTTGATGACGGCCGGGGCTGCGACCGCGATCGTCGGTTCGCCAACGCCGCCCCAGAATCCGCCCGACGGCACGGTCACGGTTTCCACAATCTTTGGAAAGTCCGCCAGCTTCATGATCTCGTAGGCGTCGAGGTTTTGTTGCGCGACGGCGCCATCCTTGATCGTGATCTCCTCGAAGAACGCGGACGACAGCCCATAAGCGACCGAGCCCACAACCTGCGCCTCGACCTGATCGGGATTGACCACGTTGCCGCAATCGGTGCCCATGACGAGGCGATGCACCGTCGCCTTGCCCCGGTCATCGACGGACACCTCGGCCACGGCCGCGATGTAGCTGCCATAGCCCATGTGCTGGGCGAGCCCGCGGAACTGCCCGGCGGGCGGCGGCGTCGTGCCCCAGCCGACCTTGGCGGCAACCGCATTGAGCACCGCCAGGTGCTTCGGATGGTTCTTCATGAGTTCACGGCGGAACTCCAGCGGGTCCTTGCCGGCGGTCTTGGCCACCTCGTCCAGGAAGCACTCGAGGAAATACGCATTCTGGTTGTTGTTGACGCCGCGCCAGAAGCCGGCCCGCATGTGCGTATTGCGCATGGCGTAGTCGATGTAGAGGTTCGGGATCGTATATCCGAACCCGCCCTCCGCCGCGCGCGCGCCGGGTGACGGGTTGAGCCCCTGGAAGGCAATGAAGTCGACGCCGTTCTCCATGCGCGACGGCGCCACGGTGTGCAGGATCGACTGCCCGGCGATGCGCATGGTGAGCGCTACGAGGTTGCCCTTGTCGTCGAGGCCGGCCTGCAGCTTGCACGCCGAAATCGGGCGGAACCAGCCTTGCCGCATGTCCTCCTCGCGGCTCCAGATCAGCTTGATCGGAACGCCTGGGATCTGCTTGGCAAGCAACACGGCTTTCGTCACGTAGTCCTGCTTGCCGCGACGGCCGAATCCGCCGCCGAGATGCAGCTTGTGCACATCGCATTTCGCGGTCGGCAGGTCGGCGGTGGCAACGGCGGCGGCGAGTGCCGCATCGCCATTCTGCGTCGGCACCCAGACCTCGCAGCCTTCCGGCGTCCATCTGGCCGTGCAATTCATCGGCTCCATGGTGACGTGATGCACCATCGGCGCGGAATAGATGGCCTCCACTTTTTTGGCAGCGCCGGCCAGCGTATCGATGGCATTGCCGGTCTGGTTGGCGACCGCGACGTTGTCTTTTGTCTCGAGTCCCGAGCGGACGGCGGCATCGATGCTGGCGCTCGTGACACTGGAGTTGGGATTGTCCTCGTAAGTGATGTCGACGGCGGCCAGCGCC
>JBGTIU010000070.1:0-40254 GCA_041745515.1 Hyphomicrobiaceae bacterium | reverse complement strand
TTGAGGCGCGCGACGCGGCGGGCGGCCGCGGGCGTGCGACCCGAAGGGCGGGGTAATTTCGATGACAGAGTGCGTCGCGACGCTTGACCATAGGTGGGCTATGCTCTGCGCGCCGCTCCTGCCCTGTCATCGAAATTACCTCCGTGCCGACCCCAACCCTTTGAGAAGGTCGGGCTAGAGTATCCGCCACTACGTGAAGTGCGCAATGCGTTAGTCGGGCGGGGCATGCCGAATGCGGGTTTGCTGTCAGATGCGCGCTCGATCGGGCTAGTCGCCGGCGATCGACCCACCGCGCGGGCTCTCGATGCTACGGCCGTGCTTCTCGTGCCACTTCGGGCCCGGGCCGCGCATGTAGTGCTTTTCGGGTCGATACGAGTCGAGCCGATAGGCGGCCAGGGAATGCCAGGCGAGTGCGAGAGCCGCCAGAGGTTTCGCAACCACGGAAGTCGATGCGGCATTGTAAGCAATTCTGGATGGCATGTTCCGGCCCCGCGACTGACGGATCGCTGTCCTTGGCCACCATTCTAGAGGTTATACGTTAAGCCTCTGCTACCGTTCACCCATCCCGCCTGCTCAGATGAAGCGGACACCCAGGCGCGAAGATCCCCGCCGCTGAATGGCGACGCGGCGCAATGGACCATTCGTCATCTGAATGCTGAACTGATCGGGAAGGCCGAGTACCGTCGTGACGATCAGCAGCGCGCCCGTCTTCGAGACGTCCTTGATGGTACACGGAATGCGAATGCCGATGTCGAGCAGAATCGAACCGTTTACGTTGGCCAGCTGCCTCGCGGCGCGCCGCTTTTCGGCGCCCCTTGTCTCTCGTTTCCCGAAGCTCATGTTATGGTTCCGCTTGTGCAATCTGCATTCGATCGTCATCCGCGAGCCGGCATCGTGCGTTTATGCTGCGCGAACGGTAGTTACATCAGTGACGCCGGCCTGCATCGTCTCAGCCAGAAGATTGTAAACCTTCACCCAGGCTGCCCGAACCTCCGGTGTGAAGGCATCGCCCAAGCCTCTCTCGAGCGCCCATAGCAGCGCCTCGGCGACCATTTCGTAATGATGCGCGGTGGTTCCGTAGCCGGCATGGCGTGCACCGAGACCCTTGAGGATGGGAGCGAGGCTGGCGAGGTCATTCAATTTGCCGACGCCGGTCGCCAGCATTGCGATCAGCTTGAGCTTCTGTTCGGTCAGGTCTGCAGGAAAAAGCGTGCGCAGCTCGGGCGCGATTGCGAACAGGCGGTCGTAGAAAAGATCGGTGACAGCAGTCTGGATCGGCACGACCATTGCAAAGCTTGCGCGCACCAGCATGATATCCTTCGCAGGCAAGAATGGGCTGCTTGGCGCCATTTCGGCATCGATCGTGCCGGAGACGGTTCCATTGCCAAAGTCGAGCTCGGTGACGGGGACAGGGCGGCCCAGGAGATAGCCCTGCGCTTGCGTGCAACCAGCTGCACGGACCAATTCGAACTGCTCTTCGGTTTCCACCCCTTCGGCGGTCGTCAGGATATTGAGGCTTCGTCCAAGATTGGCGACAGCGCACACGATGGCGGCGCATGCATCCTGCGCCGACATCTCGCTGACGAACGAGCGGTCGATCTTGATCTTGTCGAACGGAAATGCCTGCAGATAACTAAGCGACGAATAGCCGGTGCCAAAGTCGTCCAAACCGATGGACACGCCAAGGCCGCGCAACCGATGGAGCGTAGCGATGTTCTCAGCGCTGTGCGTGAGCAGCACCGATTCGGTGATTTCGAGCTCGAGCCGATTCGAAGGCAGCCCCGAATCGGCAAGGATGCGAGCCACAGTGCCCACCAAGTCCGGCGCTTGAAATTGAGCGGGTGACAGGTTCACTGCGACCCTGATGCGTGACGGCCATTTGACGGCGTCCAGGCATGCTTGCCGCAGGACCAACTCACCGAGCGGCATGATGAGGCCGGAAGCTTCCGCGATCGCAATGAACTTCCCGGGCGACAACAGGCCGTGACGAGGGTGGCGCCAGCGTACCAGCGTTTCCATGGCCACCGTGCCTCGCGTCGCGGTATCCTGGATCGGCTGGTACAGCAATTCGAACTCGTTGCCTGCGAGAGCCCGGTGCAGATCCTGCTCCAGTTGCCGCCGAGAGGTTGCGTCCGCATCCAGTACCGGCTCAAAAACGCGAAAGCTGCCGCGTCCTTCGGACTTGGCGCGTTCAGCGGCGAAATCCGCTTGCTTCAGCAGTATTTCCGGGGCGGTGCCGTCGCTTGATGAAGCCGCAATACCAATGCTGACTCCCAGGATAACCTCATGACCGTCAAGCTCGAATGGGGCATTCATAGCCTCGATAATTCGAGTGGCGAGGCGGGTGCCATCGTTGCGCTGTTCGACAGCAACCTTCACGATGGCGAACCGGTCACCTCCTGACCGCGCAATGGTGTCCCGGGGACCGGCGAACTTGCGCAAACGCTGGGCAACAGCATTCAACAGGGTGTCGCCTTTGGCATGCCCGAATGCGTCATTGATGTGCTTGAACCGGTCAATATCCAGAATCAATACGGTCACGTACGACTTTGGTCCGGCGGGTGACAGCGCCCGCTCCAATCTATCGCGGAGCATGGTTCTATTCGGCAGATTGGTCAGCGGGTCATGATGGGTCAAATGGCTGAGATAGAGGTCGGTCTGGTGTTTTTCACGCGTGCGTCGTACCGCCAGCAGGGTGATGGCCAGCAATGCCAGAGCCGTCAGCATGGTTGCCAGCCCTAGCGTCCAAATGAGCAGCCAGCTGCGTTGCTCCGCTGCGGCAAGGTAAGGTTCAACGACCCTGGTCACCTGCATGACAGCGCGAACTTCGCCAACCTTCCAGTCCCGCTTCGTCGATTGTGGATGGCTGTTATGGCAGTTGGTGCATGTTTCTGTCGTCATGCGGTCGGCGACGGCAACGCGTAGAACGCGCAGTCCGTCTCTCGTTTCCTGACGAGAGAAGACCGCATTCGGATCGCGTTGGAACGCCTCCCATGCGACAGCCTCGAAGTCGTCCATAAGCGGCCCGGCGCGGAAGGGGTAGGGGCTGACGAGCGACAGCGATGTGGAGCGGTCCTTGAGGAGATCCGACATGTCCTTGACAAAGGTGGCTGGCAGCGGGATCGCGTCGGGATTGTCTTTGTGCAGGTAGGATGGCGTGAGCACGCCACGGCGCGCCACCTTGGCCACCACGTCGTTCGCGTAATAGCCGCGCACGATCTTGATCAGGTGAGCGACCTCCAGATTCGACCGGTAGATCGCGTCGATCGCCGCTGACTGCATGGCCCACGGCAGATATACGGCAGTTACTCCAACGCCAACGCTCAGGACGCTGATGATCGACAGCGCGGCCCAAGAGACAGGGTTAATGAACCACTGCCGAAGCCTGGTTGACCCGTCGAATTTCGGGGCACCGTTGCGCGCAAACGTCATCAATCGGTCTTTCGAGCAAGTACGGGCGGTTTTTCATCACCTTAGACCGTCAGGCTTAAGTGCCGATAAACGCAATCTCGAACAAATTGCTGCGCGGTCGTTATGCTTACTGAATTTTGAAGACAGCGCGGTCAACGCCCACTACCTGCGGGCAAGACGGGAAGCGTTCGCTGCAGGTCGAGCGTCATTCGCACCAGATGCGACAGCGAACGCGCCGCCATTTTCTTCATGACGGCGGAGCGATGATGCTCGGCGGTGCGCGTGCTGATGCCGAGCTCGTAGGCGATGAGCTTGCTCGGGCGGCCGTCGACCAGGAGATCCAGAACCTGCAACTCTCTTGCCGTCAGCAACCGGTAGCGCGTCGCCACATCCTGGGCTTGCGCTTGCTCGCCGGCTATCCTCCCGATCCGCTGCAACGCCTCCTCGATGATGGACAGCATGGTCTCGGGATCGAACGGCTTTTCAACGAAGTGAAAAACGCCGGCGCGCATCGCCGACACGGCCATCGGCACGTCGCCGTGACCTGTGATCATGATCACGATGGACGCCGCACGGCGCTCCTTGAGCTGCTCCATCAGCTCGATGCCGCTCATGCCAGGGAGCCGAACGTCGATTAGCACGCAGGCCGGCCGGTCATGATCCGCTGACCGCAAAAAGTCCTCGGCGTTCGGAAACGTCGTAGACGCGATGCTCGCGGTCGCCAGCAGAGCGGCCAACGACTCGCAAAGCCCAGGATCGTCATCGACGACATAAACTGGCGAGCTAGTTGCCATGCCGCCGCCTAGGTCCATCGATATTCAGGGCAACGCTGAAACGTGCGCCTTGCGCGGCGCGGTTCTCGACGCGCAGTTCCCCCGTGTGCGCCTCGACGATCTGGCGCGCCAAGGCGAGCCCGAGGCCCATCCCGCTCTGCTTGGTGGTCTCGAACGGCTCAAAGAGCCGGTCGGCGATATGTTCGGCAATGCCCGGGCCGTTGTCGTCGACCGAGACTACGATACGGTCGCGCTGCTGCACGAGATGGACGGCGACCCGCCCCTGCGCTTTCGCGCCCTGTGCTGCCGCGTCGATGGCATTGGAAATGAGGTTGAGCAAAAGCTGCTCCAGCTGAATCGCATCACCTTGAATATTCGGCAGATGCGGCGCGCTGCTCACGCGAATTTCCACGCCACGAGATCCAGCCTCGGCACCAATCAACGAGACAATTCTAGCCGTCAGCGCCTCGACGTCGACACTGCTCAACGCGAGGCGTCCACACGACACATAATCTCTGACGCGCTGCAATGTCTCCCGGGCCCGTTGAGCCTCTGATCGGGCTTTCGCCAGCGCTTCGGCGATCGAAGGATCGGCGTGGGGCTGTGCCTGCAGCATGCGGCTCGCCGCGTGCAGATAGTTCGTTGCCGAAGACAGAGGCTGGCTGATCTCATGCGCCAAGGCTGTTCCTGTCGCTCCCACCAGGGCATGCCGCGCGGCACGCGCGAGCTCTGACCGCTGATCGCGTAGCCGCTCTTCCGAGGCTCGACTTTCTGTGACGGCCGCTCCCAGGAGAAGTCCGGTGACGGAAAGCACCAGCATGAGCATCTGGAAGGCGATGAAGTCGGGGGCCGCGTAGCCCTGAACCGTCACCACAGCGATCAGCGCGACATGGGTCGATAGAAGGGCAATCGCGACGCCTGCAAAGCCGTGCCGGGCCGCAGTCCACACGATGGGCAGAAACAGAAGGTAGAAGAACTGGGCTTCGCTTGCGGTTTTCAAGCCAAAGATGACCCAGAGCGCGGCCGCGAGCGCCATGCTGAAAAACGCCACCTCGATCACCCCGTGGCGGATTGCCTGGCGCGAGGCACGAGAGACGCTGGCGAAGACTGTCGCTGCAACGGGAAGGACCGTGATGATTCCAAGAGTGTCGCCGATCCAGAAGTTGCGGACGGCGCGGTCGAAACTCCAGGAAGACAGCTGATCGGTGACGTAAAGAACCAGACAATAGGCCAAGGCAATAATCAGCGTGCCGGACGGCACTACGGCAAGAAGTATCCAAACATGCGACAGCCGGGGCCTAGCAAGGTGCAGTCTGGTTTTTAGAACCAATGCCAAAGCAACCAATCCGCCTGTCAAGACGAGGCTGGTCGCTATTGGGGCAACCCATCCACGGGGACCCGAGTAGACCGCATAATCGGTGATCAGCGATGCCGCCAACACGAACGGCGCATAGGAAATCCCGGCCGTCATGAGAAGCGCCAAGCTCAAGCCGGCGGACGGGCTCCATAGCGTGATGCCCAAGCCGTCGAGCTGGTAGGCGAACGTTGCCCGTTCCACCGCAAGGTAGAGCGCGACAAACAAGGTCCCGAGCTGCCAATAGCCGACACTCGACACGCCGGCGGACCGTAAGGCTCGGCGGCCGTGCGATGCGGTAACGCTGGCGAGTGAGTGAGATATGGTCACAAAAAATGTCAATCTTGGCGGCCTGGAGCACAGATCGAACGCGCCGCGCGGGCGGGAGTTCCTGGAGCAGGACACCCGACATAGGTAAAACTACTAGGAGGCGGGTTCTGGTGAGCTGATCCTCTCCACGATATCGGCCATCCAGGCAGGCACATCCACAGGCACGGCATCGCGCCCGTCAATTGAATGACAGGTGCCGCCTCCGCGGTATTCATCCGGCCGCGGCCGCGGATACGTCGGGCCGGCAGCGAATTGCGGGAACTACCTACGGAACGTGCCGGGACAGCTCTTGTTTTACCATCAGATGTAGTGGGAAGCGCGTTTGCGCGGCCTCAACCGATGGAGACGAGAGAATGAAACGCCTGACGATATCGCTGGCAGCCGCCATCTTGGCAACGGTCGCGGTACCCGCTGTTGCGGTGGCGGCAGATGCTGTCGTAATCGAGGACTTGAACATGCGTGCCGGACCCTCGACCGCCTTTCCGGTCGTAGAGATCATTCCCGGCGACGGCCAAGTGGATGTGCACGGGTGCGTGCGCGAGTATGAATGGTGCGACGTCACCTGGCGTGACGCGCGCGGCTGGGTGTCTGCGGCCTATCTTCGCTACCTTGATGCCGGCCGCTATATCTCGTTCGTCGAGTATGCGCCTCGCGGTAATATCCCGATTGTAATCTTCTCGTTCGAGCCCTACTGGCAAAGCCACTACGTGAACCGACCCTGGTACGGGCAGCGCGCGCGCTGGCGCGACGTGTGGCGCGACAACCGCGGCGAGATCCGTGCCGACCGTCGCGAAGACAGGCGCGACGACAGAGCGGATCGTCGTCAGGATCGGCGTGAGAACCGCGTTGAACGCCGCGATGAACGCCGCGATGCCAAACAAAATGTGCGGCGCGAGGAGCGTGTGGAACGACGCCAAGACCGCCGAGAAGCGCGGCGCGAGCAGGCCGGTGCCGCCAGGGTCGATCGGCAAAGGCAGAATCGCGCGGAAGCTCGAAGCGAACGCCGCGAGAACCGTACAGAGCGCCGGGAGCAGCGTCAGGGTGCCGCTGCGGCTCCCAAAGTCGATAACCGGGCTGAGCGCCGTCAAGAGCGTCGCCAAGTGAACACTCAACGCCGCGAACAACGTCGCGAAACGAGCGCGGCTCCAAACAGAGATAAAACTCCGCGTGGCGAGCGCAACGCGCAGCGTGGCCGCGGGCGCGAAGGCTGAGCAAGCAGAAACGGATCGCGTCGTCGTCAACATGACCGAGGCGCAAGTGAAGAAACCGCCCAAGGTCGCAAGTAACGACCTCTAAACAAGACGGCAGCGCCTCAGGTGAGGCGCTGCCGTCTTGTCTTCCGTCGACATTCAGGCGCCGGCGCTCCACATGATGGAGCCGTCGTCTACATGCCTTCGCAATGGAACTTTATGCTGAGAAGAACGTTGGGCTGGCCGCGGCTCGAGCTCACGAAAAAAAACGAAACGTTATCAGCCCAAACGGGAAACCCTGCTGCAATCGACGGCAAGGTCTCACAACTCGTACTGCAATAACTGGAAGACCAGATGGCTCTTGAGATCAAGGTCGGCCCGCCTCAGCTCGCTATCAATCAGGGCAACGTGGTGCTGGTCACCGACGAGGATGGCCAGATTGTCTTTCCCAGTGACAAAGGCATTTATGTTTTCGATACGCGTCTGATCAGCAGTTGGATGATTTGGGCGAACGGTGTGCCTTGGGATCTGCTCAACAGTGGAAACCTCACGCACTACGCCTCACGGATATTCCTTGCCAACGGAGCCATCTTTACCGCGGATGGCGAAATTCCCCGCCACAGCATCGCACTATCGATCGGGAGGTCGCTGGGCGGAGGTATGCACGAGGACCTCGACCTGACGAACCATGGCCCAAAGGCCGTTCGGTTCAACCTGGAGATTGCGGTCCGTTCCGACTTCGCCGATATTTTCGAAGTCAAATCCAAGCGCATTGTGCGCCGAGGCAAGATCACCTCGCGATGGTCTGCGGCCAAGGCTCAGCTCAAGACGGCTTATCGCAACCGCGACTTCCGCCGCGATGTCACCATTGCCATCCATCGCAGCGATTCCCCCGCCGTCTTCGCCAACGGCCGGCTGAGCTTCGAGGTCGAGCTCGGGCCCGGCAGCAGCTGGCACGCCTGCCTGTTCTATACTTTCACCGACGGCCGCGACCGCTCTGGGGTCCCAGAGGAATGCATCGAGCGATGCCGGGACTCGAGCGTCGGTCAACGCGTGCGGGAGTGGAAACATGCCGTCCTCAAAATTCGCACCAGCAACGAGGAGGTCTATCGGCTCTTTACGCAGGCGGTCGAGGACATGGCCGCGCTGCGACTGCCGATCAAGGGTACCGATCACATGCACTATGTGCCCGCTGCGGGCGTGCCCTGGTTCGCGGCGTTGTTCGGACGCGATAGCCTGATCGCCTCTCTGCAGAGCGCGTTGGTCTATCCTAAATTCGCGACAGCAACATTGGAGGTTCTTGGCAAATACCAGGCTACCGAGCGGGATGATCACCGCGATGCCGAGCCCGGCAAGATCATGCACGAGCTGCGACGGGGCGAGCTCGCGCATTTCAAGGCAATCCCGCACACACCATACTATGGGACGGCCGACGCCACCCCGTTGTATCTGATCGTGCTGCACACGGCGTGGATGGCGACTGGAGACGCGAATCTGCTCGAGCGTCATCTGACAACGGCGGAGAAATGCCTCACCTGGATCGATGAATACGGCGATCGCGACGGTGACGGTTTTCAGGAATACGCGACGCGCTCCGCCGAGGGCTATGAGAACCAGGGCTGGAAAGACGCCGGAGAGGCCGTCGTCAACAGTGACGGCTCGCTGGTGAAGGGACCAAAGGCCCTGTGCGAGCTTCAGGGATACGTCTACGACGCCTGGCTACGGATGGCGGCGATCTTCGACCATCTGGGCAAGTCCGACCGGGCCGACGACTTGAGGCGAAAAGCCTCGCGTCTCTTCGACCACTTCAACGAGGCTTTTTGGGACGAAGAAGCCGGTTTTTACGCGTTGGCCCTCGATGGCGACAAGAAGAAGGTAATGAGCATCGCCTCCAATCCCGGCCATTGTCTGTGGTCAGGGATTGTTCCGCCAGAGCGGGCAGGTCGCGTCGTCTCCCGATTGATGGAGAGGGACATGCGCAGCGGCTGGGGCATTCGCACGCTCTCGGCCGCCCATCCGGCCTTCAATCCGTTTTCCTATCAGAACGGCTCGGTCTGGCCCCATGACAACAGTTTCATCGCGCTTGGCTTCCGGCGCTACGGCTTCGCCGATGAGGCAGCTGATTTGATCCGCGAGGTGACCGGGGCTGGAAGTTTCGTTGACCGGCATCAGATGCCCGAGCTTTATGCCGGTGTGCAGCGCAGCCCCACGAATTTTCCGGTGCAGTATCTCGGTGCCAATGTGCCGCAAGCTTGGGCAGCCGGATCCGCTTTCGCCTTCCTGCAAGCAATTCTCGGTTTTCAGCCCGACGCGCCGCGGGACCGGTTTTATCTCGATCCGCGCTTGCCCAACTGGCTGCCGGACCTCGTGGTCAAGGATCTGCAGGTCGGTCAACGCCGGTTCGACCTGAGATTCTGGCGCGAAGGCACGGCGTCACGCTGGGAAGTGACGAAGGGCGAAGCAAGCAAAGCGGCTCAACGACAATTCGCGTCCGGCCGGCTCTTGAGCGGGTACAAGGACGACGTCGACCGCTTGGCGGTGGTCGATTGATAGGCAAACACGTTTTTATGTCCGAGGTCGAACCGCTCACAGGACTCCTGAAAGGAGGCGAAGGCAATCGCATCGTCCTCGATCCGGTAACGGTTACCTCGCAGGCCGGCGACAAGGCAGTGCCCTCAGTGCTGGAGCTGCACCTCGATCCTGTCAGGGCTTGATCCAACGCGCGATCAGGCATCATTACCTTGCCTGCTCTCGGCTTCTTCGCGCGTTGCGCGTTCGACAGTCACACTCAGGCGTTGATACGCGCCTAGTCCGACCAGCAAGGCAACGCCCGCGAAAATCAAGAGGGCGGGGTAAACCAGATCACTTACGCGCTCGCGCGCTACTTTGAAGGTGACGACAATCGCCTCGAGCAGCGTAGCGATGATAATAGTAGCTACAATTCGGGTGAGGCTTCGGCGCGCTTCACCGGCGTGGCGCATCTCGCGTTCCCGTATCACCTCTTCCTCGATCAGGTACTTCGATACATCGAAGACCGCAATCGCGATAACGAGGTATCCAATGGCGTCCAAGACCGCGAAGTCCAGCCGTTGCTCCGGTCGTGCAACACCCACTGCGGCGTACACGATAAGTCCCGCAGCCATCGCAGCCAGCATGAGACCGGCTGCTGCAAAGAGAATCCGTGAAAGAATCGCCATGGTGGCTCCAAGAATAAGAAGAAGCACTGAGCTAGGCGTAGCGAAAATGCTATGATGCGCGAGTTGTTCCGATCGAGGACAACCGAAGCATCAAAAGATAACTGGAGGTCGTTTGAACACATTCCAGATCGTTCCTCACTTCCTGGCTCTTGCCGCCGCCTATGCTCTGGCATTCCCGATCGGCTGGAACCGGGAGAAGGCAGAGCGCAGCGCCGGTTTGCGCACCTTTCCGCTCGTCGCACTTGCCAGTTGCGGGTTTGTGCAGGCGGCCGAGTCCTTGGTCGCCGGCTCACCTGAGGCGATGGCGAGGATCGTCGAAGGCCTGATTACGGGCGTCGGATTCATCGGCGGTGGCGCCATCCTGAAACACGGCAGCACCGTTCACGGCACCGCAACGGCGGCAAGCCTGTGGGCAACGGGAGCGATTGGGGCCGCCGTAGGGCTCGGCAGCTACGACGTGGCCGTGACCCTTGCGGTGTTCACCGTTTTGACGCTCCAGTTGCTGTCACCGCTGAAAGCGGACAAAGATGACGATACAAAAGAGTCCTGATTCGAGCGTTATGCTGTCATGCTGCGCAAAGCTTTTCGTACCCCGGTTGTTGCGGATGCTTCCCAAAATCGCGGCCTGGGGAACCAGTTCGACGGATGGGCGTTGCCGCTATGGGCGGCGTTTCTGCGTCTTCAGTGCCGTTCGCGGAGACGTCCAATGCTCGCCTGCGATAGCTCTCCGAAATCCGTAACTCCTGACAAGGCCAGTTCGATCAACTGCCAGTCCGAGCAGGACTCAAACATCACTGCCGCACGGTTAGTCCTGCCGGTCGCAATTGGCGCGCTCGCGGTTTCGATTGTCGGGGGGCTGGTCCTTGCAACTGTCGAATTCGGTCCGCTCTCCGCACACATGGCGCATCATATCGCGCTGATGAATGTGTTTGCACCTCTCGTGGCAATACTTATCGCCGATCGCGTGCGCTCGCGACTTGGGGGCATGAACCGGACACGTGGCGTTCACCAGCTTTGGTGGGCCGCCGCAGTGCAACTGATCGTGCTGTGGACTTGGCACCTCCCCTCGGCGCAGCGCTGGGGCATGGAGTCCGAGGCAGGTCAACTCTTCATGCACGCCTCTCTGTTTCTATCGGCAGTTGTGTTTTGGACAATGGTATTGGCCCTGGCAGGCAGCCGACGCTGGCAGTCCATTCTCGCCTTGCTGGTGACCGGGAAGGTTGCCTGCTTGCTTGGAAGCCTTCTGATCTTCGCGCCGCGGCTCCTTTACGCCTCAGCGGAGCATGGCCACCCCGCGACGCACGCGATGGCTTCCCTCACGCTTGGCGACCAGCAACTGGCGGGTCTGCTGATGATCGTGGCCTGTCCGCTCAGCTACCTGGTTGCCGGCGTGGTCATCGCTTCGCAGATCATGAATGAACTCGGTCGCCGTCCTTCCACGGATTTCGAACCGCAACAGCTGTCGCCTGTTGGACGGTAAGCCATGGTCTCACGCTCCCGAGTTCTGGATATCGCCAAAATATTGGGCGCCGGCCTGATCGTGCTTATTGTTGCAGGACTTTTGATTGCGTGGTCGGGGCTCTACAGCGTTGCCGCCAGTCGCGGGCATTGGGCAATCGTGGAATGGTTCCTCGCCTTCGGTATGCGGCAATCGGTGGAGACCCATACCATCGGCATCAAGGCGCCTCCCCTTGACGATCCCGATCTCGTGCGCCTGGGCGCCGAGCATTTTCATGGCGGCTGTGCCTATTGCCACGGCGCGCCAGGCACGCCGATGAGCCCGGTGGCCCGACAGATGCTTCCGGCGCCACCGGAACTGTCGAATGCGGCGAATGACTGGGAAGCAAAGGAGCTATTCTGGATCGTGAAGCACGGCCTCAAATACACGGGCATGCCCGGCTGGGTCGCACTGGAACGTGACGATGAGGTTTGGGCGCTCGTGGCGTTTTTGCAGAAACTGCCCGGACTCGATGCGACCAGCTATCGCGACCTTGCCCTGGGCGACGTGAGTTTGGCGGACCAAACCGGGCGTGAACTCGCAACCGCGCAATCGGCATATGCGGCGGTTGGCGCCTGCGCACGCTGTCACGGCGCGGACGGACAGGGGCCCCTGAGCAGCCTTGTTCCAGTGCTTCATGGCCAGCCGGCCGAGTATCTGTCCCTGGCGTTGAACTCGTATGCTGCAGGTCGCCGCAAGAGCGGCATCATGCAGCCAGTTGCGTCCGACTTGACAGCAGAGGAGGTACAAAAGGTTGCCGCATACTACGCGCGCCTGCCCGCGCCGACCGCGCCGAAGCCAAGGTCGAAGGTCGACGCCTCGGCGGTCGCGAATGGACGTGTTCTGGCTGTTGAAGGAATTCCGGCCGCGGGTATTCCGCCCTGCCTGGCCTGCCATGCGCCACAAGCTTTGGCGACATACCCGCGGCTTGCGGGACAGCACGCCGACTATATGGCCGGGCAGTTGCGTCTTTGGAAACAAGGTCTGAAAGCCGGCACCGACAACGCGGCGATCATGGCGCCAATCGCGCAGCTATTGAGCGATCGCCAAATCGAGGAGGTTTCGGCGTACTTCAATAGTATCGCTCCGGCGAAGCATGAGGCGCCACGCCAATGAAGCATAGCCGGATCAACGTGGGCTTAGTCGTTTCAGGCGTCCTGATCGGGGGCTGCAAAGACACGCAATCGGTGCTCGTTCCCAAGGGGCCTGGCGCCGCTCAGATCGCGCACCTCAGCTGGATTCTGTTTGCGTTTGCGACGGTCGTTCTAATTGTTGTCGTCGTCGCATGCTGGGTCGCGATTCGGGGCTCCGACGCGATGCGCGCGCGACTAGCGGCAACGACGGCGGTCATTGTTGGTGGAGCAGCCTTTCCGGTTCTGACGCTGACAGTGCTGCTCGGCTATGGCCTATGGCTCACTCATGCAAACGTCCAGCTGCCCGGCGAGGGGAGTGCTGTTCGTATCGAGGTTGTGGGCGAGCAATGGTGGTGGCGTGTTGCCTATGCTGGCCCCGGTGGACGATCCGTGGCAAGCGCCAATGAGATTCGCATCCCTGCGGGCCGGCCGGTCGATTTTGTCCTCACGTCGACCGACGTCATCCACAGTTTCTGGGTGCCAAATCTCGGCGGCAAAGTGGACATGATTCCCGGACGCACGACGCATCTGCGCCTGGTGGCCGACCAGCCCGACGTCTTCCGTGGGCAGTGTGCCGAGTTCTGCGGCGGTCCGCATGCGTTGATGGCGTTCGAAGTCGTCGCCATGAACGCCGTTGATTTCGATGCGTGGCTCGCCGCGCAAAGCGCGCCCGCCGCTGAACCGACATCGCCGGCCGCACAGAGGGGTAAGGCACTTTTCATCGCTGCTGGCTGTGGCGGCTGTCACGCGGTGCGCGGCACGGAAGCGACGGGAACCGTCGGGCCGGATCTGACCCACATCGGCTCGCGCCGCTCGGTTGGCGTGGACACGCTGCCCGTGACGCAGGCCAATCTTGCGCGGTTCATTGTCGATGGCCAGCATGTGAAGCCCGGAAACCGGATGCCGCCGTTTCGCATCTTCGGGGACGAGGAGCTCAATGCGCTCACGACATTTCTCGTAGGTCTGAGGTAACTGCGATGGTCGATGAGACACGGCTCACCGCCAAGATCGCGCCCGACGGACTGCCAAACGCGGCACCGCGGCCTGTAGCGGAACTGCAGAAGCTCGAGAGACTTTGGGCTCTGCCAAAAGGCTGGCGTATGCTGACGGCCGTCAATAATACGGCGGTCGGCTATTTCTACATCGCCACGGCGTTTCTGTTCTTTCTGCTTGCAGGCGTCCTGGCGCTGCTCATGCGCACACAACTCGCCGTCCCCGGCAATACGTTTCTGAGCCCGGAAACTTATAACCAGATCTTCACCATGCACGGCACGGTGATGATGTTCCTGTTCGCCGTGCCGGCCGTCGAGGCGATGGGGATGCTTCTGCTGCCGCAGATGCTGGGTGCACGCGACCTACCGTTTCCACGCCTCGGCGCCTATGCTTTCTGGGCATATTTCGTCGGTGGCCTGGTATTCTTCAGCACGTTGTTCTTCGATCTCGCACCCTCCGGCGGCTGGTTCATGTATCCGCCGTTGACCAACACGCAATATTCCCCCGGCATGGGCGCCGACTTCTGGCTGCTCGGCATCGGCTTCATCGAAATCTCCGCCATTGCCGGCGCCATCGAAATCATCGTCGGCGTGCTGCGCACCCGGGCGCCCGGCATGTCGCTGGACAAGATGCCGATGTTCGCGTGGACCATGCTGATTTTCGCCGGCATGATCGTGTTCGCCTTTCCAGCGGTTATCCTCGCCACCCTGATGCTTGAGCTGGAACGGGCGTTTGGCTGGCCATTCTTCGCTGCCGCCAAGGGAGGAGATGCGCTGTTGTGGCAGCATCTCTTCTGGTTTTTCGGTCATCCCGAGGTCTACATCATCTTCCTCCCGGCCGCCGGCATGGTCTCGATGATCGTGCCGACGATGGCTCGCGCGCCGCTCGCGGCCTACAATTTGATCGTTGTCGCTCTCATTGCTACCGGCTTCTTCTCCTTCGGCCTGTGGGTGCATCATATGTTCGCCACCGGCATACCCGGCATGTCGCTTGCCTTCTTTTCGGCGGCAAGCATGGCGGTGGCCGTACCGAGCGGCATTCAGGTGTTCGCCTGGATCGCCACCTTTGCGTCAGGCCGCCTGCAGATGACCACGGCGTCGCTGTTCGTGCTCGGCTTCCTCTTCATCTTCACGCTCGGCGGCCTCACCGGCGTGATGGTGGCAATGGTGCCGTTCGATTGGCAGGTGCACGACACCTACTTCGTGGTGGCCCATTTTCACTATGTGCTGGTCGGCGGCATGGTGTTCCCGCTGTTCGCCGCGTTCTATTATTGGGCCCCCGCCTTCAGTAAGCGCGTCCTGTCGGAACGCCTGGGAAAATGGGCGTTCTGGCTGATGTTCATCGGCTTCAACGTAGCGTTCTTCTCCATGCATCTCACCGGGCTGTGGGGCATGCCGCGGCGGGTCTACACCTATCCGGCCGAACTGGGCTGGGGCACGCTGAATATGATCTCGACGATTGGCGCATTCATGATCGCGGCCGGAGTGCTCGTGTTCCTGTGGGATTTGGTGAGCAACCTGCGCCCGACCTTGGTGAACGGGGCCGGCAACGTGTGGAACGCCGGCACGCTCGACTGGCTGGAGAACGGCGTCTACGGCCCGCGCAGCATTCCGCGCATCTCGAGCCGCAATCCTCTGTGGGATCAGCCCTCGCTGCAGGATGATGTGGTCAATGGCCGCTATTATCTGCCCGATGCGCCGACAGGATATCGTGAGACGATCGTCACTTCGCCGATCGAAGCCGCCCCGCAGTATGTACTGCGCCTTCCAGGCCCGAGCTGGACGCCGTTCCTCGGAGCTGTGTTCACCGCGGCGTTCTTCATGCTGCTTACGGTCAAGTTCATAGCGCTGGCCTTCGTTTGCGGCGCGGCAGCCGTTGTCATGATCCTGGTCTGGATGTGGAGCAGCGATCCTGAGCCAATGGACCCGGTGCACATTGGTGGCGGAATCAAATTGCCGGCCTACGTTTCGGGTCCCATGTCGCACTCCCGCTTGGCGATGTTTGTCCTGTTGCTGGTTGCGGGGTCGCTCTATCTCGCCTTCGTGTTCTCGTATCTGTACCTTTGGACGGTAGCGCCGCAGAACTGGCCCCAGTCGACCGGGCAGGTTCTATCGCCGGTTGTTTTCGCCGCCGGGGCTTTGTTGGTCGTCAGCAGCGCCGCAATGCTCGGAGCGAGCTATGAACTATCGATGCTGATAATTCGACGGACGCGGCTCATCGTACTCCTCCTCGTTGCTCTCATCGCGATCACTGCCTCGCTCGGCATTGAGATTCTCGGTCATTGGCAATCGGGTCTTCGGCCGGCCACCAGCGGTTACGCAGCCATGGTCTTCCTGGCGGCGGTCCTGCAGCTCGAACTGGTCATCGCCCTGCTGGTCATGATGCTGTTTCTGGTTGTGCGCGTGTTGTCGAGCCGCGTCGATGGTGTGCGGCGGGTCACCTTCGACAATACGGCGATCTTGATTCACTATGCCGTAGGACAAGGGCTTCTGGGCCTGTTGCTGGTCCACGGATTTCCGCGGCTGGTCGGATGACGCAGATGCGCAACGACACGAGCACGGTCAGCGAGCTGCTGCTCTGCCTTGGCGGGCCGCTCATCTGGGCCGCGCATTTTTTCGTCATGTATGGCGCCGGCACGCTCGCTTGTCTCAACAGCACGGCACGCCACAGCATGCCGTTTTATGCCTTCGCCCTCGCTTTCACGTTGGTGGCCATTCTCGCAGTGCTCGCTTCGATGGCGTGGCAGGTCGCTCGAGCGAGTCGGCGAGAAACCTCCGGCGATCAGACCGAAGGACGCCGCTTTCTGCGTGCAATTTCGATCATCCTGGGATCCGCTGCCCTATTGGCCATCGCCTGGGCGACGCTGCCTGTACTCATGCTGCCCTCCTGCGCGGGGGCAGCCATTTAGTGGCGGGGTTTTGACAGTGTCAGGCGGCTCGCCTCTCGAGTGTTGCACCGTAGGTTGGTCTATCCCTGCAAAGCTGCGTCGACCTCAGCGCCGACCAGTACCGCGATTGCGGAAAGCCAAATCCAAACCATGAATCCGATTACCGCACTGAGGGGTCCGTAAACGTCGGTCAGACCACCGAAGCTTGATATGTACCAGGAGAACAGAAGCGAGCCGCCGAGCCAGAGCGCCGCCGCGACACTGCTGCCCCATGCGATCGCGCGCCAACGAGCGGTCGGGCGACTTGGGCCGAAACGAAAGAGGCCGGCGAGGACGGCGCCGACAATGACGAGCAAAGCCGGCCAGCGCAGCGCGCCGAGCCACCTGGCTCTCATATCGGCCGCCATCAGCGTATCGAGAACGAGCGGAAAGACGATGATCGCTCCGACGCTGAACACCAGGAACGCGATCGCGCCGAAGGTGAAGGTCAGAGTGACGGCTGTGAACGCCAAGAAGCTGCGCTGCTCCTCCTGATCGTAGATGTCGTTCAGACCGCGAAACAGCGCCTTCGTGCCGCGGTTGGCGCTCCATAGCAGGATGCCGAGACCGGCGATCGGCGCGAATGCGAGATCGGGGCGGCCGTGTTGCGAGGCACCGACGCCGGCGAGCCGACCTACATGTCGTTTGAGGAACTCGACGCTCTCACTCGGGATCACACCCGAGAGCGCCGACAAGAGGCTGTCGACCTTGTCGGGATCCGCGAACGTGCCGACGATGGCGATCACGGCCGCAAGGCCGGGAAAGACGGCGAGGATCACGAAAAAGGCGACGCTTGCGGCTACCGTCGTGATCTGGTCATCGACGAGTCTGCGGCGGGCAATTTGGAGCAATCTCCAGAATTTTCGCCCTGGGCTAGGCTCATGCCGATCCATTTCTGCCGTATCCTGTAGGTTATCAAGTTGTTACGATGCCGCGTCGAACGCGGCGACGTTCAGTCATCGAGCTCGACGTCAGTATTCACTGCCTTGCGAGTAGTCGAGCATGATCAATAGCGACACGATCCGGAACCGGCTACTAGCGGTGATTGCCGTGCTGCTCTCGGTGGCGGCTCTGCGGTCAAGTTATCCGGTAACGATGCCTCTGGCGGTGGCCGGAGTTGTGATCGCGGCGATTTGGCCGTTGAAGCCATGGCTTGAGCGGGCATTGCCGTCCAGCCTCAGTTATGTCGGCACGGTCCTGGCGCTACTTGTGATCCTCGTGACTTTCATTGCCGCCGTTTACTTCGCGACCGCTCAACTGGTCTGGGCCTTTACGCAGAAATGGGAACAGTTCGCGAGCACGTACCAAACCGTGACGAGCTGGGCGGAGCAGCGCGGGTTGTCGCTCGGCGGGCAACAGGGTTATGATCGCCTCATCAGCTTCGGCCAGAGTCTTCTATCCAATGCTTACACCGTCTTCGTCTATCTCGGCTTCATCGCTCTCCTCGTGATGCTGGGGCTGCCCGAAGTCCCCGCCGTCCGCATGAAGCTCCAGGATATTTTCGACACAAGCGACAGGCGCGAGATGATCGGAGCGATTGATGAAATCGCAGATAAGATTCGGAAATATCTCGGTGTCACGACGCTGACCAGTCTGCTGACCGGCGTTGCCTCCGGGCTTTGGGCGTTCACAATTGGGCTCGACCTTGCGCTGGTGTGGGGCGTTCTGAATTTTCTTCTCAACTATATTCCGGTTGTTGGTAAT
Source organism: Hyphomicrobiaceae bacterium (assembly GCA_041745515.1). Classification (GTDB taxonomy): domain Bacteria; phylum Pseudomonadota; class Alphaproteobacteria; order Rhizobiales; family Hyphomicrobiaceae; genus JAKFWF01. The sequence continues at coordinate 21,745 of JBGTIU010000070.1, read as the reverse complement.
CTCATTGGGATCATCCCTCCGAGCCTTTATGCCCTGCTACAGTTCCAGAACTGGACAATGCCTCTGCTCGCCTTCATCGGCTTTAGCGTCATCCAGATCGCGATCAGCAATTTCGTCTACCCGCTGCTGCAGGGACGGAGTTTGTCGCTCTCACCGATAGCTATCATCATGGCGATCGCGTTCTGGAGCTGGGTCTGGGGTATCGCCGGCGCGCTCATCGCAGTCCCGCTCACGGTTGTTCTGGTAATCGCGTGCGATCACTTCTCGAGCACGCGCTGGGTTTCGGTGCTCCTGTCAAATCAGAAAGGGGCACCTGGCGAACCCCAAGGAGAACGATCAGAGCGGTGATGATGAAGAATTCCAACGGTTCGGCGGACCAGAGCGGTCCTTTTACTAAGATCGGGGAAATGTTCCGCCTTTGGACGGAGAAGGTGCAGCGCGCCTTTGTCGAATTCCTGACGATACCCTCACTCATGATCGTCGGCCCGCCGCCCATCCGGCCTTTCGGTGCTACCAATGCTTCAGGCGGTAAACCATGAGTTCCTCGAGTCTCGGCGGCAAGGTGGCAATCGTTACGGGGGCAAGCTCGGGCATCGGCCGCGCGACGGCCAAGGCGCTTGCAAACGCTGGAGCGACAGTTGTCGTCAACCACCCTCCGCGGGAACGATCTCACAGCAAAGCTCACGACGTCATTCAGGAAATCACCGGCGCTGGCGGACGAGCGGTTTCAATAGCCGCTGATATCAGGCGCGAAGATCAGGTTGATGCCATGTTTACAGAAGCGCTTCAGCGTTTCGGCCGGCTCGATCTTCTCGTGAACAATGCCGGCATTGAGCGCGGTCAAGCGGTTCAGGACATGGCGCTTGCCGAGTGGCAGGAGGTTATCGACGTCAATCTCACCGGCCAATTCCTTTGCTCGCGCGCGGCGGCCCGTGTTTTTCTGGACCAGGAGCCGCAAGGCTCGACGCGTGCCAGAGGAACGATCATTTTCATTAGTTCGGTTCACGAGATCATCCCCTGGGCATTTCAATGCAATTATGCCGCCTCGAAAGGCGGCGTGGCGCTGTTGATGCGGTCCCTGGCCCAAGAACTTGCTCCCAACAAGGTTCGCGTGAACTCGATAGCTCCAGGCGCAATCCGCACGCCGATCAATCGGGAGGCCCGGGCGACCGACGACAAGATGGCCGAACTCCTGAATCTCATTCCGTACGGTCGTATCGGGGAGCCAGAGGACGTTGCACGGGCGGTGGTCTGGCTTGCCTCGGACGATGCCGACTATGTGACCGGAGCGACGCTGCTCGTTGACGGCGGCATGACTCTCTATCCAGCCTTCCGAGGGGCTGGCTGATCGCCGACCATGTCGACTCATCGGCAAGGTCGTCGGCGTTGGACTGGTCGACGAAATCACCGACCGCACCTGGGTCATGCTCGATGCCGTCGACGAGTCCGACCGGGACCGGGTTCCCGTCGATGCGCCTGCAGGGTGAGAGGCTGCGTTCTGATCCCACCGTGCAAGCGAGTACAGTGAGGTCGGGTTCGACCGCCTTTCGTGATGCGGCCCAACCCAATAGTCTTCAAGAGAATCGAGGCGCCATTCCGGGCTGGAATGGTGCCAAGTCATGCCTTCCTATCAACTAGAGCCTGAACCTGAGCCCTTCGGGGGCGCCTTTTTCTTTTTCTTCTTTGTCGCGGGCTTCGAGCCGGAGCCCGAACCCGAGCTTGACCCAGCGGTGCTGCCGGTTCCGCTTCCTTGAGCGAGCAGCGGGCCGTTGATGCCCAGGGTCACCGCAAACGCCAGCGCGGCAAGTACGATCAGAATCTTCATCATCATCCTCTCCCAGAATTGGCCGGACAAGCTTGGCATCAGCCAAACTGGCGCGGACGCGCGGGCTCGAAGCCCACGCGCACGCTCAACGCCGGCATCGCGAGACGCAACCAAAGTTGCTGTGAAGCACGCGAAGTTGAAAACGCGTGATTTACGTGGGAATCTTAGTCGGGAAGCGGCATTTCATAGTGTGCTCATGCTGGCAGGTCACACGCACAACCACTATTGCTTGTGAGTGGCGAGAGCAAAGCTTGTACCGCCGACCGTTCACATAACGAGCCGCCGCACTTAACCGGAATACCTGAAGCGCGTTCGTTTGGTGGCCCTAACTTCCTCAATCCAGGATCGGGTCATGCGTCTCGCGCCGGTTGCCTCAGCAGCAGAGCGGCTACGGTCTCGATCAGCGCCAGGGCTACCGTGCTGCCATCGAACTCGCCTTTCTCGAAATCGCCCTCAATCTGCGCCATCTGGTTTGTCACCATGGCAAAACACAGAACGTTGCGCTGGTGCGACTCGGCGAAGGCGTAGAGCGCAGCCGCCTCCATCTCGACGGCCAGCAGACCCTCATCACAGCGCCGGGCGATGGCACTGGCGGTCTCGCGGAACGGCGCATCTGTGGTCCAAGTTGCCCCGTGAACCACAGCAATACCGAGTGCGTCCAAACCTCCCCGCATTGCGGTCACTAGAGCTCCTGGTGCGTGGCTGAAACGCGAGGGCGGTAGGTAATGATGGCTCGTCCCCTCATCGCGAAGCGCACGCTCGATCAAAACTAGGTAGGGAGGCGGTCGAAGCGGAACCAGCTGGCCCGCCGAAGTGATCGAGATCAGTAGCTCACAGCCGCTCGCGAATGCCTGTTCGGCAACAAGTACAGCGAAGGGCGCGCCGACGGCACACCCGACAAAACCGATTTCAAGCCCCGGCTCGCTCAAGCGGAGCATCTCCGTGTGATAGCAAGCCCAGCCCGGATCGGGAGTGACGCGGCCGTCCGCCTTCAAGCGCCGCACAAGATCGCCGTCAGGATCGAGGACGCAGACGGGCGGGACCGGAAGCGCGGCCAGACCTTTCTGACGACGTGCTTCGCGCAGCAGCCCTTCTGGGACGAAAACCGAGGGCGCCTTATAGTCCTTGTCGGAAAGCAGCGGCGTCTTGGCCGGGGTAATCTTTCCCAATTTCTACTCCATCAGCGACGGCCCGTGCAGCATTCGGGCCGCCCATTCAGCTAAGCATAGTGCAGCACATGAGCGGTTCGGGCGGTCGTTTTTCACAATGACTTGTAGTGCTTGTGATCGTTCGCGTCGGCCGTTGGTCGGTGCGGCGGCGCTCCCTTGGTGCTAAACCTCGCTTCAAGGCTCGAATGAACGTGGAACTCATGTCCCTAACGGCGGCAATCGGGATCATCTGCAAGACGCCGATCCCCGGTGCGAGCAAGACGCGTATGATCCGATGGTTCGGCGCCGAAGGCGCCGCCGCGCTCGCCGGCTGCTTTCTCCGCGACATCGCTGCAGCCATCGAGGCTGTGCCCTGTGCGGTTGGCCGACGCGGATTTGCCGTCTACGCCCCCGAGGGTACCGAGGCGTCGCTGCGAACCCTTCTGCCCGACCATTTCGGCCTGGTATGCCGGCGCGATGCGACGCTCGGTGTCGTCCTGCTCGGCGCAACCGAGCATCTGCTCTCCGCTGGTCACGATTGCGTCGTACTCGTCAATGCCGACAGTCCCACCTTGCCTCCGCTGTTGCTCGAGCAGGCGATTGCAGAAATCCGGCGGCCAGGTGCCCGGGTCGTGCTCGGTCCGGCCATCGACGGCGGCTATTATCTGATCGCCCTGAAGCAGGCCTATGCCAGCCTGTTCGAGGCGGTGCCGTGGAGCACACCGGACGTGTTTGCGGCGACCGTTGCCCGCGCCGCGGACATTCGTCTGCCCGTGGTTACGCTACCCGAATGGTATGACGTTGACGATGCCCAGTCGATGCTGCTCCTGTTAGCCGAGATGCGAGGGGAAGAACCAAGTTTTGAGACGAAGGGCTTGACTGGTGGCCACGCGCCGGCGACCCGCGCATTTCTGTCGCGCCACCCGGAGATTGCCGAGCGGCTGTCGGTGCCAATTTATGATTGCCGCAGCCAATGATCGGGACGCCCGGCCATCGTCTGTTGCAGTCCAATGCTGTCCGGTTGGTCGTTGCAGGTGTTGCTATCGTTGTGTTGACGGCACTGGGGCCGTGGCTGCATTTTCGTGTTGGTGCCTACGCGTTCTGGGCGATCGTCGTTGCCTCTTCGGCGGTGGCGGCCTGGGCGGCGACCACGACCAGCGACATCGATCCGCGGATCGCTTTGTGGATCATTCTCGGTGTGGCCGCGGCGATGCGCGCAGCGATGCTGTTCACAGAACCATACCTGTCGAACGATCTTTATCGCTATATCTGGGACGGACGCGTTCAAGCGCACGGCATCAATCCCTATCGGTATCTGCCTGTTGCGCCGGAACTCGCCGGTCTGCGGGACAGCGTCATTTATCCCAACATCAATCGAGCCGACTACGCGCCGACAATCTATCCGCCCACCGCGCAACTGCTTTATCTGCTGATATCGCGACTAGGTGAGACCGTAATGGTCATGAAGCTCGGCATGCTGGGTTTCGAGGCACTCGGCATCGGGTGTCTGATCGTTGTCTTGCAGCGCTTGAGCTTGCCGACGCAGCGCATTGCTGCCTACGCGTGGCATCCGATGCCGGTTTGGGAGATTGCCGGCAATGCGCATGTCGACGCCGCCATGCTCGGATTGATGCTCCTGAGCCTATTGCTGTTCCTGGATCGGCGCGCTCTCTACGCCGCGGCGGTCGCGACGATCGCCGCCCTCATTAAGCCCACGGCGTTACTGGCTCTGCCCGTGTTCTGGAGACCATGGGACATGCGGATGCCGCTCGTCGTCATAGGGCTTGCTGCGTTGCTCTACGCTCCCTATCTCGGCGTCGGGTGGGGCGTGCTCGGCTTTGCGCCCGGATACATCGCCGAGGAAGGCTACGCAGCCGGCGGCGGCTTCTGGTACCCCGATCTCCTGCAGTTCTTCACCGGCAAAATCGCTGGGATAGGTCGGCTCTATCTGATCGCAGCGACCGTGGCCATGACCGCGCTCGCGCTCAGGGTTGGTTTTCGTCGCGATCGATCGCCGGCCGCATCTGTGCGCGCGCTGGCGCTCCTGGTCATGCTGTTCCTGATTTTGCTGACGCCGCATTACCCCTGGTATTATCTTGCGGCTGTGCCGTTTCTCGCGATTTACCCGCGCGCTATCACTCTGTGGGTGCTGACCTTGGGCAGCCTTCAAATGTATGACGTTGTGCCAGACGATACCCTCCCTGGTCACGGCGATCGCCAACTGGTTTTTCATTCCGTCGTACTTGTTGCCGTCCTCTGGGACCTCAGGACGGCAACTTTCGCAGACGCCAAAATCAGGTTTGGAGCACAGGAAACATGACAGCGAACCACGCGCCGGCAGCTTCGCAGCCAGCGGTTGACCCGCGCCGCTATCACGAGGCGGTGGACGCGTCGCGCGGCGTGATCGCTGCGCAAGACCCTGTTTGCCTTTATCTGGAAACGACCAATCGCTGCAATTTGTTGTGCACCACCTGTCCGCGCACCTATGAGGATCTCGAGCCGCCGGCCGATATGAGCTGGGCGTTGTTTTCCCGCATCGTCGATCAGATTCCCAGCATTGCGCGCGTGGTGCTGCATGGAGTAGGCGAGCCGATGATGGTGAAGGAACTGCCGCGCATGATCCGGCACCTGAAGGATCGCGGCGCTTACGTGCTGTTTAATACCAACGGCACGCTGTTGACGGCGAAGAAAGGTCGCGAGCTCGTAGATACCGGACTTGATGAGCTGCGCGTGTCGCTCGACGCGGCCGACGCCAAAACCTTTCTCGATGTGCGTGGCAAGGATTTCTTCAATCGCATCGTGAAAAACGTCCGAGCGTTCACTCAGATGCAGGCGCGCGAACAGCTCGAAAGGCCAAAGGTATCGTTATGGCTGACGGGTATGAAGGAAACGATTTCGCAGCTGCCGGCTTTCGTTCGTGTCGCGAGCGATATCGGCGTCAGGGAAGTCTACCTGCAGCGGCTGGTGTTCTTCGACGAAGGCGCGATCGGCATGGCACGGCCTGATCAAGCGTTGTTCGAACATTTGTCCCGCGAGGAAGCCGCGCATATCGAGGCGGCCGAAAGCCAAGCACACGCTCTGGGCATTGCGTTTAACGCATCGGGCGCAACGGAGCCAGGCACGAGCCTGAAAAAGGCAACCGATGCAAACCCCTGGTCACTTTGCCGCCGGCCGTGGACGGTGATGTACTTTACCGCTCATGGCCGCGCGTTGCCGTGCTGCATCGCACCTTTTTCACAAAAGGGCTACGAGAACTACACGCTCGGCGATGCGACGCAGGCGACGATCAACCAGATTTGGAATGGCCCAGCCTATCAAGCCTTCCGCGCTGCGATCCAGTCGGATCAACCAGCGAAAGCGTGCAACAACTGCGGCCTGCGTTGGAGCCTTTGAGGGCTATGGGCGGTCGACTATTCGAACGCGTTGTTGCGATCGTACCTTGCTTTGACGAAGCGGACGCGATCGGCCCTGTGGTCGCGGCTGTCAGGACAGCGGGTATCGACACTGTGATCGTGGTCGACGGCAACTCGACGGATGGCACCGCAGACCGCGCGCGGGCGGCCGGTGCCCATGTCATCGTCGAGGCACGACGCGGCTACGGACGTGCGATGCAAACGGGGCTCGCTGCCATACCGCCCGACGCGGAAATTATCCTGTTCATGGATGGCGACGGCAGCGACCGGCCTGAGCAGATTCCCGCCCTGTTGGCGCCGTTGCTGTCGCAGACTGCTGATTTCGTGCATGGCACGCGGCTCCTGGGTGAACGGGGCGCGGGCGCACTGTCATTGCCGCAGATCGTCGCCGGGCATGTGGCCGGCCACCTGATCCGCTTGGTCTATGGCGTGCGCTACACCGATATGTCGCCGTTTCGCGCCATCCGGCGTGAATCGCTCGATCAACTCGGCATGCAAGATGAGAGTTTTGGGTGGAACCTCGAGATGCAGATGCGTGCGGCGGCCGCCGGTTTGCGCATTGTGGAGTTGCCAGTGGGTCAGCGACCGCGCGCCGGTGGCGTGTCGAAAGTATCGGGTGATATCTCGGTCGTGGCCAGGGTCGTATGGGTCCTGGCCACCACGTTCATTCGCCTTGCCGCCACGCTACGGCGCGCTCCTCACGCCACGCTGCGATAAGCCTTGGCAATCCTGCCGCTACCGGCGAAAGGCCCGAACGGGTCGCGCCGAAGCAAGGCATCCAGACCGAGGCTTTCCCCGACTCTGTGGACTAGAAACATGGCTTGAGTGAACATCAGGAATACATATTGCCACGGCCATTCGTGCGGATGCTGATAGAGCCCGAACCAGAGATGGGCCGTGAACAGAATTCCGATTGCCGCCATCGGCCGCACGAGAAAGCCCAGAATGAACGACACACCAAGTGCCAGCTCCGTCATGAACACCATCGGGTTCAGAATTTTGATCAGCGGCAGATAAACGTTCAGCACCAGCGCGCGATGTAGATCGAACGCGGCGAAGGTACTCATTTCCGTAGTCCAGTATTGAAACCCGCCGGACACAGGTAGCGGCAACTTCCAGAGCGAACCCTGGAACCACATATAGCCAATGAACGTGCGCATGAACCAATTTGCAAGATGCTCAGGGGTGCGCTGCAACGGATCAGCGCTCCAGTTGCGTCGAGCGATCACGATGCCGGCAATTGCGAGGGTAAAAAACAGCGCAACCAACAGATAACGCACACCACTGCCAGCATGATCGGGTGTACTGCCGATGAGAAAAAGCCACGTGTCATAGAACGGGTTCGTGCGCATGGTTCGACATCTCCTCCGTTGTTGTTGATTGGCCATGCTCGAGCGCTCGGAGCGGCGGTAGGGCGTCGCCCGAGTTGGCTAAGCGAATGACAATCGGTTCGAGCGCGTCCGATCGCGCAACGACGCTGCCGATGACCACCGCATGCGGATAGCCTCCAGCACGAAGCGCAGCCACGCACTCCACGGCGCACGCATGTGGAACCGAAGCAAGCAAGCCACCGGCGGTCTGGGGATCGAATAGGACTGGGTACAATGGATCGCGGCCAGCGGCCTCGATGTTTCTAATGGCGCGGCGCAGACGCACGTTCTGCGGTTGAAGTGACGAAAAAATCCCCATCGCCATGGTTTCGCGCACGCCGTCGAGCAGCGGCACGCGTTCGAGATCCAGCAAAACATCGACGCTCGATGCGCGCACCATTTCGACGAGATGTCCGAGCAGCCCAAAGCCGGTGACGTCGGTTGCGGCATGAACGTCATGGGCTTGCAAGATCTTTGCCGCATTCCGATTGGAGCACGTCATGTGGGCAAGTGCCGCCATCACCCACCGCGCGCGCGCCTTGGCTCGCATGTCGGCCGCCAGCAACGTGCCGGTGCCGATCGGCTTGGTGAGGATCAGTGCATCGCCGGGGATCAGGTCGCCTTTGCCTGTGACCTGCTCGCGCGCGATCAGTCCATTGACCGCGAAACCCAGAGCCAGTTCCGCACCCTCGCTGGTATGGCCGCCGACGAGGGCGCAATTGGCATTGCGCAGCACCTCGTTGGCACCGGTCATCATCGCCGAGAGGTCGGCCTCGACCTTTGCCGCTATGCCGTAGGGAACCGTGGCAATGGCAAGAGCGGTCTGCGGTTCTGCCCCCATCGCGAAAATGTCACCAAGTGCATGGTTCGCCGCGATCTTGCCAAAAATGTAGGGGTCGTCGACGATGGCGCGGAAGTAGTCGACCGAGTGCACTGCGAGCTTCGGACCGGACGTATCGACGATCGCCGCGTCGTCGGGAGCGTCGAGGCCAACGACGACATCGTCACGTTCGATCGGTTCGATGCTACCAAGTGCACGGGAGAGAACCGTCGCGCCGACCTTTGCGGCACAGCCGCCACAGCGCATGGCAAGTGCCGATATCTCTTTGATCGCGGCCTTGTCGGCTATGCCTGAGACAATGGCCGCCGCTGGTTGTGCCATCTCGGGGAGTCGATTGAATTTCGCCATGAAGCGGCGATCGATCCAATCCTTGAGTTGCCACACCCAGTCGCCCTCGAAGGATAGGCCGTTGCGCGATCCGATGGCATGGGGGCCACCGGTTGATATCAGATACAGCGCGTTTCGCTGTGGCCGGTAGCGCAACATCGGCTCGCCAGCAATCAGGCGCCGGATATTGGCTGCGAGCGGTGGTCCGCCGCGAACCGCATAAACCCCCGACTTTGGCAGGTCGTAGCCGTCGATCGATGCAATGTCGCCAGCGGCAAACACGTCCGGCTGGGAAACCGATTGCAGTGTGCCCCCCACCCGCAGGAAGCCACTTGCGTCGAGCGCAAGCCCTGTTTCGGCAAGCCATGGTGCGGCAGCGGCGCGTGTTGTCCAGAAAATCTCGTCGAGTGGGACAGGTGTTTCATCGTTCACCTGCACGCCGCCCGCGTCCAGCCATGTCACGCGGCTGCTCGTATGTACGGTGATGCGGCGCTCGGCCATGATCTCGGCGAAGCGTCGCCGCACCCTTGGGGGCAGTGTCGGCAGAAGCTCCGAGGACGAGGTCAAGAGCGCAAATGAGAGCCGTGACGGGTCGAGCTGAACCGCGGCGAGATCACGCGTCAACCGATGATGCAACGCCAGGATCAGCTCGACGCCGCCGGCACCCGCACCGATCACACCGATGCGCGCGCGGCCGCCTGCGCGCAAGATGCGCTCTCGCGCGGCCTCGAAGCGTTCCAGAAAGCCATCGATCGGCTTCACGGGAATGGCATATTGGGCCACACCAGGCACATCGCGCGCGCTCGGTGTCGAGCCGATGTTCAACGACACGACATCATAGGGCACAGGCGGGCGATTGCGACAGATGACAAGCTTGCTCTCGACATCGAGACCAATGACTTCGCTATTGTACAATCGGGCACCGGCAAACCGCGCAAGGGGGCCGGTGTCGATATGCGCCTCATCGGCGCTATAGAGGCCAGCGATCATGCCCGGCAGCATGCCAGAGTAGGGCGTGTCAACCTGGCGCGTAATCAGAGTGAAGCGCACTCCGGGGATCGGGTTCATGCCGATCATGCGCAGGACGCCAACATGGGCATGCCCGGCCCCAACGAGCACGACATCCTTTACCGCGGGAACGGACTTCGACAGCATCAGTGCTAACCCCTTGTGATCGGGCTGGCCGCGCCGGGGGCTTCCGCCAATCGTGTCGGCATCGTCGAGATCCGCAAGGCTCGCCGCAAAGTGCGCGACAGGACGTCTATCGCCGCAGACAGCACAACTGTCGCCAGAATGAGAACGACGGCAACGTCGAACCGGAGTTCGGAGATGGCTGCATCGACATAGTAACCGAGCGTGGCAACGCCGAGGATGCCGAAAATTGCGCTTTCACGAACGATGATTTCCCACCGGTAGAGGCAATACGCGAGGAACTGCCCGTACAGCCTGGGCACGGTCTCAAAGGCGTAGAGATTCAAGCCGGAGGGTGCGTCCGTCCGATACTCGATGGTATCGGCATGGCGGCCCATGAGATAACCGACGATCCCGGCGTTGTGCACGGCAAGCGCGATGATTGCCGGCAGCATCGAGGGGCCGAGCAATTGCAGCAGCACATAAGCCAGCATGTACTCGGGCGTCGATCGCACGACGACGAGCAGGATTCGTCCGCCAAACTGGCCGAGCCGGCCGGAGAAGCGGAGCGATACCAACGGGAACAGGGCAAGCGCCATCGCACCCATGGCGACCAGCGCGATCTGCGACAGCACGAGCGTCTGCCAGGCACCAGGCAGGATCTGGTTGACGAGGATCGACCAGAACCAGACGCCAAGATCCCATCCGGCGTTGATCACCGTAGCATCCGGCTTGCGCAACGGGGCCGGCACGATGTCATGGGTGACAAAGCGGACGAGGTTGGCCCAAGCCGAGCCGCCACCTATAGCCTCGGGAAGCACCAGCAGGCTTGCAATGATCAGAAACGGGACGGTTGCCGTCCGCGCCCAGAGACGTCGCGTCCCGATCAGAACATAGAACACGGCAAGCAGCGCCACCGCCTGTTGATAGTGACCTTGCTTGAAGTAGCTCTCGAGGTGGAATCCAACGGTCGGCAATCCGATGAAGCCGAGGATGAGGGTCGAGCGCATACCGCACTCGAGACGATAGAGCGTGTAAGTGCGAAAACGTTCGGCGAGCTCCGGAAGCCGCGCGAAGGCGAAGGCCGAGACGGCCGACGACCCGGCCGGCAACACACGTTCGGCGGAGAGGTCGGCCTCCTCGATCATCTCGGCGAAGACCTTCGCGAAGATGCCGGCATAGGGCAGAGCGATGGCAAGCACGCCCGTGGTCGCCCCGATCCCGAAGATTTGGATCAGCAGCAGTGCCCAGAACAGCTCGTGGATCGACCTTAGGACGGTGGCCAGCACGCGAACCGCGCGAGATAACGGGTAGCCGATCGCCAGCACCAGTCCGGCGCTCGCGCCGATCCCGACGCCAAGAACAGCAAACGCCACGGTCAGCACGATGCTCCAGGCCTCGATCGACCAGAAGTCGGGTCGTATGATCGCGCCCGCCAGGCGGCCGATCTCAACCCACGGATTGAGTGCGGTGACGGCGATATCCGCCAGAACCAGGCACAGGAGCCCGCTCAACAGGAGCAGCCCGGTCGTGTTGGTAAACGTGAGGTTGGGCAATGCCGTGCGGTTCACGCGACGCCCCCGAATAGGCCGAAGAGGTCTTTTGAGGTCAGCGTATGGGACGGCTGATCCAGCACTTTTCGGCCTTCCTCCAGAACGACGATCCTATCGCCATGCTCTAGCGCAAGCGCGACATCGTGCAGCACGAGAACAAGCGTCCGGTGCTGACGTTTCAGCAGTTTGAGGATCGCGCCACCCTGGACGCGGTCGAGCGACGAAACGGGCTCGTCGGCTAGCAGGTTGGGTCGCCCATTATAGAGGGCGCGAGCAACAGAGGTTCGCTGTTGCTGACCACCGGACAGCGCGCCGGCCCTGGCAAAGATCTTGTCAATCAGCTCGACCTCGTGAAGCACGTCACGAATTTCTGCGATATCGGCACGGCGCGGCCAAATCAACGTGCGCAGATTCTCCATCGTGGATCGTCGATCGAGCCGGCCCATGTAGACGTTGTGGAATACCGACAGAGGTTTGACGAGCGCGGCAGCCTGGGGCACCAACGCCATCTCGCCTGGTGCCTGCGCATGGAGCAGATTCAGGAGTGTCGTTTTACCGGCGCCGCTGCGCCCCATGAGAATCACGCACTCGCCCGTGCGTATCGTGAGATCGATGTCCGTGAGCACCTGCTGATCGCCATAGACCGCCGACGCACCATTGAGCTCGAAGGTCACGTCCCTCGCGATCGTGGATTCGAGACTCGCAAGGGTCGTCAGCATGTGGGGCAGGCTCAGATCAATGCTCAGTTGATGAGGCCCGTCAACTTGCCGACATCTTCGATCACTTTGTAATTCTCGTTCCTTGTGGCAATGAACTTCGAGCGATCGAAGATCGCGAGCAGTTTTGGATCTTCAATGGCGAGGATGACCGAGGCCAGTTTGTCCCGAAAGCCCGCGCCGTATCTGCTGTCGATATCGCCACGGGCGACCCAGTGGTAGTCTGGGTAGGTCGGTGTTTCCCAGATAGCGACCACGGCTTTGGTGTCGACCTTGCCGCTCTTGACCTCTTGTTCCCACACCAGGTGATTGACCACACCAACCTCGAATGCACCCGATTGGACGAGCTGGATCGTGCGGCTGTGATCACCCGAGTAGCCGATGCGAGAAAACACCGCCTCCGGTGCTTTGCCGAGTGCCTCGCGGATGAAATGTTCCGGAAACAAGCGGCCCGACGTCGAGCCCCGCGCCCCGAAAGTAAAGGTGCGTCCCTGGACGCTCTTGGGAAACTCCTTCGAGGCTGACAGTCCCGTAGCGGTATTGGCAATGAAAAAGCTCTTGAACTCCACGTCCTCGGCGCCTTGCGCGATGGCGTTCGAGCCCGGCACGGCAAGCCGTGCTTGCACGCCGCTCAGCCCGCCGAACCAGCCGAATTGAACCTGGTTGTTGGTGAACGTAGCTACGGCCGCCGGGTAACTCTTCACGGGGAGATACTTGACCGGCACGCCAAGTTTGCTCTCGAAATATTTGGCGTATTGGGTGAAGCGTTCGACGAGGCGCGTTTCGTCCTCATCGGGAATCGCCGTGAATACCAGAGGCGGCGACTGACCCTGCGCCCGGGCGGTCCAGCTGATCAGGGCCGTATTCGCACTTAATCCGACGACGACGATACGGCGGGTCAACATTCGAGTTGCTCCTCTTTTTCGCCATTCAAGGCCGCCCTCTTGGAGGGGCGGGCACTACCCAGCATTGTGTCGAACATCGGGCGAGCTGTCCGCTCACAAGACAAGTTGGGTTCATCACAGCTCCGTTATGGCGAGCTAGCTGAATGGGCACTCACAGAACGTCTGCTACGCCAATTAAGGCGACACCTGCGAGCTTGATCGGTCCGGGCCCGTATCGCAGTTCGAGGCGGTCGATGAAGGCGTCAAGCACCTTGGGCGCCTTAACTCCGAGCCCTTCGACCATGGCGGCCATACCTGGCGCGAAGGCGATGTTCTCAGCGACCCATCGGGCTGACGGTACGTCGAGGCGACTCGTGACTGTCTCAATGCGCGGCCCTTTGAGACCGGCCATTTCGAACAATGTCGTGAAATCCGACGCCTCGCGATAGCGCAATTGGGCAGGTAGCGGGGCAGGTGGCCGGTCAGGGTCGACCGTAAGTGTCGCAGCACGGAACTCGGCAGCGAGCTCGTAGTTCTGCGGTTCAGTCCATGTGACGACTGCGACGCGGCCCACCGGGCGCACGACCCGTCGAAGCTCGGACATCCCACGTACCGCATCCGGAAATAGAATAACACCAAAGACGGACAAAGCGGCATCAAAGCTATCGTCAGGCAAATCGAGCGCCATTCCGTCCATGACTGCGGCGTCGATGGCAGCGCCCGCAAGGGAGCTGCGCTCGCGGGTGCGCGCAATCATACACGGCGAGGCGTCGATGGCGGTGACGCGATGACTTTGTGTAGCGAGTTGGAGTGCCGCACCACCGGCACCGCAGCCGACATCCAAAACGTTCGAGGCAGGCGCAAGGTCGAGCCTATCGATGGCTGCTCGAGCGAAGCCGAGGCTGAAGGGTTCGAATACACGCTCGTACACTGAGACGTGATTGTCCCAAAGCGCCGGAGTCTGGTCTGGCTGGAGATCCATCGGTTAGCTTCGACAGTGCATCAAGTTTGTCAGTCCTGAATGTGTGTCGCTGTTACCCATTCGGATGTAGGCTATCAGAAACAATCGCGCGCATCACGAGTCCAAACATGACCGAAGTCGTTCTCGCCGATACGCCTACGAGACCTAACCAGTTCGCGCTCGGGCTCGGACTGACGAACGAGTGCAATCTTTCTTGTGCCTTCTGCTACCGGGACCCCTCACGCGTCGATCGCCTGACAAAAGAGCAGGTGAGCGCGGTCATGGATCGCATCCCGGTGCGATCGGTCAATCTCGGCACCGGTGAAAACGGTTTGCACCCGGAGTTCCCAGAACTCCTCGCCTATCTGCGTAGGCAGCCGATCAAGCTCACCATGACCTCGAACGGATACTCCGTGGCCGCTGTCCCCGATGCCGATCTGGTGGCTTTCAACGACATCGAGTTCTCGCTCGATTACTCGACCGAGGCCGAGCAGGACCAGCAGCGCGGCGCTGGCAACTGGGCGCTGGTGCACGAGCAGGCGGCGCGATGCCGCCGGCTCGGCGTGCCAGTGACGATCATCGCCGTGATGATGCAATCCAACTTCGACCGCTTGGCCGATATCGCCGCCGTTGCAAAAACCTACGACGCTGCTCTGCGCATCAATGTCTATCAGTCGGTTCGAACGGATGCATTTGCGTTGACCTACGAACAGTATTGGACCGGCTTCGAGGCTCTGTTCGCACGCACGGACGTGATCGCCATCGGCGAACCGCTCGTGCGGGCCATGGCCGGACTGCCTCCGCGCATGGGCGGCTGCGGCATCGGTACCGTTCGAGTCACGCCACGCGCGACGGTGCAGCCGTGTGTTTATTGGCCGGGAAAGGGTGCGCCGCTGGATATCCTCCTCAATCTGGGATCGGATATCATCGATACCGCGCCCTTCGCTGACGCTCGATCGTTACCATCAGCATGTCAGAGATGCGCGCACCTCGCTGCCTGCCACGGTGGCTGTGCTGGCCGTCGCCGCCTGATGGGTGCGCTTGGCGAGCCCGACCCTTATTGTCCGATCGTGCGTGGCGAGACGCGTCGGCTCGATATCCGGATGGCGGCATCCCGCGAGATGTCGAAACTCGAGAGCGCCTGCACGACGATCGTGATGGCCCGCGTATAGTATTAGAGGCGACTTTTCCGTAATACCATCGCCCTCTCCTTCTGCATGATGAATGTCCTGGCCGCCCGAACTCCAAAGCATTGAAAACACTGGCTGGGGCGGGAGGGATCGAACCTCCGAATGACGGAATCAAAATCCGTTGCCTTACCGCTTGGCGACGCCCCATTGCCGCGGTCGGGACGTTGCCATCAGGCGACCGCGGGCCGCACCATAGTCGAGCCGTGTGTTGCCTGCAATGGCAGGGTTTTGCGAGTAATTTCAAGCTGGTTGGACGTGGCGGAACCGGCCCCGCAGATACAGCAGCGGATCGACGGCGTCGCGGGCCGCGGTCGCAACTACCTGGCCAATGAAAATCGTATGGGTCGGAAACAGGTGCTCCTGGGCGATCTCGCAATCGAAGGCTGCGAGCGCGTCGACGAGGATCGGCGCGCCAGTAGCTAGCGTGCTCCAACCGGCTCCGGCAAAACGCGCCTCGCCTTTGAGCCCGGCACGGCCCGCAAACCGAGCGGCTACAGCTTCCTGGTCGGCCGCCAGCAGATTGATGCTGAAGTGCCGGCGGCTCTGGATTACGTCATGCGCGCTCGTCAGGCGGTTAACGCATACAAGCAGTGTGGGCGGGTCGTCGGATAGTGAGCAGACTGCTGTCGCGGTCAGCCCGAAGCGTGCGCCTGCGGGCCCTGTGGCAACGACAGTCACGGCGCCTGCAAGATGGCGCATGCAGTTGCGATAGGTTGCGGGCAAAACGACCCCCAGCTGCTTCGATTCCAGGCCTCGTGACAATACAGTCGCTCCTCTTGGCCGGCTGTGGGATGACGCACAGGTTCGCTTACACGCCAATATATGCCACGTGTTCGAGGCGAAGGATCGGCTGATGTTTTTACAAGATAAAGATGCGGCTGTTGTCGGGCCGGTCGATCGCCTGCTGGCGGACGTTGCGGATGCAAGGGAAGCAGAGCCGGACCTTCGCCCGGTGATGCCCGAACTGTTGCAGGATCTGCCCGACCTCAGCGGCATGATGACCGCCGTGCTTTTTTGGAGCGCGGCCTGCTGCCCGTGGGCGGCACAGTGCTCGATCGCGGCTGCGGCCACGGCGACATCGCCGTGGCCGTTGCGCGTCGGTTTGGTGCGCATGTGCTCGGTGTTGATGGATTTGCGCCATTTATCCAGACTGACCGTTCGTTGAGGGGGTCAAACGCAGGGGCGGGCGTAGGCTGTGCAATGCCAGACAAAGGAGTGATGGCAATAGTAGGAGTGGTTGATGGCGTTGCCCCAGTTGGCGCGTGACGTCCCCATCAGCGACTGCGCCCGATCGTTCCACGAGCCGCGCGCTCGCTTCTGGGCTTTGCTCTTGAGCACGGCGGACTTGTTGGCGCTGGCAAGCTGGTGCCCGGAAAGCCCGGTGTTGCCGTTGAAACAGGCGGCCTCGGCGCGGCCTGCGACGAGACCGAAAGCAATCAGTGCGAAGGCGGTGGCAGCTGACAGTCGAACCACGGATTTCGATGTTTGCGGCATGGCATTTCTCTCGGGTTGAAGCGGGAGCGGACGTGCTCATGCCGGTGACGCGTCGTGCTGGAAGAAGGTTCGAATTGCCGCCCCGCGATCGCGCTCGGCCGCGGCGAAAATCGTCCTGCCACCGTGCAACGGCGCATGCCATGGTGAGCGCAACAGGCCAGTCCCGACTTGATCAGGAGCTTGCGCGTTGCCACGGGTTGTGCAGGCTTGGAAGGTCAGACTTCCAGCTGTAACGCGAGCCAGGCCCCTATGGCGGCAATCAATTCAAGTGGTCCGGAGCGCGTCGGGTTCCTGCTTGTGCCGGGGTTTTCGATGATGGCATTGACCACGGCTGCCGAGCCGCTTCGTGCAGCAAACCGAATCTCGGGCCGCAGCCTTTACGACTGGTCGCTGCTCAGTGCCGACGGAGCCCCAGTTAGATCCGGTTCCGATTTCCAGTTGCTCTGCCAACCCGCGTCCGCGCGGACGCAAGCCCTAGATCTCGTGTTTGTCGTCGCCAGCCTCGACCTGGAAGCGTACCGCGATCGCGGAGTTTTTGCCTGGCTTCGCAAGCTCGCTGCTCGCGGCGTTCCCATCGGCGCCTTGAGCAATGGCACGCTTATTCTGGCCCGCGCCGGTCTGCTCGACGGCTACCGCTGCACGATCCATTGGGAACGCCTTCTCGCGCTCGTCGAGGAGCAGCCCAACTGCATCGTTGAGCGTGTGCTCTATTGCATCGATCGCGACAGGATGACCGCGGCCGGCGGCGTAGCATCGCTGGATCTGATGCTGGCCCTGATCTCGCGCAAGCACGGACAACAGCTCACAGCCGATATTGCCGATAATTTTCTCTATGGCCGGTTCCGCAGTGACAGTGAAACGCAGCGGATGGATGTCAGGTGGCGTTACGGCGTCAGCGACGAGCGCATGGCCAAAGCGGTTCTTCTGATGGAGGCCAATATCACCAATCCTCTCCCCACAGGCGAACTGGCAATCCTCGTAGGCACTTCCGAGCGACAGTTGGAGCGCTCGTTCAACAAGATCTTCGGGAAGGGCCCCGCAAAATTTTACATGGAGCTGCGCTTGAAGGAAGCACATAAGCTGCTGACGCAATCGACCAGATCGATCACGGAGATTGCGTTGACGTGCGGCTTCTCCAGTTCCTCACACCTGGGTCAGAATTACCGGCTGAGGTTCGGTGTCACTCCAGGGGCGACACGCGTCGCAAACTCAGCCAAGCCGGCGCGGCCATAATGACGCGAGGGTGACGAGGCGCTATTTTCGAATGTCGGTTTTCTGATATCGCGGGAGGTGCTCGGGCGAGCACGCTGTCTGCGCGATACCGCGACAGATCCTTGATGCCCGGCGGCAGTCCGTTGCCGGGCTCTCGGCCTGTCGGGTCAGCGCGAGGCCCTTGCCCAGCCCATGGAAACGCTCGCTTTCATCGCCGCCAATCTGCCCGTCATCGGCCAACGCACTCTCGAGCACATTTCGATCGTCAGCGTGTCGGTCGGGCTTGCCATCCTGCTTGGCGTACCGATCGGCATTGCCATCACGCAGAGCCGGGCAGTCGCGGATCGCGTGCTTTATGTGGCGTCAATGATGATGACGATCCCCTCGATTGCGCTGTTCGGCCTGCTCATTCCACTGCTGGCCCCGTTCGGCTATGGCATCGGCTACGTGCCGGCCGTGATCGCGCTTGTCGTCTACTCGCAACTACCGATCATCCGCAATACCTACACCGCCATCATGAACGTGGACCCAAGCTTGCGCGAAGCTGCGATTGGTATGGGCATGACTCCGCTGCAGCGGCTGCGCGAGGTCGAACTGCCGATCGCGATGCCGGTCATCATCAGCGGCGTGCGCAATGCCGTCGTGCTCGGAATCGCGATTGCAACGATCGCCACCTACATCGGCGCCGGCGGACTTGGTGTTTTTATCTCCCGAGGTATTTCCCAGACCGACATCCGGCAGCTCATAACCGGCGCGCTCGCCGTCAGCCTACTTGCCATCACAGCCGATTACAGTCTGCTCGCCTTCCAGCGCTGGCTGACGCCGCGCGAGCTGCGTTCCTGAATCCGAGGGCATAATGATCCGTCTCGAGCGTCTCACGAAGATCTTCGGCACGCACACCGCTGTCGATAATGTCGACATGGAGGTCGGCGCCGGCGAGGTCTGCGTGCTGCTCGGACCGTCGGGTTGCGGCAAGACCACGGCGTTGAAAATGATCAATCGGTTGATCCCGCCGACGTCGGGCAAGATCCACATCGACGGTCGTGACACGAGCGGCATTGACGAGGTGCAGCTGCGGCGATCCATCGGTTACGTCATTCAGCAGATCGGCCTGTTTCCCAACAAAACCATCGAGGACAATATCTGCGTTGTTCCGGACTTGCTTGGCTGGGACCGGCGCAAATCGCGCAAGCGCGCCGCGGAACTGCTGGAACTCGTCAATCTCCAGCCGTCGGTTTATCTCAAGCGATATCCGAAGCAACTGTCGGGCGGCCAGCAGCAACGAGTAGGCGTGGTCCGCGCGCTCGCCGCCGACCCGCCGGTACTGCTCATGGACGAACCGTTCGGCGCCATCGATCCGATCAATCGGGAGGTGATCCAGGACGAATTCATGAAGCTGCAGTCGTCGCTGAAAAAGACCGTTATGTTCGTCAGTCACGACATCGACGAGGCGGTCAAGATGGCGTCGCGGATCGCCATCTTCCGGGAAGGCCGGCTCATCCAGTGCGACACCCCCGACAAGCTCCTGTCGCACCCGGCAAATGGTTTCATCGCCGACTTCGTCGGTTCGGATCGCGCACTTAAGCGGCTGCGGTTGATGAAAGTCGGTGCTGTGATGATGCGGGATTGCCCGGTCGCGAAGCCTGAGGACTCGCTGGACCGCGCGGCGAAGTCGATGGAGGAGCACGGCCTCGCCGGTCTGGCGGTCGTCGACGACCAGCGGCGCCCGAGCGGCATGATCAAGCTCGAGGCCGCGCGCGGTCGCCAGGGGCAGGTGTCCGATTATCGCGAGACGTTGCCCGCCACGATCAATGTCAATGCCGATGTCCGCACCGCGGTTTCGGTGATGTTTGCGCACGCCGTCGGTTGGCTTTCGTGCGTCAACGATCAGGGCGCCGTCGAAGGTTGCATTACGCAAGGCGCCATCACCGACGCGCTGGCGCCGGCCCTCGGGAGAACCTGAGCCATGGCCGCGCAAGACCTGAAGAGCATCTGGCGCATGGGGCTGCTGTTCGGCGTCTTCGCGCTCGGCGCCTACGTGCAGGCGCAAGGCCTGCTGCCGTCGATCCTCAAACACTCGTCCGATGTCGTGTATCTGGTGCAGCAGCAGATCAGGCTGGTTGCGATTTCCGCCGGGCTGGCCATTGTGCTCGGCATCGCCATCGGCATCTGGCTGACGCGGGAGCGCTACAGCCGCTACGCCGACGCGGTGCTGCCGATCGTCAATCTGGGTGCGACCATCCCGACGCTCGCCAAGCTCGCGATCGCCATGGCGATTGTCGGCATAGGCGCGCCGGCCGCGATCTTTGGTTTGACGGTGCTGACGATTTTGCCGATCGTCAGCAATACCTTGTCGGGCCTGCGTTCAGTTCCCGCCCCCCTGATAGAGGCGGCGCGCGGCATGGGGATGAAGCCGCGCCAGATCCTATGGCAGGTCGAGATGCCGAACGCGATGTTCGTCATCCTCGCCGGCGTGCGCACCGCACTTGTCATCAACGTTGGCACGGCACCGCTGGCGTTCCTGATCGGCGGCGGAGGCTTGGGCGAGCTGATCTTCACCGGCATCGATCTGATGGAGCCGGGCATGCTGTTAGCGGGCGCCATACCGACCGCGCTGCTTGCCATTTTTGCCGACTTTCTCGTGGGGCAGATCCAGTATTGGCTCGTGCCACGCGGAGTGAACCCTCTTCGCTGAAGAAGGGGCCGAAAGCCGAACGACAACCAGTACGAGGAGTAGCAATGTGATGTACCGATCAGCAGTAATAGCCGGGTTGACAGCCTTACTTGGCCAGATTGCCGCACCGCAGACAGCACTTGCCCAGGCGGTGGTTGTCGGCGGCAAGAACTTCACCGAGCAACAGCTCATCTCGGAGATGACCGCTCAACTCCTGAAGGCGAAGGGCATCGCAATCGACAAGCGCGCCGGCATGGGATCGGCGCCGCTGCGGCAGGCGCAGGAAGCCGGCCAAGTCGATGTTTACTGGGAATACACGGGCACGTCGCTGATCACCTACAACAAGGTGACGGACAAGCTCGATCCCGCGCAGACCTATGCCAAGGTCAAGGAACTCGACGCGGCGAAGGGGCTCGTCTGGCTCAATCCATCGAAGGCCAACAACAGTTATGCGTTGGCGATGCGGAAGTCAGACGCGGCGGCCAAGGGCATCAAGAGCCTCTCCGACCTCGCGGCCAAGGTCAAAGGCGGTCAAGCTTTGAAGCTCGCCTGCAATGCCGAGTTCTACGCGCGGCCTGACGGTCTCCAGCCATTGCAGAAGGCGTATGGGTTCGAGTTCACCCGCGAGAATGTCGTGCGCATGGACACCGGCCTCGTCTATCAGGCGCTCAAGGACGCCCAAGTCGACGTCGGCCTCGTATTCGCCACCGACGGCCGCATTCCTGCCTTCGACTTCGTGGTCCTGACCGACGACAAGGGTTACTTTCCGAACTACGCCATGACACCTGTCGTTCGTAAAGCGGCGCTCGACAAGAACCCGAAGCTCGCCGATATTCTGAACGAGCTTTCGGCCAAGCTGGATGATCAGATCATGGCCAAGCTCAATGCCCGCGTCGACGTCGAGAAGAAGACAATCGAGGAAGTCGCAACTGGCTTCCTTAAGGAACAGAAGCTGATCTGAGTTGCGACAATGAGGAGCCGGCGGTTTGGGGCAATTCGGTGCTTG
>JBGTIU010000069.1:0-17342 GCA_041745515.1 Hyphomicrobiaceae bacterium | reverse complement strand
GGCTATGCTCTGCGCGCCGCTCCTGCCCTGTCATCGAAATTACCTCCGTGCCGACCCCAACCCTTTGAGAAGGTCGGGCTAGCTCTGTAATTTTCGCATTGCGAGTTTTTGAGCGTCCGAGCAGAGTCATCCTGATGCTGGACGGAACTCTCATATTCATCGGCGCCGTGTTTGCTTTTGCCGGGCTCGTCAAAGGCGTGACCGGTCTCGGTCTGCCGACCATATCGATGGGGCTACTTGCGATCGTGATGCCATCCGTCGAAGCGGCAGCCATACTCATTCTGCCCTCGTTCATCACCAACATCTGGCAAACGCTCGCCGGACCTGCGCTGGGCTTGGTACTACGGCGATTGTGGCCGATGATGCTCGCGGTCTGCCTGGGAACGTGGGTCGGGATCGGCCTCATGGCCGGCGCAAGCGCACGCTATGGCACAGCCCTGCTGGGGATAGCCTTGGCGATTTATGCGGTCACTGGTCTTGGCGCAGCGCGCCTCAGTGCCCCCAAGTCAATGGAGCCGGTTCTCGGACCACTGGTCGGTACTGTAACAGGAGCGATCACCGCTGCTACGGGGGTGTTCGTCATACCGGCAGTTCCCTACCTCCAGGCCATCGGGTTTGAGAAGGATGAACTTGTCCAGGCGCTCGGCCTATCCTTCACGGTCTCCACCATGGCACTTGCTGTCAATGTGGCGGCGGAGGGAGGCCTCAGCGTCTCGATGGCTGGAAGTACGATCGCTGCCCTTGCCTTCGCGTGCGCAGGCATGTGGGTCGGTCAGGCTATTCGTTTGCGCCTATCGCCCCTGGTGTTTCGCCGCTGGTTCTTTTGGGGCTTGCTACTGCTCGGGCTATATCTGGTTGTTCGCTCAGTGCTCTGACTGCAAAGCATCTGCAGGACCGCTTCGGGTCATCTCGCGTCGGCGCTACCAACCCACCAAACGCCAGAGGTGACCGGAAATCCAACTTCCGGTGAGCGCGCGTTGGGTTAACGAGGTTGCGGGCTCTATCCTAATCTGCAGGAGTTTGCGGGCTCAAGTGTAGGGTGAAGCGCCCCGTAGGCCAGCTAGCATGGGGCGAGCCCGAACCTTTGAACGACTAAAGCGTTGCCTTGGGCTGAAGGAGCCCATATCGCGCGATGCCAATCCTTTCACCCAACGTCAATGTCTGGCGTATTGAAAGGGCAAACCGGTTCTCCGTTTTGATCGACGGCGCTGCGTTTTTTGGCGCCGTGCGACAAGCGGCTTTGCTGGCGCGCCGATCCATCGTCATCATGGGCTGGGATCTGGACAGCCGCACCCGTTTGGTCGACGCCAGCGGAGAAACGAAAGATGGCTATCCGGCCGAGCTAGCGCCCTTTCTGAGCGCGTTGGTCGCTGAGCGAAGCAGGCTCGATGTCTACCTGCTCCTGTGGGATTATTCGCTGCTCTATGCAGCAGAGCGCGAGAGCTTTCCGTTGTTCTCGCTGCAGTGGCGGACTCCACCCCGCGTGCATTTTTCCCTCGACAACCAGGTGCCGTTAGGTGCTTCGCAGCATCAGAAGATCGTCGTGATCGACGGTCAAGTCGCCTTTTCGGGTGGTCTTGATTTGACCGGGCGCCGCTGGGACACACTTGAGCATGCCATCGATAACCCGTTTCGCATCGACCCAGGCGGAAAACCGTACCGGCCGTTTCATGACGTGCAGGCAGTGGTCGACGGAGATGCGGCGCGCGCGCTCCACGACATCGCCCGGGATCGCTGGCGCTCTGTCACCGCTGAAGAGCTGCCGGACGCCGACCCGGCGGGTGATCCCTGGCCCCCAGTCGTGCAGCCGGACTTTCAGAACGTGTCGGTAGGCCTCTCACGCACCCAACCCGCCATGGGCGAGGTCAAAGAGCGGCGGGAAGTCGAAGCGTTATTTTTAGATTCCATAGCGATCGCCGAACGTGCCCTCTATATCGAGAACCAATTCTTCACGTCCGTTCCCATCGCTCAGCAAATTGCGCAACGCATGCAGCAGCGGCAGGCAATGGAGACGCTGCTGATCGGGCCGCAAAACCACGAATCATGGATTGAAGCGCGGACAATGCGTAATGGACGCCTTCGTTTCATGCGCACCCTGCACGAGGCGGGCGTGGGCGACCGCGTCCGATTGGTCTATCCGCATGTGGAGAATGAGCGAACATTCACCGATACGATGATGCACTCCAAGGTCATGATCATTGATGACCGGTTTCTTCGCATCGGGTCCGCCAATCTCAACAACCGCTCGATGGGCACGGACACGGAATGCGATTTGGCGATCGAAGCCACCAGTAAGCAGGAACGTGCGGGCATCCTGGACATTCGCAATCGACTGTTGGCCGATCATTGCGGCGTGACAGCAGCTGACGTCGCTCGTCATATTGCGGAAGACCGCGGCCTGATCCGGGCATCGTACGAGCTCAAAGGACGCGGCCACAGTTTGCGCGATGTCAATGACGGCGAACCTGATCCGGAGGAGATGGCGCGTTACGTTGAAGGCATTGCTGATCCGGAACGCCCCATCGCGGCCGGGGCATTCGCGGCACTGGAGCTAACAGGCCATGCGCCGCGACTGACGCTTGGAATGCTGGCGAAGCTGGGCGGCGCCCTGCTGCTGGTTCTGTCGCTGACCCTCGCATGGCATTTCACGCCGCTGTCGAATCTGTTGCAGCCATCGGCGCTGGAATCAATGATGTCAAATCTGGCAACCAGCCCCTCGGCGCCGCTGTACGTCATCGGGGGATACCTGTTGGGTGGGCTCGTCGCCTTTCCGCTGGTCGTTCTGATCGCTGCGACGGCAGCAGCATTCGGACCGCTCTTGGGGTTTACCTACGCATTGCTTGGAAG
This sequence comes from Hyphomicrobiaceae bacterium, assembly GCA_041745515.1. Classification (GTDB taxonomy): domain Bacteria; phylum Pseudomonadota; class Alphaproteobacteria; order Rhizobiales; family Hyphomicrobiaceae; genus JAKFWF01. The sequence continues at coordinate 14,495 of JBGTIU010000069.1, read as the reverse complement.
TGTTGGCAGCGCGATACTAACTTACGGCATCGGCGCATGGCTCGGTCGACAACCGTTGCGGAACCTTCTTGGCCCTCGACTTGGCCGGATACGAAATAGCGTCGCGCGCCGCGGGATCCTTGCCATCGCGGCAATCCGCCTAGTCCCGATCGCCCCGTTCACAATTGTCAACCTGGTTGCTGGGGCCAGCAGCATTCGATTTGTCGATTACGTGGCCGGTACGGTCCTCGGCCTGCTGCCGGGTCTTTTGCTGATGTCGGCGCTTGGTTATCAGATCTATCGATTTCTCGTCGCGCCAACTGCAGCCGATCTCGCCCTCCTGGCGGGTGCAGCTGTGATATGGGTTGTCGCCGTCTTCGGCGCACAACGGCTGGCCGCGCGGCTAGGAAATAGCGGGCGGTGATGAAGTCAGGTGCGGCCATCCGCGTGATGACGTGGAACATCCATGGCGGAATGGGGCCGGACGGTCGCCACGACCTCGAGCGCATGCTCGCACTTATTCGCCGCGCTGATCCCGACGTACTTGCTTTGCAGGAGGTCGATTCGCGTCGCGCGCCAGGAACGGAGCATCCCGTGGCGATGTTGAAGCGCGCTCTTGGTCACAACGGTATCGCCGCGGCTGCCATCACCTCGCCAGATGGAGACTATGGTCAAGTGCTGCTGAGCCGCTGGCCCATTTTCGACACCAGCGTGCATGACATTTCCGTTCCAGGTCGCGAGCCGCGCCGTGCCATTACGGCGATCGTGGATGCTCCCGCCGGCAAGCTGTTCGTCCTCGCGACACACCTCGGTTTGAAATTCGTCGAGCGACGCCGGCAATGCCAACAACTGGCTGCGCTGACAACCTCATCTGAGGTGACGACGGTGGCCATGGGCGATTTCAACGACTGGATGTGGCCCGGCTCCATGCAAAACATTCTTGCCAAAAAGCTGCCTGGCCGCACGCAGCACCGGACATTTCCGGCCCGGTTTCCGCTCTTCAAGCTCGACCGGATTTATTGCCGGCCAGCGTCGGCCTTGCTCGGCAGCCGTGTTGACTTGGCCGCCAGCGCTATCTCCGACCACTTACCCATCATAGCCGAAATTCGCCCCTGACTGATTCGAGGCCGCGAAAAGCAGGATCTTCGTTGTAGCTGGCGCATCGGGCAACTATTTGATCCAAAGCGTGAGGGGTACCGCTCGCCTGTCGGGGCAAACCATCGTCCCGATATAGGCGTCCGACATGTTACCGCGGTGGGTGCACTCGATGCCGTCGAACATCAGTCTCACATCGACATTGGATGACAACCGAGAAAGCCGGAGCTGCATCTCGCCGGTTTTTTCCTCCGGGCCGTCTTTACTGCACATCCCTACGTGCTTCATGCGCATTGGGCCCGAGAGGTCATGGACGGTGCCTGGGGCATTTCTCGACAGGGTGGCGGTCAACTCCCACTCGCCTAGGTAACCGGCATATCCGTTGATCTGCACCGATTGGGGCGGTATTGATGTGGCGAACGCACCGATGGCGATCACGCCAATGATTACCAACACCAACGCTCCGACAAGAGCATGGCGCGATCGATGCAGTGGTACCGCCCAACGACTGGGACCGACCAATGATCGCACCTGCGCGTTCAGTTTGAGCATCTGTCAGACCCATTCAATCAAGTCTCGCGCGCCAGCGTGAGTAGCTCACAAGACGCGCGACACTAATCGCACTCCTCAACTCACGGCTTCCTGGCCGTGAACGCACGAGCATCCGCAATTTCGGTTCTGGTAGCGTCGGCATCCGCCGCCTGCTCGACAACCTTTGCCCAATACCGCCGGGCATTAGCCGCATCGCCCAACTTCTCGGCAGCTCTGGCCGCGCCCACATAGGCATTGAGCCTGTTTGGCTCCTTCTTCAGCGTTGCCTCGAAGGCGACGAGCGCCTCCTTGACCATCCCGCGCTCCATGTGCATGTCGCCAAGCAGTTCGCGCGCCGGTTTCGGTACGCCCGGGGTCACCGGGTGCTTCTCGGTCTTGTCCTCGGCATCGGCGGCTGCGCTCATGGTTTTCAGCGCGTCATCGTGCTTGCCTTCGGCATAAAGCAACCAGGCGGACGCAACCTGCCACTGAATATCGACCTGCTCAGTCCAATAAGCGTCCTTCGCCTCGCGCAGCTTTTCCCGCAGCTCTGCGAGCTTGGCGATGTCCGCCTTGGCGGCCTCCAGATTGCCTGATCTTGCCGCCCCGAGAGCGCGTGCGAAATGCGTCATCGCATCTGAATAGGCGAACTGCGTCGGACGCACCTGCAAGTTCATAGCGGATTTCCAATCGCTGCGCTCGACCACGTAGCGCGCCGGGCTGGCAGCAAGCGCGTAATGTCCAGGAAACCGCTTATGGTCCGTAATCTTCTCCATCTCCTCGACAATGGCGCGTGCATTCTTGTCCTGCCCCAGCTGCAGATAGGCGTAGACCGAGTAGTCCATGCCGTGCATCTGGTCGTCCCATTCCTTGCTTTCCTTGGCGGCGGTGGCAGAGGCAATGTTGGACGCAATCGACTCCTTCCAGTATCCGACGCGCGTGAAGATGTGCGAGGGCATGTGCAGTGCGTGCGGCGCATCAGGTGCGATTTTGGCATAGCGCCTCGCCGCGTCGATGCCTTTCTCCGCGATCGCCGGATAGTCATAGAGGTGGATCAAGTAATGTGAAACGCCTGGATGCTGCGGTTGGCGCAAGTGGATTTTCTCCAGGATCGCCGCTCCCTTGAGTTGATTGGCGTAGGTTTTGTCGGCGGGCGAGGCCCCGACATTGAGCGCCAGCGCATAGTGGATCTGTGCCTCGTCGTCATCAGGATACCGCTGCGCCAACTGCTCCATGGCTTTCACATAACTTTGCACGCGCGTGCGGTGGTCGACCTTTGCATAATCAGCGTACATGGCGCTCATCGCGTCGAGATAATCTCTTTCGCGCTGAGTTTTCACGGCCATCGCCTTGCCTTTATCCAGCGCGGCAAGACCCACCGGGAGATTTTCTGCCGGCGGTGGAGCGTGCGGGTTATAGAGGAGGCTGAGCGCGATGCCCCAATGGACCATGGCGCAGTCGGGATCGGCTTTTAGCGCCTCTTCGAACGCTTTCTGGGACGCGCGGTACCAGAATGAATGCTGATAAAGCATTGCCCTGTCGAACTGCGCCTGCGCCGCAGGCTTGCATGACGTAGTGAAATGCACTTTTCCAAGTTTTTGATCGGCCGATTGGCCCATGGCAAACTGAGCGAGCACGCCGCCCGCCACTGCCATCGTGGCAACCAGCATCGCTGAAGTTGTCTTGGTCATCGATTACCTCCCATTGAACTGGGTACAGCTCACGCGACTACATAAGTGTGTTGCGACCCCGCATTGTCGGCACTGTGTCAACTAGAGAACAACACGCAACGATGCTCATCTTGCGCCGGCTTGGCGAGGACCGCAACGGGTCACGAGCACCGGCCTCTCGCGAGAGCAATGCATCCTGCCCCTTGATCACTGTCGATCAGGCACAAAGCGCGAACGCAATCGCGAGGCCTCCAGCTACGGACGATTGTGCACGAACTCCAATGCGCTCGCGAAGTCGGGCATGACTATCACTCGGCATCTCGCTCTACCTTTTGGGCGAGTCGCTTGTGGCCTGTGCTCGAAACGACCGTTAACCAGAGAAACGCGGCCCAGGTTGAGCCTCGTGTCGGCGGCTTCGCTGGGCGACCGGACGGAACTGTGTCCGAGATTGCCAGGCGACGGCGCCGTCGCGGATCTTCCATCAGTGAGCGAGAAACGCGGCGCGCTCCGGCGCTATCGCCATGCTGACCGTATCGCCGATGGCACGCAGACCTGCGGCGGACTCGAACGCAGCCTCAACGAGCACCTCGGATACGCCAAGGCGCACGCCGTAGCGGACGTTTGCGCCGAGGAACTCACGGTTGAGAATCTGCCCCGAGAGGCCCGCCTCGCCTGGCGCTTTCAGGCGGACGTGCTGGGGGCGGAAGACGAGCTTCGCTCCGGCCGGTATGACTGCGACAGCCGGCACCTCGACGCTCCCGCCGCCGGCAACCTCGAACACGCGCGCGTCACCGGAGCCGCTGACCGCGCCGTCGAGAATGTTGGCGGTGCCGAGGAAATTCGCGACGAACAGACTAGCGGGGCGTTCGTAAAGCTCCATCGGCGTGCCGACCTGCTGGATCGTGCCGTCGTTCATGACCGCGATGCGGTCACAGATCGAGTTCGCCTCCTCCTGGTCATGTGTGACGAAGACCGTAGTGAGGCCGAGGCGCCGCTGCAGGTCGCGCAGTTCGCGCCGCACCTGCACGCGCATCTTGGCGTCGAGGTTCGAAAGCGGCTCGTCCAGCAGCAGCACTTTCGGCTCGACCGCGATCGTGCGGGCAACGGCGACACGCTGTTGCTGGCCACCGGAAAGCTGTGAGGGATAACGACCCGCCAGGTTTTCGAGGCCAACGAGACCCAACGCCGCTTTCACCTTCTCGGCAATCACCGCGCGCGGCACCTTTCGCTCCTCGAGGCCGAAGGCGACGTTGCGCGCAACCGTCATATGCGGCCACAGTGCGTAGCTCTGGAACACCATGCCGACATCGCGCTTCCAGGGCGGCAGCCGGGCGATATCCTCGTTGCCCAACAGCACCTCGCCGGTGTCGGCCTGGTTGAAGCCGGCAATCAGGCGCAGCAGCGTGGTCTTGCCGCATCCGGAGGGCCCAAGGAATGCAAAGAACTCGCCCGGCTTGATCGACAGGCTGACATTCTTGAGCACGTGGTTCGTGCCGTAGGACAGGTTGACATTGCGGATCTCGATGCCGGCGGTCTTGGGCCCGATGCCGGTTGGCGGCAGCACGCTGGTCGTCTCCCGTTGGGCCATGACCGTCACTTGCCGCTCCGCTTGCTCTGGTTGCGCTCGATCACCCAGTTCGACAGCAGCGTGCAGACGGCGACCAGCAGCACGGCGATGATGCCCAGCGCCGCGCCAGGTCCGCGCCCCGCCGGCGACTGCATGAACACATAGAGCCCGTAAGCCAGCGGCGCATCGGAAGTGTTCTGCACCAGCATCAAGGTGGCCGACAGCTCGACCGCGGCGGTCGCGAAACTGGTGACGAAGCCGGCCAGAATGCCGCCCATCATCAACGGCACGACGATGCGCCTGACGGTTCGATACTTAGTGGCGCCGAGCGATTCCGCCGCCTCCTCCAGCGCGGGCGCCACCTGTTGCAGCGCCGCGTAGCACGAGCGCAGCGCATAGGGCAGACGGCGGATCGCGAGTGCCAGCACGATGATGATCCAGAATGACGCGAGGGAGGTGCCGTCCGGCAGCTTGACACCGTAGAACGTGCGCAGATAGCCGATGCCGAGCACTACGCCCGGAATGGCGAGCGCGGCCGACGCCGTCCAATCGAGCCACTGTCGGCCGGGCAGGCGGGTGCGCAGCACGAGATAGGCGATGGCGACGCCCAGCACGACGTCGATCAGCCCGGCGAGCGACGCATAGAGCAGCGTGTTCTTGATGAAAACGCCCGATTCGACGAATACGCGCGCATAGTGCGCGAACGTATAGCCGTCCGGAAGCTCGCTGAACGACCAAACGGTCGCGATCGAGAGCAGGAACAGGCCGACGTGCGGCGCGAGCACGAGCACGAGAATGAGAACGACGACGCCATAGGCAATCGCACTCTCCCAGGGCTTCAGCTTTCGTTGCGCGAGTCCACCGCCACCGCGTTGTACAGTGGCGTAGTCACGCCCGCGCATGGTCCAGGCCGACAGTCCTATGGCGGCGACCGAGACGACGATCAGCACGACGGAGATGACGTAGCCCATCGGGTCGGCGATGCCGATCGAGGTAATGCGCAGATAGGCCTGCGGCGCCAGCATGTCCTTGACGTTCAGCAGCAGCGGCGTTGCGAGATCGTCGAACACCTTCACGAATACGAGGCTGGCGCCGGCGATATAGCCGGGCATGGCGAGAGGGAACACGATGCGACGGAACAGCCGGAAGCCCTGACTGCCGAGGTTCTGCGCGGCCTCCTCCATCGAGCGGTCGATGTTGCGCAGCGAGGTCGACAGATTGATCAGGATGAACGGAAAAAAGTGGACGGCCTGCGTGAAGATCACGCCGTTAAGGCCTTCCATGAAGGGGATTTTGAACCCAAAGGCGTCATCGAGCAGCAGATTAATACTGCCGTTGCGCCCGAACAGCAGTTGCATGGCGATCGCGCCAGCAAATGGCGGCATGATCAGGGGGACGAAGCCGAGTGCCTGAATGACGCCAGCGCCGCGGAACTCGAAACGCGTGGTCAGGTAGGCGAGCGGCAGCGCGAACACGGAAGCGAGCGCCACCGTCATCAGCGACACGTACATCGAGTTCCAGAACGAGGTGATGAACAGGTCGGTGCGGGCGAAGTCGGCGAAGTTGATCAGCGTGAAGGCGCCGGAGCCTTTTTCGGTGAAGGCGACGTAGACGACCGTCACCACCGGCACGACCAAGAACAGTGCGAGAAACAACGCTATGGCGCTCGCAAGGACGATCTGGCCCGGTGTCGCAAGACGCTGCCGTGTCGCGGCGCGGGGTGTATCGAGCGCGATGCTCATGGAGGGCCTGTCGATAACAAGAGGGAGGCCGCGGAATAGGCGCGCTCGAGGCGCACCCAAGCTGCATCGTCGAAGTTACTTTGCGAGCTTGGCGGCCTCGTCGGCCTTGCCCTTGGCTTCGGCGTAGGCGGTTTTGGCGGCCGAGGCCCACTGCTGCTCGGTTTCTGCCTGCCGTGCCGACTTCTCCTTGGCGCCGGTGAAGACGGCACGCAACTCGGGCGAAGCCGCTTGGGTTTCCGTCACCGGCATGGCGGCGATGAGATCGCGCGCCTGTTTCAGCTTGGCGCGGCCGTCCGCATTGTCTTTCTTGGCCAAAGCGGCGTCGGCCTCGTGGATCGCTTTCGTTGCCGCCTTGAGGCCATCGAGCTGGAAGGTGATCAACTGGTCGAACAGCGTGTCGACGACTGCCGTGCGCTGCTCGGACACCTCCGAGTTGAATGTCACCTTGCCGCCGAGCGAGGGGTCCTTGAACGGGTTGGGATAGTCGGCGGGCGCCTTGGCGTAGGTTTCGGGCCGCACGGGCAGACGACGGATGCTCTTGTCGAGCAGCACCTCCTGACCGGCCGGCGACAGCAGGTACTCGATGAAGGCTTCGCCCGCCATCTTGTTCGGCGCGTTTGCAATGAGACCGACGTTGGCCGGCACGATGGTTGTGACAGACGGGTAGACAAACTTCACGGGAAAGCCGGACGCCTGCGCCGAGAACGCAAAGAAATCGATGACGATGCCATAGCCGACCTGGCCGGAATTGACCGCATCCGGCACGCCGAACGAGCGCTCCAGGACGTTGCGGAAATTGCCGCTCAATTCCTTTATCGTGCGCCAGCCCTTGTCCCAGCCTTCGCCTTGCAGGATTGTCTCGATCGTGAGGTGCGTGGTGCCGGAGCGCGAGGGCGCCGCAATCGAGACGTGGTCGAAGTAGGCTGGCTTGGCGAGATCCTGCCACTCCTTCGGCTCTGGCAGCTTGTTGGCCTTGACGTAGCGCTCATTCCACATGATGCCGTAGCCGGACGCGGCGAAGCCCGAAAAGAAACCGTCTTTCTCGTTGATCGGATAGGCGCCGATTTTTTCCGGAATGCCAGTGGCCTTCGGCTTGAACGGTTGCAACAGTTTCTTTGCCTTCAGCACCTCGAAAGCGTCGGGCGCAGACGCCCAGAAAATATCCACTTGGTTGGCGGATTTCGTTTCTTCGAGGAATTTTATTCCGGCATTGGTATTGCGGTTCTGGATCTCGACCGTCGTGCCCGGATGCGCCGCCTCGAACGCCTTCTTGAACGGATCGGTCACATCCTTGGAAAACGACGTGAGTACGGTCAGCTTGCCGGCAGGGGCTTGTGCGTGGGCGATAGTCGGCAGCAAAAGCGATGCAACGACAAAAAGCGCACGCAGGCCTCGGTAACCCATCGTTCGTCTCCCTTGGGAATTATCGGTGTGTGCCGATATTCATGCGATCCACCAAAGAAGCTGCAGGTTGCACGAGGTGGCGTCAAGACCCCAACGACAGCATAGGATAGCTTACCGCTGTTATCGCGGGTTGGTTCCGGCAATTTCGGACCGGTTGAGATCAAATGATTCTGCTTCGGGTGGCGACGAGGTCCCGCAAAACACACAGGTGATCGTCGACGCTCGTTTGCCCGTTTCTGCGGACCTGGAGGACGGCATCGCCACAGCTCTCACACCACATCGCGCGACCCAAAAAAACTGGAGTTAAGGATGGTTGGCGCTGCCGCTGTGCTGAGCCTCCCGTTGCTCGAAGTGCCTCACAGCATCGAAAATGAAACGGCCAATTGCAAATCTGGAGGGCTCACCTACTGATGACAATGGTGGGCGGTGCAGGGATCGAACCTGCGACCCCACCCGTGTGAAGGGTGTGCTCTACCGCTGAGCTAACCGCCCGTGCCTGGACGCTTCTCATCGCCGGGCTGCCTCTTATTCGAGCACGGCCGCCATCGTGTCAAGGCAACGCGGCTCGGGAGAAAGCGGTGCATTGAATTTGGCCGACCAACCAAACAACCGCGCGCTATCCGAGCTTGCCCATGGCGACCGCCGTATCGCTCATGCGGTTGGAGAAGCCCCACTCGTTGTCGTACCAGACGAGCACGCGAACCAGCGTGCCGTCCATCACCTTGGTCTGGTCGAGGTGGAAGATCGCGGAGTGCGGGTCGTGATTGAAATCCATCGATACGTTAGGCTGGTCGGTAGTGCCCAATATGCCCGCAAGCGCACCCTTGGATGCGGCCAGTATCGCGTCGTTGATCTCGGCGACGGTTGCCTTCTTCTTGGCAACGAACTTGAAGTCGACCACAGACACGTTGGGAACGGGGACTCGAATCGAAGTGCCATCGAGCCGGCCGTTGAGCTCGGGCAGCACGAGGCCGACGGCCTTCGCCGCCCCGGTGGTGGTCGGGATCATCGAGAGTGCGGCGGCACGGCCCCGGTACAGGTCCTTGTGCATGGTATCGAGGGTCGGCTGGTCGCCGGTGTAGGCGTGGATCGTGGTCATGAAGCCCTTGTCGATGCCGACGGCGTCATGCAGCACCTTGGCCACCGGCGCGAGGCAGTTTGTGGTGCACGACGCGTTCGACACGATGTAGTGCTCCTTGGCGAGCTTGGCGTGGTTGACGCCGTAGACGACCGTTAAATCCGCCCCCTCCGCCGGCGCCGAGACCAGCACCCGTTTGGCACCTGCGGTCAGGTGCATCGACGCTTTGTCCTTGGTGGCGAAAATGCCCGTGCATTCGAGCGCGATGTCGACGCCCAGCGCCTTATGCGGCAGCTCCGCGGGGTTCTTGACGGCCGTCACCTTGATGGCGCCGCGGCCGACATCGATGGTGTCGCCGGCGACCTTGACGGCGTGCGGAAACCGGCCATGCACCGAATCGAAGCGCAGCAGGTGCGCGTTGGTTTCGACCGGCCCGAGGTCGTTGATCGCCACCACCTCGATGTCACGGCGGCCCGACTCGACGATGGCGCGCAATACGTTGCGGCCGATGCGGCCGAAGCCGTTGATGGCAACCTTGACGGTCATGATTGATCTCCGGGGACGATGTGCTGGCGGGGCCGGCGCATGACTCGCATTCGGCAGCCACCGAAAGATTGCGCCATAGATGTCACAGAGCACACATCTGTCAATCGAGGATTGTCTGAAAACGCGCGCGTTTTCGTCACTGGTTGACGCACAGTCGGCACCCCACCTATCGTTGGCATCAGCGGGCGGCTCTTCATGCTGTTGGGTGGGCTTCAGGGCGTGGCGCGGAGTAGCTTTCGATGGCGGCAAGAAAAATGGTGCCGGTCAAGCAGCCGGCGACCCGTACTGCTCCAAAGGGAAACGGAGCGCTGGTTGCCAGGCTCGAAGCCGAAAAGGCGGAGCTTGCAGCAAAGTTGACTGCAGCGCGGGAGCGCATTGTTGCTCTCGAGCGGCAGCGTGACGAAGCACTCAATCGAATTGAATGGGTGATCGATTCACTTCATACCTTAGCGGAAGATGCACGTTAGAGCCACGTGCACTGATTGAGTGTCGATGGTGCGGCGTTGATTGGAATGCTTAACGCACATGGGGCAGGTTGCGATTACGCTGAACGGACGCACGTATCGCCTGCTGTGCGGGGCAGGGGAGGAGCAGCGGTTACTGGCGCTGAGCGGCCACTTAAAGTCTAAGGTCGACGCGCTGGTGGCGCAATTCGGCCAAGTTGGCGAGGATCGATTGTTGTTGATGGCAGCGTTGCTTATCGCGGACGAGTTGTTCGATGCGCGCGACCAGCCAGCAGCTATGGAAAAAACGCCTGTGGGCTCCGAGCCGTTGCCGGTGAAATCACGCGCCGCTCCGATAGCGACCGCGCAGGCCGGGCCCAAATTACAGGGCAAGCCGGTAAGGTCCGCGTCTGCGTTGCGCAAGGCCGACGCTGGTTGATGCAGGGCATTGAACTGGAGTTGGAAGCCGCACAATGCGTCATAGGTTCTGCGCCGCATGATTGATCCGTTACGTAAAGCAGGTAGGCCGATCGTGACCAACAACTTCAGCCTTTGAAGGCGAAGGTCTGGACCTTTGCCTCGCATAAGCCTATGTCGAAGGGGCTGCGGGGTGCGTCAGGGACTATCATCCCCTGGGCCTATAAGATCCGCTAGGGAGCTGTACCTGACCGGGGCCGTGGTCCCGGACACATGGCGCCCACCTTCACTGAAGGGACTCGGCGGGATCAACCGTCCCAACGGCCTTCGCGGCACTTTGACCTTGCCTGCCGGTCATCCGGAGACCGGTTCCCGTTGTCAGTCGAGCAGCGATGACAATCGAAAAGTCAGCCCTGCGCAAGAGCATGCTGGTGCAGCGCGAGGCGGTGCCGCACGAGGCGTTGCGCGCGTCGGGCGACGCCATTGCGCGGTATGGCATCGAATGGTTACTGGCAGCCGGAGCGCCAAACCGTGCACGGGTCTCGACCTACCGTCCGATCGGTGCCGAACTGTCGCCGCTGGCGCTGGAACAGGTTTTCGTTACAGCGGGTTGGGGGCTGTGCCTGCCGGTGATGGTCGGACAAGGCCAGCCGCTGCAATTCCGCAGCTTCGAGGCAGGTGATGAACTTGAAGCCGTCACATGGGGCATCCTTCAACCGCGGGCGACTGCGCCGCTCGTCGAACCCGATGTGCTGCTGGTTCCCCTGGTTGCCTTCGACGCTCGTGGAAACAGGCTCGGGTATGGCGGCGGCTATTACGATCGGACGCTGGCGGCGCTGCGATCTAGGCGTTCGATCATCGCCGTCGGACTCGGGCTGGACGAACAGCGCATCGACGCGGTGCCACATTGCGACTATGACCAAAGGCTCAATTGGGCCTTGACGCCAGCTGGCCCCGCCCGCTGCAGTTGAATGCTGCAGCCAGGCCACCTTCTTCAGGAAACCCGAAACGCCATGCGCCTGCTGTTCGTTGGAGATGTCGTGGGCCGGGCCGGCCGCAAGGCGGTGTGCGATCAACTGCCGGCTCTGCGGCTCCGGTACGGCCTGGATTTCGTTATCGTCAACGGAGAGAACGCGGCCGGCGGGTTTGGCATCACGGAGGCAATTGTCGACGATCTGCTGGAGGCCGGCGCCGATTGTGTGACGCTGGGCAACCATGCTTTCGACCAGAAGGAAGCGCTCGTTTTCATAGACCGGCAGCCTCGATTGATCCGGCCGCTCAACATGCCGAACGGCACTCCGGGACGAGGCTCTGGCCTATACAAGGCGAAAAACGGGGCCGATGTGCTCGTCATCAATGCGTTGGGTCGAGTGTTCATGACCGAGATGGATTGCCCGTTTCGGGCGATCGACAACGAAGTGACAGCTTGCCGGTTGAAGCAGGGAGCCGATGTGATCTTCGTCGATTTTCATGCCGAGGCCACCAGCGAGAAGCAGGCGCTGGCGCACTTCCTTGATGGTCGGGTGTCGGCAGTGGTCGGCACGCACACGCACGCACCAACTTCGGATCATCGCGTTTTCTCCGGCGGGACGGCTTTCATGTCGGATGCCGGCATGACCGGTGACTACAACTCGGTACTCGGGATGGACCCCGTCGAACCCGTGCACCGCTTCCTGACGCGTATCCCGAACGAGCGCTTTACGCCAGCTTTGGGCCCGGCCACGATTTCCGGATTTGCCGTCGATATTGACGGCGCCACTGGTCTTGCGACATCCGCAAACGCATTGCGGCTCGGTGGTGTATTAACACCGACCGAGCCGCTGGCATGGATCGAGAGGAAGACTTAATCGGCCTGCAGAGCCGCAGTAAATTGCCTGCGTGGAGGGATCAACGCACCCTCGGCACGAGCGGCCCCCGGCTGATTGAGGACCTTGTTGTGGGGCTCCTGGGCAAGGAGCATTGATTGACAATCGCTGCTTCGCGACTTTTCGGCAAGGTGATTTTTTCGTTGCCTTGCCAACTCTTAGGCGATTTACGGGCGCCCTGTTGCTCGAACGTACCAATGGCAAACAAGCAGCGCGAGGATGACGGCCTCGCCTCTGGCTGCTATGGATCGGTATCAGCCAAATCATTAACCTCAAGTGAGTTTGGGAGCCGGGTTCATGAGTGTTGTCAATGCTGACAAGTTCTATATCGACGGGGCCTGGGTCGCGCCCGTCGTACCAAGAACGCTGACCGTCATTAACCCGGCGACGGAAGAAGCGATTGGTTCGATAGCCATGGGTTCGGCAGTAGATGTGGACCGGGCGGTTGCGGCTGCCCGTGCGGCATTCACCGGTTACTCGGCGACGTCGCGCGAGGTGCGACTGGCACTGCTGCAACGCATCGTCGATGTCTACAAGCGCCGGTTCAACGAGATGGGCGAAACCATCTCGGCCGAGATGGGTGCGCCGTTGACCTTCGCGACCAAGTTCCAGGCCGGCGCGGGCATGGGCCATTTCCGCACCGCGATCGACATCCTGAAGGCGTATCCGTTCGAGGAAACGCTTGGATCAACACAGGTGGTGCGCGAGCCGATTGGCGTCGCCGGCATGATCACGCCCTGGAACTGGCCCGCCAACCAGATTGCCTGCAAGGTAGCGCCAGCTTTGGCGGCCGGCTGCACGATGGTGCTCAAGCCTTCCGAGCTCGCGCCCTATTCGGCACTGCTGCTCGCGGAAATCCTACACGAAGCCGGCGTGCCGAAAGGCGTGTTCAACCTCGTCAACGGCGACGGCCAAGGCGTCGGCGCCGTGATGGCGGCACATCCGGGGATCGACGTCATTTCCTTCACTGGATCGACAAGAGCCGGCATCGACGTGGCGGTGCGGGCTGCGCCGACCGTCAAGCGGGTCGGGCAGGAGCTTGGCGGCAAATCCGCCAACATTCTGCTCGATGATGCGGATTTCAAGAAGTCCGTCTCACAGGGCGTTCAGGCCGTGATGCGCAACTCGGGTCAGTCATGCAACGCGCCGACGCGGATGCTGGTGCCGGCGTCGCGCATGGCTGAAGTTGTTGCGCTGGCCAAGACCGCGACTGAGGCATTGAAGGTTGGCGACCCCAAGGCGCCCGATACGGATATCGGCCCCGTCGTGTCGAAGGCGCAGTGGGACAAGATCCAGGCCCTGATCGCTACTGGCATCAACCAGGGTGCGAGCGTTGTGAGCGGCGGCACCGGGCGTCCCAATGGTCTGTCAAAAGGTTACTTTGTAAAGCCAACGGTGTTCACGAACGTCAAGAACGAAATGACGATCGCGCGCGACGAGATCTTTGGGCCCGTGCTTTCGATCATCGGCTACAAGGACGAGGCCGATGCCGTGCGCATTGCCAACGACAGCGATCTGGGGCTCGCGGCTTATGTGCAATCGAGCAATCCCGAACGGGCGAAGCGGGTTGCGCGTCAGTTGCGCGCGGGCATGGTGCACATCAACGGCGCGGCCGCCGACAGCAAGGCGCCTTTCGGCGGCTACAAGCAGTCCGGCAATGGTCGCGAATGGGGTCGCTTCGGCTTCGACGAGTATCTCGAAACCAAGGCTGTGATGGGCTGGAGCGCAGCATAAAGCCTGTGCGTTCAAACCGCATCTCGGAACAGCACCTTCTGACGCAGCAGCAGCCCGAAGCGAGGATGTTCGATCTCGAGTGAGAATACGAACTGCCCGCCTCCGATGTCCTCGTGACGGACACAGAGCCGGCCGAGCGTCAACCAGCCCGGGACGGCAATGCGCCGGCCAGCAATTTGTAGGAAGTAGCCCTGACAGCGAAAGGCCAGGGCATGCCCCTCGACGTGCACCGACAGCGCCATGCCAAGGCGATAGCCGATATGCTCCTCTAGCCCAGTCGGTCCGGAGAACCGCTTCGATGACTGGATGATCTGGTGGAAGCCGTTGGCACGGCCAAACAGCCGCGTCCATATCTGGCCGCCGGTCGCCGCATCTTCGGTGACGGTGACGACCGCGACCATGCCGGTGTCGCGTCCCGTCGGCA
>JBGTIU010000068.1:0-5781 GCA_041745515.1 Hyphomicrobiaceae bacterium | reverse complement strand
GTCGCGGGCGCAATACCAGTTCACGTTGTGGAGCCCCGACATCGAGGAGCTGATCACCTGGGCGCCGCGCGTGATCGACCGGCTCGAGCGGACGCCGGGCCTCGCCGATGTCTCGAACGACCGCGAGCAGGGCGGCTTGCAGATCAACGCCGTCATCGATCGCACGCAGGCGTCGCGCCTTGGCGTGAGGATTGCCGACATCGATACCGCGCTCAACAATGCCTTCGCCCAGCGTCAGATCTCGACAATCTATTCAACGCGCAACCAGTATCGCGTCATTCTCGAGGTCGATCCGCAGTATCAGCGCGATCCTTCGGACCTTGCGCGGCTTTATGTGACCGGCGCCAACAAGCAGCAGGTGCCGTTGTCGAGCGTCGTCAAGTTCGAGAAGGGGTTGGCTCCGCTCGTCGTCAATCATCAGGGCCAGTTCCCGTCGATCACCATCACCTACAATCTGGCCGACGGGGCAACACTGCAGGAGGCGCAGGAGGCGATCGCCAAGGCGGTCGCCGAACTGCGCATGCCGGATGGCATTCGAGCGGAACCGGCCGGCGACGCCCGTGCGTTTCAGCGCAGCGTCGGCGCGCAACCGATCCTGATCCTGGCGGCACTTGTTGCCGTCTACATCGTCCTGGGCGTGCTGTACGAGAGCCTCGCTCATCCGCTGACGATTATTTCCACCTTGCCGTCTGCCGGCTTGGGGGCATTGCTCGCGCTGCGTATTGCAGGAGCCGAGCTGACGACGATTGCGCTGATCGGCATCATTCTGCTGATCGGCATCGTCAAGAAGAACGGCATCATGCTTGTCGACTTCGCGCTCGACGCCGAGCGCAACCGCGGCATGACTCCGGAGGCGGCGATCTACGAAGCCTGCATCGAGCGCTTTCGCCCGATCCTGATGACAACGCTTGCGGCGCTGCTGGGCGCGATCCCGCTGCTGCTTGCGACCGGTCCGGGCTCGGAACTGCGCCGCCCTCTAGGCATCACCATCATCGGCGGATTGCTCGTTTCACAGATCCTGACGCTCTACACCACGCCGGTCATTTATTTGGCACTCGACAAGCTGCACCGGCGCCTGTGGGGCGACAGCGGCATGGGAAGGCGGCTCACGCAAGCAAGATAGACACTGCTATGGTGTCGTCGCGGTAAGGCGAGGGTCACGATGCGGGCTCGCTTGATCCATTGAACCCGCCCACCTTCGGCAGTCATCCTCGGGCTTGTTCCCAGGGCTGTCCGGTTTCATTGAATTTGGTCTGCAATAAATCCCGACGGGCACTGGGCGGGAGCTGATGGGTTTGCGTCGGAGACACGGAACTCAAATCGCGGATTGCCGGCATGGCAGAGCGCCTCCTCTCTCCCCCGCGTTCTCGGCCGAGCCGGCCCCCGCATCGGATGGGAGCCGCGGCGCCGGGTCCGGCGAGGGCCGGGATCTATACGTGTTGCGGGTTTGCACGGTGTCTCACCGCGACGGGGAAAGATCCCGGACAACCGCGCCGCCCTTCGGTCGACGCGGTTTCCGGGAACGCGGGAATTTTGCAGTTGAGGTGGCTCGAGAAATGAACCGGACAGCCGCGGGCTTGGACTGAGGACCCATCTTAGGCAGGCACGATCTCGCAGATGACGGCCACGTTGTCAGATTTTTCGAACACTTGGCCCACGGCAGGCGGTACCATTCGTCCTCGAACAAGCCCGAGGATGACACCTTGCCTGTTGTTGGCTAATAGAGCCCGGTAGACCGCCATGCCCCATCACGACACCCAGACCGGTCCGACATCCGGCACGTTTTTCTCGCAGCGGCTGCGGTTGCACTACGCCGACTGGGGTAACCGCGACGCGCCGCCTCTGCTGTTGGTGCATGGCGGCCGCGACCATTGCCGCAACTGGGATTTCGTCGCGCAACGGCTGAAAGCAGACTGGCACATCATCGCGCCCGATCTGCGCGGCCACGGCGACAGTCAATGGTCGGGCAGCGGCTCCTACGGCATGGCCCCTTTCATCTATGACCTGGCGCAACTGATCGAGCGCCAGAAGCTGGCGCCCGTCACCATTATCGCGCATTCGCTCGGCGGCATGATTGCCCTGCGTTATGCGGGCGTGTTCCCGGATGCCGTAAAAAAAATCGTATCGATCGAGGGACTGGGCTCGTCACCCAAGCAACTTGCCGAGCGCGATGCCAAGCCGTTCGCGGAGCGGATGCGGACCTGGGTCAGCGAACAGCGCGGGTTGGCGGCCCGCACGCCCCGGCGCTATGCGTCGCTCGATGACGCCGTCGCCCGTATGCAGGCCGAGAATAAACGGCTCACGCCCGCGCAGGCGCTGCATCTCACGCGCTACGGCATCAACCAGAACGAGGATGGCACCTACAGCTGGAAGTTCGACAACTATCTGCGCTCGTGGCCGCCGGCCGACATGACGCAAGCCGAGGTCGAGCATCTATGGGGGCAGATCACGTGTCCCGCACTGCTGGTCTACGGTGCCGACAGTTGGGCGTCGAACCCCGAAGCGGATGGCCGCGCCAGGCACTTCAAGACTGCTCGTGTGGTGACGGTTCCCGGCGCCGGCCACTGGGTGCACCACGACCGCCTCGATGAGTTCGTCGAGCTGGTGCGTGGGTTCTTGTGAGGGGGGGTTCTGGCCTGCTCCCTCCCCCCGCGTTCCCGGAAAGCCCGCTTTTGCGGGCTTATCCGGGATCCTTACCCATCATGGAAGATCACGGACCTCTAATACTCAAACCCGTCCAATCGCACCGCTGCAGCGAACAGATCGGCCCACGTCGGGTTCGAAGACTCGATCAACGCAATTTTCCAGTCGCGGCGCCAGCGCTTCAACAGCCGTTCGCGCCGGATGGCTGAATCGGCGCTTTCGTGCCGCTCGAAATAGACGAGGCGGCCAACCCAAAAGCGCTTTGTGAAACCATCGATCACGCGCTCGCGATGCTCCCAGCCGCGCCCCGCAAGATCACTGGTCATGCCGACATACAGCACGCCGCGCGCCCTGCTGGCGGTGATATAGACATAGAACTCTTTGACAGGCCGGTCGTGCATGCGGCAAGTTTAGTGATCGATCTCGACAGGTAAAGATCCCGGACAAGCGCGCCTCCCTACGGTCGACACGCTTTCCGGGAAGGCGGGTGAGAGAGTGATATAGCTTTAGCAAAACCGACTTGCGCCGGAATGACATTGCTTTGAATACCAAAAAGGGCCGCATCGCTGCGGCCCTTTTCGTAGTCAATCGAGTGAAATCATCAGAAGCGGATGATCGCGCCCATCATGACAGCATCGAAGTCCTTGACGCTGGCCTTGACCGAGCCAGCGGAGGCGCCGGTTGCACTGGTGCGGACATCAGCCTCGAAGTTGCGATAGGACAGATAGATGTCCATCGCTGCAGCGCTGATCTGCTGGTTGATGCCGATGCCCCAGATATCGACTTCCGACGAAGACAAGAACCCGAGGCCCCCTTGGATGTCGCCTACGCCGAAGGCCAAGGGACGGCCAGCGGTCGACACGGGAGCCGTGCCGCCCGCGCCAGCCAGGCCAGCTCCCGTTTCGAACCTGCCGTACTCACCGTAGATGGTGGTCAGACCGATACCGAAGTAGTTGCGCTCGATACCACCCTGAATGTACCAGTGCTCGTCACGGTCCTTGACGTTGACACCAAACACAGCGTCGCGGTTGTCATCGTCGATGTAGCCGTAAGAGCCGCTTACATAGACGCCAGTTGGCACATGCATGATGCTGGCTGACATGCCGAGCGTATTGCAGTCGACAGCGCTTGTATTAAGCGCGGTTGACAGATCGGAGCAAATCGGACCGTCGCCGCCGTTCTTGCCGAAGTTATCGCGGATTTCGCGATAGCCAATACCGGCCGCGAAGCGGACGCCGTTGAATTCGCCGGCATAGCGCAGCGCGACATCCCACTGGTCATCTTCGCCCCAGGCCGAGGTAAACGTGAAGCCATGCAATGTGGGCGATACATACTTGAGGACGTTGTTGCGATCGCCTTCACCGGCGTTCCACGCACCCGCGAAGCTTGGCGTAATGCTGTTCCAGCTTCTCGTGCTGAGCGAGTTATTGTCGTTGCGCAGGAAGAAACCGCCGTTCCAAGCTGACGGGTCTGAACCAACTGCGACGACATTGGCGAGGTTGATCTCGGTGATGCCGTCGGTAGCTGTCGAGGTCTCGCCGAGCCAGATGCGGCCCACGTCTTTACGCTCCATCCACCAGGCGCTGTGCCGGATGTCGAACTGGTTGGCTTCGCCGCCGGCGCGATCCGTGCCTTGGTTACGGTTGCCGGAGTTGGCGTAACGCACACCGATCTCGAGCAGGTAGCCGGCCGACCATTCGCTGTTGATTTTGGCATCGCCGACAAAGCGGAAGCGCGTACGAGACGAGTTGTTCGTCACGACGTAGGCGTTGCTCTCGTAACCGTCATCCCAGAAGATGATGGCTTCGTTGACCTGACCCGAAACGGTCAGCGACACCTTGCGGTTGCCCTTGCGTGCCGTTGTGGCTTCAAGCTCGGCGACGCGCTCTTCGAGATCGGCGCAGCAATTGCCACCTAGATCGGCAGCCATCGCGCCCGACGCCAGTACGCTGGCGATCGTGGCGATCGCTAGGCGGCTGGTCGTTGCCTTATATCTCCCAGTCATACGGTTGTCTCCAGTGTTAAATTCAGTTTGAAGCAGGAAGCAGCACGCGCTGCCCGGCGATCAGCTCCGCGTTCAATCCAAACAGCACGGGCGCGCGTGAGCGCACGCAGTTTGGGCCGAACGCGGACCACACAGACGCTACTGAACTGACGCTAGAGGGACTCGAGTGCGACGAACGAAGCTCGCCGGGCTTGCTTCCTGCTGATGCATCGAACCCGTGCCCGGGTTCACTCGGATGCACCATTGGGCAGGATGCCCTGTGGTCGCACGACTCATGACACTGACCTCTGGATAGTCGAGGTAAACGACACGGGCAAACAACCGATTAACAATCGCGAGCCGTTTGCCTCAGGTTGTTGCGGCAATGTCACGAAATGCTGCCGGGACACAGTGTAGTTCGCTCTTTGTTCTAAAATATGGCGCTTTGCTTTCCTTCGCTGGAGCCAGTCCCGCTGCCGAAACGCTCGAAATCGACGCCGACAATTGATTCGGCAGCGGTTTTTCAGGGCCGTTTCAACGCGCGCTGGCGCGCTTGCCCGGGAACGCAGGAGGGGAGAGAGCGGTGCGCATCGACGGCCGCGCCACCGCCCAACTCAACCGGCTTCGACCGCATGACACAACGCATAGCCGCCCGCGCGTGGAACGACAGGGGGCGGGGTCGTTCGGCAGACATCCATCACCTGGGGACAGCGCGGCGCGAACAAGCAGCCAACGGTCTTGGCGAAGGGATCGGGCGCAGCCGCACCGATATTGGCATCTGGCAAGCCGCGACCCGGTTCCGGCGTCAGCACCGAAGCCAGCAGCGCCTTGGTGTAGGGATGCTTCGGCGCAGCGAACAATTCGGCACTCGTTGCCAGCTCGACGACCCGGCCCAGGTACATCACTGCGACCCTGGTCGCTAAGTGCTCGACCACGCCTAGGTTGTGGCTGATCAGGACATAAGTCAGCCCGAGGTCGCGGCGCAGATCCATCAGCAGATTTAGGATCTGGCTTTGCACCGACACGTCGAGCGCGGACGTCGGCTCGTCGCAGATCACGATCTTCGGCCTTGTGACAAGCGCACGCGCGATGGCCACGCGCTGCCGCTGGCCGCCCGACAACTGGCTCGGATAGAGCTCGGCAAACCGCGCCGG
>JBGTIU010000067.1:0-9016 GCA_041745515.1 Hyphomicrobiaceae bacterium | reverse complement strand
GCCCGCCCGCCCGGCGGCAGCGCCGCGCCATAGTCGTGATGCTCGACCGCGGGCAACGGCTCCGCATGTGGAAGGGTGGCGGCCATTTGACATTCCTAGCGCGAGTCCTATCTCTAGGTCTAACACTGCGAACCGGCCAGGACGGGATCCGACCACCATGACGACCGATCTTGCGACCCAAGGCTCTGTCACGGTTACCGAGCGGGCTGCCCGGCGTATTGCAGAGATTGTCGCAGCGGAACCGATTACCAAGCTCTTGCGCGTCAGTGTCGAGGGCGGCGGCTGCTCCGGCTTCCAGTACAAGTTCGATCTGGTGGGGAATTCCGAGCCCGACGATCTGATCATTCTGCGCGATCAAGCAAGGGTGCTGGTCGATCCGGTTTCGTTGGGATTCCTGACGGGGTCCGAGATCGATTTCGTCGACGATCTGATCGGCGCATCGTTCAAGATCCACAACCCCAACGCCACCGCGTCATGCGGGTGCGGCACGAGCTTCACGGTCTGACGGGCCGAATCAGCGCCAATCGGGGGGTGCGAAGTAGTACCAGACGACGATCAGGCCGATGAACAGCATCGGAGCCGCCGCAAACCAGCGCGCCATCCCGGCGCGCCCGGCACGGGCGGCGATCCAGGCTATTGCCGCGCCAGCAACCGGCAACAGCCACAAAAGGTTGAAGGGGTAGTCCAATAATCCGGGTTGTGCAGCCATGGCTCGTGAAGTGGCCCAGCGCAGTGGGTCGCCGACAACCGGTGCGATCGCGTTCCATGCGCCCGCCGCAGCCAAAGCAAACAGCCCGTTGCTCAACAGCAGTGTCTGCAGCAGCACAGGCCGTTGATGGTGTTTCAGTCCCCGATTTTTCCTACGCATTGTCTTGGCACCATCGTGCGTCGATCCGCCCGCGGCCAAGACAGTATCGCAAGTTAGTACTCAATCAGTTATCGTATTAATTAAACTTATAGATATCGCGGGGCGCGCGCTGCATGAAGATTGCAACCTGGAACATCAATGGCGTCAGGGCGCGCATCGAGACATTGCTGACTTGGCTCGGAGAAACCAGACCCGACATCGTCTGTCTGCAGGAAATCAAGTGCATCGATGAAGGCTTCCCGCTGGAGGCAATCGAGAGCGCCGGTTACAATTGCGCGGTGCATGGGCAGAAGGGCTTCAACGGCGTAGCGCTGCTGTCGCGCAGGCCTCTCGAGGACGTTGTTCGCGGGTTGCCGGGCGATGATGGCGACGGGCAGGCGCGCTACATAGAGGCTGGTGTTTCGCATGCGAGAGGCGCTTTGCGAATCGGCGGATTATATCTGCCGAACGGAAATCCCCTCGGCACCGAGAAGTTCGACTACAAGCGCTCCTGGATGACGCGGCTTGTAGGGCACGCCAAATCATTGCTGGCGAGGGGCGAGCCTTTCCTTCTGGCCGGCGACTACAACATTATTCCGGAGGCAATGGACGCAAAGCAGCCGTCAGCCTGGCTGGGCGACGCGCTGTTTCAACCCGAGTCGCGAGCTGTTTTTCGGGAACTGACCGGCTTGGGACTGACGGACGGATTGCGTGCCTGCCAGCCAAGCGCAGGGGTCTATACGTTCTGGGACTATCAGGCTGGAGCCTGGCAGAAAGACAACGGCATCCGCATCGATCACATGTTGCTGTCCCCGCAGGTGGCGGACGGCCTGCTGTCCGCCGGCGTCGACCGCTTCACGCGCGGTTGGGAAAAGCCGTCGGATCATGTGCCCGTTTGGGTGGAACTCGACCTGAGCTGACAGGCGGTGCCGCCCTTCAACGCACCGGCGAAGTTGTCGTCTGTCCGGCGTCGCGCAGACCGAACCCGAGAGTGTTGCCCTGCATCACGCCTGCACCCGCGGGGGCAAAAGTCCGGGCGCTGTTCGGCATTGGCGCCGGCGTCGAGTTGCTCGTCGCGCTCGCTTCGCCGCGACGGCCGGACGTCACTAGCTCTCCATTGCTGCATTCACGCACGGTGCGCGGCTGGATCGCCCCGAGGCCATCTCGGCTGCCCCGATCATCGTTGGCGCGCCCGTACTTCGTCCGCCATTCCGCGACCGCGCCCTGGGCCTGTTGCCGAACGCCCTCGCCAGCGCCGCAGAAAATGTTCTGGAACTTGTCTTCGATCCAAACCCGCTCCGACGCCGGCGCGTTCTCGACGGCAAGCGTGATCAGCAACAAGGCCTGCGTGTGATCGCGGCCAACGTGCTGGCCGCGCCAGTACAGATCGGCAAGAAACGCCTGCGCGCCGGTATGTCCCTTTTTCGACAGACCGGACAGCCAATAGAGTGCTTCCTGCGGATTGGCCGCGATGCCATCACCCTTCAACAGCAACTTTGCCAGCTCGAACTGCGCATCCTCGTCGCGCAACGACGTCGCCGCGTGGCGGACATATTCGGCTGCGCGCCGCGCATTCGGCTGCAGGCCGATCGCCGGGATACCACTCTTGACATAGGACGCCAGCGCGGTCAGCGATTTGGCCACGAACGGCGCGCGTTGATCGTCATCTGGATCGACATCTGCGTGTTCGTCGGCGATCGTCTGGTACAGCGCGAAGGCACGGCCATGATCGGTGGAGGCCAGCGCATTATCGGCAAATACGCGCGCCAGATAGAACTGCGCCAGAAAGATATCGTGATCTGCGGCGTATTCCAACGCCTTGATGGCAAGCTCGGGATGGCCGCTTTGCAGCGCGCCGATCCCATGATCATAGGCAGCCTCGGGCGACGCGAACGTCATCTTGCCTGCTGGAGCCGAACCGCTCGCCGTTTGCGCGATGCCTGGTCCAGCGACCAGCACGCAAGCCGCCAGCACGGCAAACAGCGCTCTGCCGGTAGCCGCGATGCGAGCTGCAAGACGCCCGTCAAATGTCCGCATAACAGACAACTTCAGCCTTTCCGCCAGCGTGCGTCACGGCACCGTTCAGCGCCGGGCCGACCTGGTCAGCATATTTACGAATGGCACCCGTCTGGTAGGCGTTGGCCGGTGCCTTCCAGGCTTTCCGGCGCGCCACCAATTCGGACGTGGAGAGTTTGACGTCGAGCGTGCCCTTGTCGGCGTCGATGACGATGATATCGCCGTCCTCGAGCAGGCCGATCGGCCCGCCGACTGCGGCTTCCGGCCCGACATGCCCGATACAGAAGCCGCGCGTTCCGCCCGAGAAACGTCCGTCGGTGATAAGCGCAACCTTTTCGCCCAGACCCTGCCCATACAGCGCAGCGGTGGTGGACAGCATTTCGCGCATGCCGGGCCCGCCCTTAGGCCCTTCATAGCGGATGACGATTACCTCGCCCTCGATGATGCGCCCGGTTTCGACGGCGGCGAACGCATCCTCCTCGCAATCGAAGCAACGCGCGGGGCCGGAGAACTGCAACTGTTTCATGCCGGCGACCTTGACGATCGCGCCGTCAGGAGCGAGCGAACCTTTTAGCCCCACTACCCCACCAGTCGGCGACAGCGGCTTCGAGGTCGGATAGACGACCTTCTGGTTGGTGTTGAATTTCACGCCTTCTAGGTTCTGCGCGATGGTCCGGCCCGTGACCGTAATGCAGTCGCCGTGCAGGAAGCCGCCATCGAGCAGCGCTTTCATGATCTGCTGCACACCGCCGATGTCGTGCACATCCTTGGCGACGTATTTCCCGCCGGGCTTCAGGTCGGCGATGTAGGGCGTTCGCTTGAATATCTCGGCAACGGCGAACAGATCGAAATCGATGCCGCATTCGTGCGCCATGGCGGGCAGATGCAGCGCGCCGTTGGTCGAGCCGCCGGTGGCGGCGACGATCGTCGCGGCGTTCTCGAAGGCACGCCGTGTCGCAATATGGCGAGGGCGCAAGCCGTCAGCCACCATGCGCATCACGGCCTTGCCGCTCTCGACCGCCCAGTGATCGCGGGAGAGATCTGGCGCCGGCGCGCCAGCTGAACCCGGCAACGCGAGCCCGATCGCTTCGGACACGCAGGCCATGGTATTGGCGGTGAACTGACCGCCACACGCGCCAGCGCTCGGACAGGCGACGCACTCGAGTTCGTGCAGATCGGCGTCCGACATTTTGCCGGCTGAGTGCTGTCCGACGCCCTCGAACACGTCGACGACGGTGACATCGCGGCCCTTGAACCTGCCCGGCAGGATCGACCCGCCGTACATGAAAACGGCCGGTACGTTGAGGCGCAGCATCGCCATCATCACGCCGGGGAGAGATTTGTCGCAGCCGGCAATGCCGACCATGGCGTCGTAACAGTGGCCGCGCATCGTCAACTCGATCGAATCGGCGATCACTTCACGACTGACGAGCGATGACTTCATGCCTTGATGACCCATGGCGATGCCATCGGTCACGGTAATGGTGCAGAATTCGCGCGGCGTGCCGCCAGCTTCGTTTACCCCCTTTTTCGCCGACTGGGCCTGGCGCATCAGCGCGATGTTGCAGGGAGCCGCTTCGTTCCAGCACGACACGACGCCGACAAACGGGCGATGAATCTGCTCCTCGGTGAGCCCCATCGCATAGTAGTATGAGCGATGGGGCGCACGCGCGGGACCTTCCGTTACGTGACGGCTCGGCAGCTTGCTCTTGTCGTAGGCCTTGACAGTCATAAGGTTCTCGCCTTCCAGCGCACTTAGAAAATATGGCGCATCACAGCCGAAATGGCCTTGCACGCCGCCACTCTAAGGTCACTGGGTGCGGCTCTCGATCGAGCCAAATGCAATTCAAACCCGTGCCGCTCAATTCGTCGATTGCATGTCTTCTTGTCTGTCAGGTTTGTGACCCAAAAGAGGCGAGGCGACGGCCGCTCGTTGCCATTGCGCAACAGCATTACCGCGTTATGAAACAACGCCTCGCGCAGGTTGCGCGAAGCTCGTCGGCGGCTCAACGCGCCTCATCAGAGCCGCCTACCCGCCGACATCGCGAACGACCATTATGCACGATGATTTTGCCGCAAAATTCATGCCTTGCCCCGCGGTCGCCAGAATTCGACAGCAGAGTAAACGACCCGCACGTTAACTCAGTCTCGATCAGAGCAACCGAATGCGCCGACGTCTCTTTTGCCTTGCGGCCCTGCTGTTGATCGTGGGCGGCTATATTGCCTCACCGTTCATCTCAATGTGGACGCTGCGCGAGGCCATCAGGCGCGCCGACACCGCCACCATCGAGGCACGGATCGAGTGGCCAAGCGTGCGCGAGAGCCTCAAGGCGTCACTGTCGAAGCATGCCAACCTTCAGCCGTTAGTGACTGCGGCCAACAGCGACGTTACGCCATCGATGTGGCAGCGGGTAAAGGGCGTGTTCGGAGCAACAATGCTCGACCGCTTCATCGAGACCTACGTCACGCCGGAAGGCCTGCCGAAGCTGTTCGACTATCGGCAGATCTGGCGGCGCGAGCAGGCCGCAGGCGACGCCCGCGAGTCGGCCAATGCGACACCACTCGATCGTTTCCAGCGCTTTTGGCACCGCATAAAGCGCGCCGAGTTCCAGAGCCTGACCCGCGTCGAGATAGAAATGGAAGATCGCAACATCGCTGATCGCCGCTACATCAGCGTGATGCAGTTGCGGGGTTTGGGCTGGCGCCTGACCGAATTGCGCGTCGTTTCTGCCGAGGCGGCAAACGCGCTCGCCGGAATCGCAACGCAATAGGTTTCGTGCTGACAACCCGGCTTCGAAAGAGCGGCCCTATCCCTCGATCCGCTTCAAAGCAGCGTCGAGCTTCTTGAGCGCTGACTGAAACGTCTCGCGCCGCTCTCGCAGTTCTTCGAGCACGGTCTCGGGTGCTTTGGCCATCAGCTCCGCATTGCCGAGCTTGGCCATGACCTTGTCGATCTCGGCCCGCGTCTTTGCCTGTTCCCTGGCAATGCGTGCCCTCTCCGCGCCCATGTCGACGATGCCGTCGAGCGGAATTGCGACCGTCGCGTCCTCGAGCACAATCTGAGCAGAACCGTCAGGCGCGGTCTTGGCAAATGTGATGGCGTCGAGACGAGCGAGCCGCCTGATCGTATCTTCGTGACGATCAAGCCGCGTGCTTACCGTCTTGTCCTGCCCCAGCACGACGAGCCCGGTTTTCAGTGCAACCGGGACTTTCATCTCGGTCTTGACCGACCGGACCTCGCTGATCAGCGCCACGACCCAGCCGATCTCTGCTTCAGCATCGACATCGACAAGACTGTCCAGCGCCGGCCATGGGCTCAGGCACAGAAGGCTCCGGCGCTTTTCGCCGTGCTCGACCATGTGCGCCCACAGCTCCTCGGTGATGAAGGGCATGAACGGGTGCAGCAGCTTCAGAATCTGATCGAGCACCCATGCGACCATCGCCCGCGTCTCGGTCTTGGCCGGCTCGTCGTTACCGAGCAGGATCGGCTTGACCAGCTCGAGGTACCAGTCGCAGAACTGCCCCCACGTGAACTCGTAGATTGCGCTTGCCGCCTCGTTGAACTTGTACGCCTCGATGCCATCGGTAACGGCCGACGCCGCCTTCTGCGTCTCGCCTGCAATCCAGCGATTGATCGTTTGCCTGGCGCTGGCCGGATCGAAGTCCTTGACGCGCACGCACTCGTTCATTTCCGCGAAGCGCGCGGCATTCCACAGCTTGGTCGCGAAGTTGCGGTTGCTCTCGGCGGTCTTGAGCCCGAGTTTTGGGTCGCGCCCCTGCGCGGCAAGCACGGCCAAGGTGAAGCGCAGCGCATCGGCGCCATAGACATTGATGACGTCGAGCGGGTCGATGACGTTGCCGAGCGTCTTCGACATCTTTCGGCCCTTCTCGTCGCGGACGAGACCGTGCAGATAGACCTCGTGGAACGGTACCTCGCCTTGCGTGAACAGGCCCGCCATCATCATGCGTGCGACCCAGAAGAACAGGATGTCGAAGCCGGTGACGAGAGTGGAATTCGGATAATACTTCTCAAGTTCCGGCGTCCTGTCCGGCCAGCCCAGCGTCGAGAACGGCCACAGCGCGGACGAGAACCAGGTGTCGAGAACGTCGGGGTCGCGCTTTAAGGGAACATCGCTCCCCCATTTGGTGCGCGCTTTGTCGACGGCCGCGGCCTCGTCGCGGGCGACAATGTAGTTGCCATCCGGCCCATACCAAGCCGGGATCTGATGCCCCCACCACAGCTGTCGCGAGATGCACCACGGCTCGATGTTCTCCATCCAGCGATAGAAATCCTGCTCGCGATTGGCCGGCACGATTTTCGTTCTGCCTGACCTGACGGCAGCTATTGCCTGCTCGGCCAACGGCTTGACATTCACATACCACTGGTCTGTCAGGTATGGCTCGACCGGCACCCCCGAGCGATCGCCATGCGGAACGACATGCGTGTGCGGCTCGACCTTTTCGAGCAGGGCCAGCGCCTCCATGTCGGCAACGATCTGCTTGCGGGCGGCAAACCGATCGAGCCCGCGATAGCTGGCCGGTGCCGCATCGCCGATGCGGGCGAAGTCGTCGAAAATGTTGATCTGCTCGAGGTTGTGCCGGCGGGCCACCTCGAAGTCGTTGAAGTCGTGTGCCGGCGTGATCTTGACCGCGCCCGAGCCCTTTTCGGGATCAGAGTACTCATCGCCAACAACCGGAATTTCGCGGCCGACCAATGGCAACACGACAGATCTGCCGATCAGATGCCGGTAGCGAACGTCCTTCGGATTGACGGCGACCGCAGTGTCGCCAAGCATCGTTTCAGGTCGCGTCGTCGCGATCACGATGTGGGTCTTCGGGTCTTGAGCGTCGAAGGTCACGTCTTTCAGCGGATACCGGAAATGCCACAGGTTGCCCTTGATTTCCTTCTGCTCGACTTCGAGGTCGGAAATCGCGGTTTGAAAATTTGGGTCCCAGTTGACCAGCCGCTTGGCCTTGTAGATCAGCCCGGCATCGTGGAGCTTGACGAAGAACTCGAGCACCGCCTCGGACAGACCAGGGTCCATCGTGAAGCGTTCGCGCGACCAGTCGCAACTGGCGCCGAGCCGCATTAGCTGGTTGATGATGGTGCCGCCGCTTTCGGCCTTCCACTCCCAGACCTTTTCGAGGAATCGCTCACGCCCCAATTCGCGCCGGTTGGGCTGCTTGTCCGCCGCCAGCTTGCGCTCGACCACCATCTGCGTCGCGATGCCGGCATGGTCCGTGCCCGGCTGCCAC
Source organism: Hyphomicrobiaceae bacterium (assembly GCA_041745515.1). Classification (GTDB taxonomy): domain Bacteria; phylum Pseudomonadota; class Alphaproteobacteria; order Rhizobiales; family Hyphomicrobiaceae; genus JAKFWF01. The sequence continues at coordinate 897 of JBGTIU010000067.1, read as the reverse complement.
AACACGTCGCGGCCGCGCATTCGTTCGAACCGGCACAGGATATCCTGCAGCGTGTTGTTGAGCGCGTGCCCCATGTGCAGCGAGCCGGTGACGTTCGGCGGTGGGATGACGATGCAGTAGGGAGCGTTCCTGCCGTCGCCCGCGCCCGAAGCGCGGCCAGCCTTGAAGGCATCGGCCTGCTCCCAGGCCTTGTGGACCCGGGCCTCGATGTCTGCCGGTTGATAATGCTTATCGAGCATGGGGCATCATGCACCGCGCCGCTTTATCTCGTCCGCAACGGCCCGCTCGACGAGGTTCGGCAGGTTGGCGTCAAGCCACTCCCGGACCATAGGCCTGACCATGCCGACGATCTGCTCGTCGAGGGAACTTTTGGAAACAACCGCTGCGGATTCACGTTTTTCTATCGGTTTTTCGCTGGCAGGTTTGGACGACGGCGTGGCCAGACCTGCGGCCAGCGCCCCGAGCGCGGATCGGGCCGCATCGGTCGTGTCCTCGGACGCCGCAATGATTGCAGATGCGCTCGCTGCCGCAACCGGATGATCGGGGCGAAGCGTGTTTGCGGCCGCCGACAGTCCGGGTTCCGGCCGCTGAAGGCGCGCCTCTGTCATCGCCGATTTTGCACTGTCGGCGGAGCGAAAATCCGCAGCGATCGAAGCCGGCAGCGGACGGACGCTTGCAAAGCCGGCCGGTTCAGTTCCCGGCACAAACGATCCAAGATCCATCGGCACCGAGTCGGAGGCCTTGGCGGCAAAGTCTCGAATAGCCGGAGGTATGGCGAGCGCCGACGTCGCGGGCTGCACGATTGCTTCAGCGGCTTGGGCCGCCGTTGCCACTGCCGTGGTTGATCGGGATGGCGCAAGCGCCCAGGGCGACCGCTCGGCCTGAACCGCGACAGGT
>JBGTIU010000066.1:0-12205 GCA_041745515.1 Hyphomicrobiaceae bacterium | reverse complement strand
CGCTGTGACCGGCCGCGCGCGTGTCGTTCCGGCGATCAGCGCCGAGCGTGGCGATCCCATCGCCGGTCTGGAGGCCGGCGACATCATCGTCGCCCAGATGATCCATCCGGCCTGGATCAGCGAGTTCGGTCGTGTCGGCGGGCTCGTTTGTTCGGCTGGTGGATGGCTCAGCCACACCGCGATCCTCGCCCGCGAATACGATCTGGCGCTGATCGTCGGCGTCGCCGGCATCCGCACCATCGCTGACGGCGATATTATTCGACTTGAGCCGAACGGCTCGATTGGGATTCTCAAGCGTCGCGAGCCATCGCGGCAGCCGATCGCAGCGGAATGAGCGACCATCAATCAGGCGAGGAAATCATGGATCGTACGGCGGTTGTCACGATGCGCAGATGGTTCTTGCGAGCCGCAACAATGGCGGCGTTACCAGGGCTGCTGCTGTCGACTGGCGCAAATGCGGAGACCGTCAACATTCAAGGCTCGACCACCGTCAACACGCGGTTGATCGAGCCCTATCGACATCTGATCGAGGCCGGATCAGGCCACGTTCTGGTAGTGATTGCGAACAAGTCGGCAAACGGGCTACTCGCACTGCTCGAGAAACGCACCGACCTCGCCATGCTGTCGTCCTCTCTTGAAGTCGAGATCGCGGAACTGAAGAAAACGCGCCCGGAACTGGCATTCGATCAGTTGCGAAGCTTTGAGGTTTTCAATTCACGCATTGCCTTTGCCGTGCATCCGAGCAATCCGGTGCGGCAGGTGTCGATCGACAACGTGGCGAGGATACTGGGCGGCCAGATCGCCAACTGGAAGGAGTTGGGTGGGGCGGATCTTGCAATCCGTCCGGTTTATGTGCGTTCCGCGGGTGGCGTCACTCATTCCGTCATCCAGCAGCTGCTGGGCGGCAAACCGATCACTACAACGGCGCCAATTCCAGTCGAGACCGGGCTGCAAGTCGTGAAGGTCGTCAACCAAGAGCCCGGTGCACTGGGTCTCGCGCAGATCCGCCTGGCGCAGCAATACAAGCTGCCCGAGCTCGACACCTCGGGGTACTTTGTCGAGCAGAAGCTGAGCATCGTTTCGCTGGGAATCCCAAGCGCAGCTGCCCAGGCCGTAATCAGCGTTGCGCGCGCCGTTGCCGAAAAGAAGCTGGCGGAGGCGCAATAGGCCTTACAGCACCGCGAACGCGTGAGCTGCGAGCGTCGCCATCGGGAGCAGGATCAGGGCGGCGACGGGAAGAGCGTTGGCCCAATTCCATCTGATGGATATCGAAAGCATGGGCTAGCCTTTCTGCAATCAAAGGGTGTGATCGAGGCAGGCTAGTGTCCCGTTTCCGAAGTTCGCACCCAGTCCTGCGCGCTCGGTTGCGAACTTCGGAAACAAAAGGAACACTAGAATCATAGGGTTGCTAGTGTGTGGCTTTGGTTCGGAAGTCCCTAACCGTGGTCGTACCAGGCGTGTAGGACCTTCCGAACCGCCACACTAGCGATCGATTGCGAAGGTTGTGCTGCGCCCGAAGCAGCAATTTTATGTATTCAAAACATATAGATATTGAATGAGCAGGCTCGGCGCATTAGCTCAAACTTCATTCACCACAATCTAAGATTGCAGATCGGAAACCTCTATTCAAATGACCCATGCAACCGCGAGACAAACAATTTCCCGACGCTCCGCTTGCCGCGACGGTTCGAGATTTGGGGCCCACGTGTCTTGGGCTGCTGGCGCGCATTACGCCGAATAGCGTTGCCACCAAGCTCTATCTGCTGGCCGTACTGATCCTGACGGCGATCGTCGGTATGGCCACGGCATCAGTCCACTTCAGCCAATTGACGAGTGATGCTGCCGATCGCGTACATCAACAGGGCTTCATCGGCCTAGTCACCGCGACCGATCTCGAGGTGACGCTGCATCGGCATCGCCGCATCGTTGAAAGCGCGCCGGCCGAGGTCGATCGGGCGACAATCGCGCTTGATCGCGAAAGCCTGACTGGGTTGGCCGGCCGATTGGCGACGCTGGCCGCCGGTATCGAGCGGGAGGAGGTGCGCAATGCCGTCGATGCCATGGCATTGAGCGCCGTGCTGCCCGAACTTTTCAAGCTCGGCGAGCGCGTCCTGCACTATGCGGAGAACTTTGCGCAGAATCAGGCGCTGGACACGGCAGCAATCTATTCGACGACGGCAGGCGTACTGCAGAAGCGCATCGACCGCTACCGCACCGGAAGAATTGAAATCGCACGCAATGAAGCCGCCCGCGTCTCGGTCGAGGCGCACGGTTTCGTGCGTTGGATCACGCTATGCGTGCTCTGCGTGCTGCTGGTGCTCGGGCCGCTCAGCGTCTCGATCACACGCCGTATCGTGTCGCGATTGGCAAAAATTCAGCATGTGACCTTGCGCCTCGCAGCCGACGATACCAGCGTCGTCGTTCCCTCGACGCTCGATCCGGATGAGATCGGCGACATTGCACGCGCCGTCGACATCTTCAAATGCAATGCCATCGCGCTGCTCGACTACCGGCGGCAAATCGAGCAGACAAATCTCGAGTTCAGCGTCGCGCTCGAACACATGTCCCAGGGACTATGCATGTTCGACAAGGGCAAGCGGGTGGTGGTCAGCAACCGGCGCTATGGCGAGCTGTACGGACTGGCGCCTGACAGCATTCGACCAGGCACCTCGCTGGCCGAGATCATCGAGATGCGCCTTGCAAAGGGGGTTTTCCCGCGCGGCAAGCTGCAGGACTACGCCCGCGAGCGGCTGGAGGATGCGCGCACGCTCAGTCACCAGGTTGACGAGCTGAGCAACGATCGCACGATCTCAATCGTCCGGCGGTCGATGCCCGATGGCGGCTGGGTCACGACACACGAGGACGTGACCGAATTGCGTCGCGCCGAAGCACGGATCAAACATCTGGCTCATCACGATGCATTGACCGACCTCGCCAATCGGGTTCAGTTGCGCTCGCGTGCCGCCGAATGCGTTGCCGCCCTGGAACGGCAGCAGAAGTTCGCTTTGCTGTGCCTCGATCTCGACCATTTCAAGGATGTCAACGACACGCTGGGGCATCCGGTCGGTGACGAGCTGCTCAAACTTGTCGCCGACCGATTGCGCCACTGCGTGCGCTCGACCGATCTCGTCGCGCGCATTGGAGGCGACGAGTTTGCGATTCTGCAGATCGGCATAGAGGGCGAAGATGACGTCTTGAGATTAGCCCGGCGCCTGATCGAGCATATCAGCGAACCCTACCTGGTCGGCGAGCACAAGTGTCTTATCGGTGTCAGTATCGGCATTGCCATGGCGCCCCGCCATGGCGGTGAGTCGGAGGAGCTGGCACGCCGCGGAGATTTGGCGCTCTATCGAGCGAAAGAAGCTGGGCGCGGCGGATATCGGGTGTTCGACGAGACGATGGAGCAGGATCGCAATGCCAAGCTCGGCATCGCGGCCGATCTGCGCGGCGCAATTTCGCAGAATGAGCTGCATCTGGTCTATCAGCCGATCGTCGACCTGGAGTCGCGCACGATCGGCGGCTTTGAAGCGTTGATGCGCTGGCGCCATCCGGGTCGTGGATTGATTCCGCCGCGGGACTTTATTCCCATCGCCGAGGAGACCGGGCTCATCAACAGCCTCGGCATTTGGGCCCTGAACGAAGCCACGCGGGAAGCCGCGAGCTGGAGACAGCCTGCGCGCATCGCCGTCAATTTATCGCCGGTACAATTCAAGCATCGCGACATCGCGCAGATCGTCATCGACGCTCTGACAGCTTCAGGGCTCGCGCCCCACCTCCTCGAACTGGAAATCACGGAATCGGTATTGCTGCACAATACGCAGGCCACTCTGGCGGCACTGCACCGGTTGCGGGCGTTCGGCGTGCGCATCGCGCTCGATGACTTCGGCACCGGATACTCGTCGCTCAGTTATCTGCAGAACTTCCCATTCGACGCGATCAAGATCGACCAATCGTTCGTACGAAATCTCGCGACGCGCAGCGGTTCGGTCGCGATTATACGGTTGGTGGCGGCGCTGGCCAACAGCTTCGGCATGGAGACCGTGGCTGAAGGCGTTGAAACGGCTAGCCAGTTGGCACTGATCAAGAGCGCCGGATGCACGCACGCGCAAGGCTATTTTTTCAGCCGCCCGGTGCCATCCGGCCTGATCGCGCAAGTGCACGAAACATGCACCGAGCTGCTTGATGCGGCGGCGTAACCAAACTCAAGGCCGGTTGGTCAGGAACGCCAAAACGCCATCCTTGTAAACGCGGTCGCCGACGGCGCGCATGTGATCCCGGCCCGTAATATCGAGCGTGGTCGCGCCCGGGATGAGTGCGGCCAGCGCCGAGCCGGAGCCCGCAACCTCATCCTCGGTCCCGACTGCGACCAGTACCGGGCAGCGCAGCTGGGCCAAGGCTCCGGCTGGAACCGGATCCCGGATCGCACGGATGCAGGCGGCGAGAGCCAGGAGATCGCTCTTTGTCTGCTCGGCGAACACGCGAAAGGTGCGGGCGCCGGGATCGGTCACCTCGGCAAGGCTAGGCGCCTCGAGCGCAAGAGCGATCCGCTCGGTGTTGGCCAGGCCATGCACCATGTTGATGCCCAGCCCGCCGAAGATCGCCGAGCGCATCCGAGCAGGGTGCGCCAATGCAAGATGCGCGGTGATGCGCGCGCCCATCGAGTAGCCCATGACATCGGCACGAGCGATGTTCGCATGATCAAGCAGCCGCCGTGCATCCTGCGCCATCAGGGCCGCACCGTAGTCCTTCGGCTCGTACAGCTTGGCGCTCCGGCCATGCCCGCGGTTATCGAGAGCGATGACACGGTATCCGGCGCGCGTCAGATGCCGGACCCAGCCCGGATCAACCCAGTTCGCCGCGATGCTGGAGGCAAAGCCATGGATCAGCAGGATAGCGTCGCCTGAGCCTTCGTCGAGGTAGGCGATCTCGACGCCGTCGGATGAAAACTTTGGCACTTAGGCACCGTTGGCGGAAGAGATGGGGTTAACGATCTTGCTGCCGTCGACACGTGCACATTACCAACTAAGGTTCTGCGTCCACAACGTCCTTTCGGCGCGGGGCGATCGGGGCTACATAGCTCGTCAGCGTATATGCTTCCACCCAGGTAGATGGAACCGTCATGGTTCTCACGCTCGATCAGACGCCGATTTCACTGCCGGTTCGGCCCATGCCCGTCAAACCCACACTGGCCGGGCTCGACCGTGACGGATTGCGCGCAACGCTCAGCGCTTGCGGCGTGCCGGAGCGGCAACTGCGCATGCGCGTCAACCAGCTGTGGAGCTGGATCTATGTGCGCGGTGTCACATCCTTCGACCAGATGTCGGACGTGTCGAAGGAATTGCGAGCCAGGCTTGCTGCCGCCTATTCGCTGGATCGCCCGGCGATCGTGCAGGAGCAGGTGTCCGTCGACGGCACGCGCAAATGGCTGCTGCGATTGCCGATCCGGGGGCACGAACTTCGTGCCCCCGAGATCGAGTGCGTCTACATCCCCGAAGTCGATCGCGGCACTCTGTGCATCTCGAGCCAGGTCGGCTGCACGCTCAACTGCTCGTTCTGTCATACCGGCACGCAAATGCTCGTGCGCAATCTCGACGTGCAGGAGATTGTCGGGCAGATCCTGGTGGCGCGTGACCGCATTGGCGATTGGGCAGGCGCGACACCGGTCGCGGACGCAACACGGCCTCAAGTCGAGCGCAAGATCACCAACATCGTCCTGATGGGCATGGGCGAGCCGCTTTACAACTTCGACAATGTCAGATCAGCGATGGACATCGCCTCCGACGGCGACGGACTGTCGGTATCGAAGCGCCGCATCACGTTGTCGACCTCGGGTGTGGTTCCTGAAATTGCGCGTTGGGGTGCCGAATCCGGCACCATGCTGGCGATCAGTCTGCACGCCGTGCGCGATACTTTGCGCGATGAACTGGTGCCGATCAACAAGCGCTATCCGATCGCGCAGCTGATGCAGGCCTGCCGCGACTATCCGGGGTTGTCGAACGCGCGGCGCATCACGTTCGAGTATGTCATGCTGAGGAACGTCAATGACAGCCTCGACGATGCGCGTGCATTGGTGCGGCTGCTGAAGGGTATCCCGGCAAAAATCAATCTGATCCCGTTCAATCCGTGGCCTGGCACCAGGCACGAGTGCTCGGAATGGGAGGAGATCGAGCGGTTCGCCGCCGTGATCAACAAAGCCGGTTATGCGAGCCCGGTCCGAACGCCGCGCGGACGGGATATTCTGGCGGCCTGCGGACAATTGAAGTCGCAGAGTGAGTTGGTGCGCGCCGCCGAACGGGGGAAGCCGGCACCGCAAACGGCCGTTTCGGGGGTGTAATGGCAGGGCAATTCTCCTATGCCTCATCCCCTGCAGTGTCATCCCGGGGCTCGTCCCCGGGACCCATCGTGCCACGAGTTGCGGCGTCACGGTTTGCGGCACGATGGGTCCGGCAATAAATGCCGGGATGACATTCTTTGTGTTGCACGCGTGCGGTAGAACTGAATCACCTTGGGTGTAGCAGATGTTCTGGTCGACCTTGGGCCGCATGATCGTGGTGCCGATCGCGTTCGTCATTGCGTGCGTGGCGGCCGCGGTTGTGCTGTTCAGCCTCGGCTCGGAGCGCATCGTCAAGGCGATGTCGGGGCGGTCAGATCTCGACGCCATCGGCGCCGTGATAGATCTCCTCGGCCAGGGCTGGCTGCTGGCCTCCGGACTGACCATTCTGCCGGCGCTTGGGCTCGTCATCGTCGGCGAGGTCGCGCGCATTCGATCCGCGCTCTACTATGTGCTTGGCGGTGGCGCAACCTTGGTGGCGCTGCCGCTGTTGTCACGCCTAGGCCAGGCGAGCGGTGCTGGGATGCCCGGCGCCGTGCTTTGGCAGGTATTCGCTACGGCCGGGTTCGCGGGCGGCTTCATCTACTGGCTGATCGCCGGCCGCCGTGCCTGATCATCGTGTGCCGGTTAACAACGGTCGCGGGCAAATCATTGAAACCGCACAAGCAACACCTGTAGGCTCCGATCAGGGCCTTAAGGTCTGGGAGGCGGAATGTTTGGCGCCAGCGTTCGGATGTTGTTCGGATTCGTTCTCGCTTGCCTTGCCGCGGGGTTTACCCAGGTGATGTTTGCGTTCGGGACCGGCGAGTTCGGCTCCGGCGATCCCAATCGCATTTCTGTGATGTTGAGACTGATTGCGTCGGCGGCAACACAGAGCGCCGTTTTTTCCGCGGCGTTCGCATTGATCTCGGCGGTGGTTGCCGAATGGCAGGATATCCGCGGCTGGCTCTATCACGCCGTTGCCGGGGTCGCGATTGCCGGCGCTGGTTTCGCTGCACAGTACTCCAGCGAAGCCCCCGGCGCACCGTCGGTGTTCAACAACTATGCGACTGTTGCCTATCTGGTAACGGGATTGGTTGCGGGCTCGGTCTATTGGTTGTTTGCCGGACGCCATGCCGGATCAAGGGGGTCCACCTCGGAGGCAACCTCGACGCCGGCAAAGGCGTTGGCGGCTCCACCAAAATGAACTTGAACGGATGACCGCCTAACCTTTCGCATTGAGCACGCGGCCCGCCACCGCGTCGAGTTTGGCGACCAGCGCAGGATCGCGCATGGCGGGTGACGTGATCAGTGCCGCATCGAGCGCACGATCCGAGCCGATCGGACAGGAGGGGTGGATGCGCGGGAATGCATTCGCGAGGTTGAGCACCAGCCGTTGTGCCAATGCCGTATTGCCGGTCATGACCTTGATGACCGATGCGATGTCGACCTGCGTATGCTCGCTGTGCCAGCAGTCGAAATCGGTGACCATGGCGACGGTCGCGTAACAGAGCTCGGCCTCGCGGGCGAGCTTGGCCTCCGGCATGTTCGTCATGCCGATCACAGCGCAGCCCCAGGCGCGATAGAGGTTGCTTTCGGCGCGCGTCGAGAACTGTGGGCCCTCCATGACGAGGTAAGTGCCGCCGCGGGTGTGCGGGATACTCTCGGCCTTCATCGCGCGCTCGACGAGGTCGACCAGACCGGGGCTGACGGGATCGGCAACTGAAACATGGGCAACGAGGCCGGTGCCAAAGAAACTCTTTTCGCGGGAGAAGGTGCGATCGATGAACTGGTCGGGTAGCACGAAGTGACCAGGCGGCAAGTCTTCTCGGAGCGAGCCGCAGGCTGAAATCGAGACGAGGTCGGTCACGCCGCAGCGCTTCAGGCAATCGATGTTGGCCCGGTAGTTGATCGCGGACGGCGGGATGCGGTGTCCGCGGCCATGGCGCGGCAGAAACCGGATCGGCAATCCGGCGATCCCGGCGTGCAGGATCTGGTCAGAGGGCTCCCCCCACGGACTTGATATTGTCACCCAGTGAGGGTCTTGCAGGCCGGGCAGGTCGTAGAGCCCGCTGCCGCCGATGATGCCGAGAATCGATTGTGTCATGCAGGCCGCCAGCTCCGCCGCGCTTTACGATCAGCGATCACGCGGCTCCAGAGTAAACTACGCGGTTAACTTTCGCTGCTACCGAATTGGCTTTGTCAGGTGGTGGAACAAAAAATGGCGCGGCGCGTCTCCCTCACACACGCAGAGTGACTTAGGAGCACGTGCAATGGCTGACGGTAATGCATCCAGTGGAATTGTTGGCGTAGTGGTGGGCGTTGCGCTGGTCGTGGCCGTCGGGGCGGCGGTCCTCGCCTACACCGGCGGCATCAACACAGGCGCCACCAAGAACGTCGACGTCAACGTAACCGTGCCAAAGAGCAAGCCATGATGATGCGGCTGGGCATGTTTGCCGTGGCGCATCTGCTGTTCCTGGCGGTCGCCGTGACGCTGCATCAAGTCGGCTGACCGGCGCAGCCAAGCCGGTTGCGCAAAGCGGAATTGCCATGCGCCAATCGTCAATGCGCGTTGCCCCAGAGCCGTTTCTTGCCGATGTAGAGCAACACTGATGTCACCAACAAGTAGAGTATTACCAGCCAGCCGATTCGCTTGCGTTCGTCATGCTTGGGGTCCGCCGTCCATGCCAGAAACGCGACGAGGTCTCGCGAGTTCTGCTCGACCGTTGCCTCTACTGGCGCCCGTCCCGGTGTCGCCTCGTATTTGACGGGATTGGCGAAAGGCGGTGGCATCGCGATCTGTCCGCCCGGAAACGCACTGTTGTAATACATTCCCTCTTGCAGCTTGTTGCAGGTGTCAGGCGCGCCAGCGTCGCCACGATTGACCGATGCGCAACGCTGCACGGCTTTCTCGTCCCTGACATCCTTGTCGGCGACGGCAACGAGGCGACCCGACCGGTCCGCACTATAAGCCGGCGGTTTTTCCGAGTATCCGGTCAACAGCGCATAGGTGTAGTCGGCACCGCCCTCCTGATAGGCCTTGACCACATCCCGCAGCATCGAAAGTGGATGCTGCCAGATCGGACCGGTGTATTCCACGTTTCGCGAACGCGCGATCAGCGACAGATCAGGTGGCAGTGCGCCATTCTGGGCGGCGCGTGCCTGGTTGTCGTTATCATAAGGACCGAGGATCGGATCGGACAGCCTGGCCGGCCGCTTGATCAGGTTGCCCTTGCGATCGGCAATTTCGCCGCTGTCGTTCGGGCCATCGTGGATCTTGTTTGGCCAAGAGGCGGCCAGCGATTTGACGCCTTCCTCGGAAAATTTCGGGCCTCCTGCCTGAACGAGGTTGCGGAAATACACCCGTTTCAGACCATGGCAGGAGCGGCAGACTTCCTGGTAGACAAAAAAACCGCGCTGCAGCTGCGCCTCGTCGAATTGGCCCATGGGCCCGCCGAAGCTCCACTCCTTGCGGTCGATGACGGGGCTGTCGCCGGCCGCGAAGGCTGGTGGTGCGGCGCTCGCAACGGCTGCTGCCAGCAGGATGGCACGACAATATTTTCTGATCATCGTTGTCATCTCTGGTCTCAGCGTTTTTCGGGCGCGGACATCGCACCGGCCGTGGCGCCCGCGGCGCTGCTCCCGGACCCAAGCACCGATTCGGCGATCGACCGAGGCAGTTTGCTTGGCGTTTCGATCAGCCCGACCAGCGGCATCACCAGCAGGAAATGCAGGAAGTAGTAGGCAGTGAACGCGCGCGCCCAAAGCACGTAGACGCCTTCAGCCGGCTTGGACCCTAAATAACCAAGCGCCAGGCAGGTGGCGACGAACAGCCAGAAGAACCACCGATAAATCGGCCGGAACTTGGTCGAGCGCACGCGGCTGGTGTCGAGCCAGGACACGAAGGCAAGGATGGCGACGGCGGCAAACATCAGCAGCACGCCGCCGAGCTTCGATGGCACCGCGCGCAGGATCGCGTAGAAGGGCAGGAAATACCATTCCGGTACGATATGCGGCGGCGTCGAGAGCGGGTTGGCCTCGATGTAGTTGTCGGCATGCCCGAGGTAGTCCGGCGCGAAGAACACGAACCAGGCGAACAGCGTGACGAACACCGCCAATGCGAAAATGTCCTTCGCGATGGCATACGGCGTCATCGGTAGCGTATCGGCCCGGCTCTTGACCTCGAGGCCGGTCGGATTGTTCTGCCCGGCCACGTGCAAGGCCCAGATATGCAGCATGCTCAGGCCCGCGATCACGAACGGCAGCAGGTAATGCAGGCTGTAGAAACGGTTGAGCGTGACGCCGGTGACAGCGTAGCCACCCCACAGCCATTGAACGACCGCGGTGCCGACCACCGGAATGGCCGAAAAGAAGTTGGTAATGACGGTGGCGCCCCAGAAGCTCATCTGGCCCCACGGCAGCGTGTAGCCGAGAAACGCCGTCGCCATCATGGCGAGATAGATGAACACGCCGAGAATCCAAAGCACCTCGCGCGGCGCCTTGTATGACCCGTAGTAGAGCCCGCGGAAGATGTGCAGATAGACGGCGAGAAAGAACATCGAGCCGCCGACGGCGTGGATGCTGCGTATCAGCCAGCCATAATTCACATCGCGGCGGATGGCCTCGACCGAATCGAACGCATCCTTGGCGGTCGGCACGTAGTGCATGGCCAGCACCACGCCCGTCACAATCTGGGCGACGAGGCAGAACGACAGGATACCGCCGAACGTCCACCAGTAGTTCAGATTGCGCGGCGTCGGGAAGTCGACGAACTGCCCATGCATCATGCGCGCGATCGGCAGCCGCTCGTCCATGAACTTGCCGAAGCGCGATTTCGGAACGAAGCTCGATTCGTGACCGGACATGATGTGTTCCTCAGCCGATCTTGACTTTGCTGTCGCCGACGAATTCGTAAGGCGGTACATCGAGGTTGCGCGGCGCCGGGCCCTTTCGGATGCGGCCCGACATGTCGTAGTGCGAGCCGTGGCACGGACAGAACCAGCCGCCGAAATCGCCCTTGGAGTCGGCGAGGCTCTGGCCCTTCGGGATGCAGCCCAGATGCGTACAGACGCCGACTAGCACCAGCCAGTTTTCGCGCCCCTTCTTGACGCGGTTGGCGTCCTCGGCGGGGGTTTTCTCCGGCAGCAAATCGTTACGGGCGCTGCGATCTGACAACGCAGCCAGCTCGACCTTGCCGGCCTGCTCGACCTCGGCCGGCGTACGGTTGCGGATGAACACGGGTTTGCCGCGCCACATCACCGTTATCGCCTGCCCCTCCTTGATCGGACTCAAATCGACTTCGACCGACGCCAGCGCCTGGGTGCTCGCATCCGGATTCATCTGATGGATGAACGGCCACAGTGCCATGGCGCCGCCGACAGTCGCGAAGGCGCCACCGGCGAGCGTCAGGAAGTCCCGGCGATCGGGTTCCTCTGCGTGAGAAGCCAAGGGGGTCTCCTTCGGTCGAGCGACGATTGCCATGGTCGATCAGGGCGCCGCTCTTGTGACACCCTTTGCCCCGGCCCTCAAGACGGATGAGGCCTCTCTGTTCAGAGGCAATTTGGCGCACGCGAAGGGCCGAACGGGCTGACGTGCCGACGTCGTCGGTCAGTCCTCCGCCTTGAGCGGTCGCTGCAACAGCCGTCCGATCACCTCGTCAATCGAGGCGCTGGCCGTCAGCACGTCATTGACGGCGCCTGAGATCGGCACTTCAACGCCATGCCGCAGCGCCAGATCGACGACGACCGAGGCCGTGTAGGCGCCTTCGCTGACGCCGTGCTGCATGCCAAGGATTTCGGCCGATGTCCGCCCTTGCCCCAGCTCGAAACCGAGCCTGAAATTGCGCGATTGCGCGCTCGAACCGGACAGCACCAGATCGCCGAGGCCCGACAAGCC
>JBGTIU010000065.1:0-3989 GCA_041745515.1 Hyphomicrobiaceae bacterium | reverse complement strand
ACCTCGACGAGGATCTGATCTATCGCATCTTCCCCTCTCTGCAGGGAGTTACGCTCGCCGTGCTGCCGAAATCCTATTCAAAGGTGTTCGACGCCCCGGGCAGCGGTGCTGTAGTGGAGCACTTCCAGGCGAGCCGCGGTCAGTTCAAATGGCGTCGTGCGATACGACAAACGCGGCAGATCGCGACGGTCCTCGGCGGCATCGGGCTGGCAGCACTGCTGTGGTGGCTATCACGATACGTCACGTTCGGCTGGCGGTAAGGCGGCCGATCGCAGCCAATACTGACAAACGGTTCATCTGCGGACCCAAAATCGATCACCACCTTAACCTAACGCTGGAGTTTGGGGTCGATGGACCCCGAATTGCGCTTGGCAGCGGCCGGGTCCAAGCTACAAGTTTAACTTTGATCGAGCAGCCGCCCAAGCGGCCGAGAAAACCAAGACTATCCATGACCATCGCTCAGGAACCTGCCGTCATCACCCGGCCACGGCTACGGCGCATCGCCTTGGCTGTCGCCGGTGTTGCGGCGCTTGCCTTGGGCGCTCATATCAATCAGTACGAAGGCGGGCCATTGGACATCCTGTTCACGGTCGCCGTCGTATGCACGACGGGCATGCTGGTCGCAACCGCAACGCGCCGCCCGTTGTTCGCACTGGTGTTCACGACGGCGCTGGTTGCGATCATCTTCACGGTCTCAAAGGCGAAGCAGGAATCCATGAACATGGTGCTGCACGCCTACGATGTCATTTTCTATTTCAGCTCGTGGTCGACCGTAACCTTCATGATCGAGAGCTACCGCTCTCATGTGGTCGGGCTGGCCGCGGGATTTACGTTGTTCATCGCCGTCAGCGTACTTTCTTATCGCATTGACCAGCCGAGCCTGCGGCGGCTGCACGCTGGCGCTGCCACGATGGCGCTGGCATCGATGACTTTCGTTGCGGCCTATGCGCGCGGCGATCGCCATGACGCCGCGTTTTTCTTCGACGATCGCTATGTATCGTCGTTTTTCTCGTCGCTGTCTGAGACGCTTGCCGTAATTTGGCGCGGCAATCTTGTCGAGGCCTCCAACCGCGCGATAGGCCCGAACTTCAGAGCGCCGGCAACATGCCAACCCGAGGCGCCGCCGAACATCATCCTGATCCATCAGGAGTCGACGGTCCCGCCGTCTTTTTTCCCAAGGCTGTCCTACGACCCCGGCATTGACCGGTTCTTTCGCTCGCATGACGGCAAGCTGCACGAACTCCGCGTCGAAACCTTTGCCGGGGCCTCATGGCTGACTGAGTTTTCCGTGCTGACCGGCTTATCCTCGAATTCATTTGGCAGCATGCGCCCGTTCGTGCAGACGGTGATGGCGGGCAAGCTGCACGATACGCTGCCGCAAGTGCTCGGTCGCTGCGGCTACCACAACTTGCTTGTCTATCCGATGTTGCGGAACTTCGTGTCGAATGCCCGTTTCTACGACAAGGTCGGCATACACCAGATCATCGATGCCGAAGACCAGAAGGCCCAGCGGCCGAATGAACGTGATCGGTTCTACTACACGAACGCTCTAGCCGAGATGGAACATCATTTTGCAAGATCGGCGAAGCCGTTGTTTACTTATATCCAAACGCAGGCCACGCACGGCTCCTATGACTTCACTTACATGCCAGAAGTCGACGTCGTCGGCGGCGGCCCGGGTACCGATGCCGAAGTGCATGAGTACCTGCGCCGGATCGGCATGGCCGCCATGGACTATGACTTCCTGAAAGCGGAGCTGGCTCGCCGCTTTCCCGACCGGCCGTTCCTGATCGTCAACTACGGCGACCACCAGCCCGATATCACCCGTCGGCTGCTGGGTGCGACGAATTACAGCGGAGTGCTGTCGATCGATCGCCATCCGGCAGCGTTCGCAAGCTACTACTCCGTCGATGCCGTCGGCTACCAGCCACCCGCATTGCCCGCGCTCGCCCAGGTCGACGTGCCCTACCTCGGCAGCATTCTCCTGGAGGCGGCGCGCCTGCCGCTTCCCGACAGCTACCGCGAACGCAAGCGCCTGATGTGGCTGTGCAATGGCCGTTACCACGGTTGCCTGCACAAGGCCGACATCCTGAACTTCCACCGGCGGCTGATCAACTCTGGGCTGATGGATGCCATGTGACCGTGCAGCGTTTGAACGAAGGGGAACGCACGGCCTCCACCCTCCTCACCCTGGCAGCACAGCCGCATCCGGAGCGGCACGCCCAAGGATGAGGTCGGATGCCTTGTCGGCGAGCATCATGGTCGCCGCATTGAGATTCGCCGACAGCATCGTCGGCATTACGGACGCATCGACGACGCGCAATCCCTCGACACCGCGCACCCTCAATTGATCGTCGACGACGGCGAGCGGATCGGTCGCGGGGCCCATGCGACACGTGCCGGCCGGATGAAACGTCGTCGTGCCTCGCGCCTTGGCTGCACCCAACAGCTCGTCGTCCGTCTGAACACTTTGCCCGGGGAAATCCTCCCGGTCGTAATACGGCTCAAGCGGCTTCGATGCCAGCAGACGCCGGGCAAGCTTCATGCCCGACAGCAGCACCCGCCGGTCGCTTTCCTCGGCGAGGTAGTTCGGTTGGATGATTGGCGCTTGGTACGGATCGGTAGAGCGAACCCGGACATACCCCCGGCTGTTTGGACGCTGTTGCCAGGCGGCAACCGTCATGCCGGGTTCGGATTCGAGTTGGCCCTGCACCCCCTCTTTGTAACTCGCGGGCGTAAAAGTGATCTGCAGATCAGATGTCGCAACACTGGGATCCGATCGCCAGAAGCAATAGACGAGCGTCGGCACCAAGCCAAGAATACCCTTGCGCCACAGCATCCAGTTGATGATTTCCCCACCAAGCCGAAATCCGCGCGAGCGCTCGTTGATCGTGTCGATGTTCTTGACCCGGGCGACGAAACGCGGCGCATAATGGTCGCGTAGATTTTCACCGACGCCGGGCGCGGCGTGCCGCACGCCGATGCCGTGCGTTTGCAGCAGGTCGGCCGGACCAATGCCCGCAAGTTGCAATAACTGAGGCGAATTGAATGTGCCGCCGCAAAGAATGACTTCGCGACGGGCCTGCGCCATGCTGGCAGAGCCCCGTTTGGTGCCTATGTCGAATTGCACGCCGACAGCACGGTTGCCCTCGAAGGCGAGCCCTGTGACGTGCGCGTGCGTGCGCACACGCAGATTTGGCCGCTTCATCGCCGGACGCAGAAATGCCCGCGCGGCACTCATCCGCCGCCCCTTGTAAATAGTTCGCTGCGTGTAGGCGACGCCCTCCTGGCTGGCACCGTTGTAATCGTGATTGCGGGGTATGCCGAGCTGCACCGCACCCGCGATAAACGCTTCGCAAAGGGGATGTCGCCATTCGTTATCGGTTACGGTCAGCGGCCCGTCGCGCCCTCTGTACCTATCGTCACCCTCACCGATGCGGCGTTCCAACCGGCGAAAATACGGCAACAGATCCGCATAACCCCAGCCGCGATTGCCCAATTGTGCCCAGGTATCGAAGTCCATCGCCTGACCGCGATTGTAGACGTTGCCATTGATCGAACTCGACCCGCCTAAAGTCTTGCCGCGTGGCGCCAGAATGCTGCGCCCACCCGTCCATTGGCCCGGTTCCATCTTGTAAAGCCAATTTAGTTTCGGATCGTGGAACGTCTTGATGAAGCCCGCCGGAATGTGGATGAAGGGACTCCAATCGACGGGCCCCGCCTCGAGAACCAGCACAGTCGTTCCGCTGTCCTCGCTCAATCGGTTGGCAAGCACGCTGCCGGCCGAGCCGGCGCCGACAATGATGTAGTCATAACTCTCCACGCCGCCGCATCCCCTGAATCGGCTGTCAGCTCTTGCCGTAGTCGGCAAGCCTTTGACCGAGACGCGGCCTGCGTGCCTCTACGGCGGTTGCCGGGTCTTCTTCCGGGCCGTCCGCGCGGTTCGATCGCTGCAGCAGGGCGGCCACGCGCTCTTGCCGTGGAGCCGG
>JBGTIU010000064.1:0-17144 GCA_041745515.1 Hyphomicrobiaceae bacterium | reverse complement strand
CGCGCTTTGCCCTGATAATGAGGGCCTCGACTTGCTCGGGCAGCTGGTTGGCGTAGCGCCACGGTCGCCGCGATCGGTCGCTCAAGGCTTCGAGGCCGAGATCCTTGTAACGATTAAAGATCTTGTAGCCGGTCTTGCGTGAGATGCCGAACGCGCGAGCGAGATCGGACATGGGCTCGCCTTCGAGCAGGCGGGCCACGAAGCGCAGTCGTTCATCAGTCACCGAACACTCCTTCCAGGGCATCTGCACCTCCCGCCAAAGCGAAAAGTGTCACCCATGTGTCCGGTACGAAGTGTCACCTATGTCTCGGGTCGCTCACGAAACGATCAAAGTGCCCAATAACCAGCAGCTTACTTGCCGCCCAGGGTCTCCTCACCGCGCGTGATCGTCAGCTCGTCGTACCAGACGGAGCCGGATACGAGTTGTTCCGAGGCTGAGCGCGCATCGAGCTCGAGACGCAGGTTCTGTGCGCGGCAGTCGCTTGTAGGAACCGTGAATGCAAGATTGAACTCCTTCCACACTGGGTTGGCGCCAAGCACCATCGGAGTTTCCGCGATGGGTACGAGCTTGGCCGCAGTGCAAGCCACGCGCCACCTGAGACCGCGCCGCCCCGCGACATCGCTCTTATACCTGCCTTTGAGCGCGTAGGTGCCAGGCACCAGCATGAGCACTTGCGAAACGCCGCCGAACTGGCCCCGACCGCTGCCGAAAGCGACGTAAAGCCCGCGTCGGCCCTCTACGCCGGGACGAGCCAGGATCTCCGCCGTCACGCCCGGCCCAGCTTGTATGATCCAGTCGAATGGAAGCCCGGAGGGTTTTGTCTCGAACCTGCCGTTAAACAGGAAGCCGGCGCTGGCGAGCTGCTCGGCGGACAGGAATTGCAACCACGAATAGTAGGCGAGCTCGAAGAAGTTCTGCCTGATCAAGAACTCCAGATAGTCGCGCAGCTCCGCGGTCGTTGGCGGGTTTGCCGAGTCCTTGAGGTTCAAGAGCAATTCGAGAGGCGTGCGGGCGTCGGTGATGCGGGTGTGCAGGTGAGCAAAAAACAGCCCTCGCCAGGGTGGGTTGCCGACCAACAGCATCTTGAGGGCGCCACTCGCCTCGCTGGTTTCGGCGAGACTGGCCAGCACCTGCACAACCGGCACAATCGCGCCGGGTCGGGTGCGCAGTAGTGCGTCGGCATAGTAAAGTGCCTTGGCGAAATCCTGTGCTTCAACGTTTTTCAACACCAACCGATAGACTGCCTCGCTTTCACGCAGTGATCGACTGACGGCGGCCTCGGAAAGCGCCGTCGCGCGCGTCTTATCGCCGTCGTGGCCGGCCAGCTCGGCGAGGATGCCGAACGCGCGCGCGTTGAGAGGGTCACTAACGATCGCACGCTCCGCAAAGTTGCGGGCCTGGTCGCTGCCTTTAGTTTCTGTTTCGGTCGGCGGCCCCGGCGCCATTGCCGGACTGTCGTTCGGCTTCCGCTTGGGTATCGCCAGCTCGGGCTTCGCGAACCCGGGCATCCGGCCCGTTTTTGCATCGATTGTGTCTGCGCCGTCTCCGGAGCCTACGGGTTCCCCGGAAGTCTTGCGTCGCTCCTGCGCTAGTTTCTGATCGGCGCGATTCAACAGTGCCTTTGGTTCACTCGAGTCGAGCCAGAGCGCAACTTCAGGTGCCGTATCCGCGAGACTGGCGGCAACGCTTCGTGCAATCACCTGCCAGACCAGGATCGCTGCGACGAGGCCGAAGATCGTCGCCTTGAATTGCCAACGCTGGTTGACTGCCGCGCTCAAGGTCGCGCCCAGCCAAACAGGCGCAAAACGGCGCGCCGCATTAATCCTGTCTGCTCAGGTCGGTGGATATCGCGCGACCCTACGGTATTGCCCACTTTGTTGGACGCGCGGCCGTTGTTCGAGCGCATCTTGAGCCCGACGCTTGCTGTATCGGATCTGGTTGAGGAGGTGGGTCGGCCCCGCTCGTGTTGCGACACACCCATCGCCTTGTCGTAGTCGTAGGCGGCGCGCCGCTGGGGAGTTTTCAGATTGTCCCAGGCGTGCGTCACACGACCGGCAAACAGCGATCGGTCGGCGTTGTCGATGACATCGGGGTGCAGCCACCGCGCAAGAAGCGCCATGTTGCGTCGCAAATCACCACTCGGCGTGTCGGAACAGGATCCGAGGACGCGATAGCTGTCGGCGTCGGCCGACAGCAGGATCTGCTCAATGAAGAATGCCGCCGCCTGTCCGATGACAACCGCCGGACGCCCCGTGACCAGCTTTGCTTGTTCGAGCGCAGCACGTTCTCCAGCCGCGATACGCAGTAACAATTCCATGCCATCCGGTAGCGGGGCCTCGCGGATCATGCGCACGCGGGACGGCACCTGCAAGAGATCGATGGCAATCCGCACGGCCGACTCATCAGCCATCACCCGGTTCTCGTTCCAGCCGATAGTTGCGGCTTGGGGCCTACAATGCTTCCGACTGTGCCCCCGTACTGATAAGCATTGTCACCATAACCATAACCATAACCATACCCGTAGCCGGCGCTCTTGGCATCGAACTTGGTCAACACGGCGCCGATGACGGGTGCACGGGCAAGCTCCAGGCGTTGCAGCGCGCCGCGCACCGATCCTGTGCGCGCTTGGCCGGCGCCGACGAAGAATATGGTAGCCGCGCACGTGCTGGAGAGGAGCTGGGCGTCCGCAAGCCCCATGACGGGTGGCCCGTCGAGGACAATGAGATCGAACACCTCCAAGCCGACCGTGAGTAACGACAGCAGGCGCGGACTGCCGAGAAGGTCGGCGGCGTTGGGCGGCAAAGGACCGCTCGCCATGAAAGTGAGATTGGGGATCGACGTGGCCTGCATGGCCTCCGGCGGAGTGCAAGCGCCAATCAGGTAGTTGCTCAAGCCCGTACTGTTATCGAGGTCGAGTTTCGCGTGCATCGATGGATTGCGGAGGTCTGCATCGACGACCAGAACTTTGAGGCCCAGCGTGGCGAAGTGCCGGGATATCGCCATGGCCGTGATCGATTTGCCTTCCGAGGGACCGCCACTGGTGACAAGCAGAGTCTTGGGCAGCCCGCTATCGGTTGCAAACTGCAGCGAGGTGCACAGCGAGCGATAAGCCTCGGACAGTGCCGAGCGAGGATCAGCAATCTCGGCTTCGACTGTCGAGACCATGGGAATGATACCGAGCGTAGTGAGGCCGGATATGCGTTCGATCTCGTCAGCCGAGCGGATGGTGTCATCAAGGCGTTCCAGAACGTAGGCAGCGGCCAACCCGGCGCCAAGCCCGAGGGCGAACGACAGCAGCAATGCCCGCATCAGGTTAGGTGACGAAGGGACACTCGGCTGGATGGCCTTATCGACAACGAAAACATTGTTAGTGCCGGCGCCACCGGCAATATCGACCTCCTTGAACCGCTGCAGTAGTCCGTTGTAGAGCGCGCGGTTGGTATCGACCTCGCGTTTCAGGGTGTTGTACTGGATACTGCGCTTCTGCAGATCCAGCACCTCTTCCCGCAGCTTCTCGATCTGCTTCTTCGTTTCTGTCTCCTGGTTGAAGGATGACTCATAGGCGCCCTTCAACGACGCCTTAATGGATTTGACCTCGGCTGCAAGCTGGCGATCGATTTCCCTGATCTTGTTGTTGATCTCCACCATGACCGGGTAGGCTGCCTTGAACGTCTGCAGCTTCTCCTGGTAATCGGTGACGAGGGTGTTGCGCTGGGCCCGCAGACCGACGACGACGTTGTTGTTCAGGAACTGTGGCAGATCGATTGCGGTGGCCGGCTCGACCTGCTTCCACATCTGCTCGTTCTTAATGCGCTCCGAGATGAGGCTGCCAAGCGCGGCGTTGGCCGCCGCGAGGTTGTTCTCGGCGATCGATGACTTCTCGTTGACGACGATAATTTGCTCTTTCTCAGCGAAATCGAGCAGTAGCTTCTCCGATGCCTCCAGTCGAAGTTTCAAGAGCTTCGACTGGTCCTCGAGAAAGGTCTTGGCATAAGCATTCGCCTCGAACCGCTTGTCGATGTTGGATGACAAGAAGGCGTCGGCGAAAGTATTAGCGATCCGCTGCGCGCGCGACGGCACCGGATCTGTATAAAGAATATCGACCAGTCGTGAGCCGACGACTGGTCGCACAACGCGATTGAGCATGACGATTCGTACCGCGGACGACTCGAGGGCTTGCTTTTCGATGGCTTCCCCGCTGGTAGCGGGCTCAATGAGGCCGCGCACCGCGGCTAGAATGGAGAAATCGCGTGGCTTGAAGAAATCGGCCTCTTCGCCGAGCTTCAGGGTCGATGCGACGCGCTCGGCCATGCTGCGACTTTGCAGCAACTCATACTGGGTTCTGAGGAAGTCGAAATCGCCACCTTCGGCCGACGATCCAATGTTGCCGCCTTCAACGATCTTGGCGACGTTGCGCTCAATCTGCAGGCGAACCGCGGCCGTGTAGAGCGGCGTCTGCATCAGCGTTCGCAAGGTGCCAAGAGCGACGAAGGCACCAAGTATGCTGAGGATCAGCCACTTGCGCTTGTTCAAGATGCGCCAGTATTCGAGCAGATCGAAAACGAAGCCGCCGGGGGCGTCGGGAGTGTTCGGTCCATAGCCACCCAACTGGCCGTAGGGGCCGCGGACAGCGGGGAGGCCGGTGCCAGTCGGCACCAACCGACCTGGTGACGTGCCGGCCTCGTTGGACAAGCCAGCGTTGCTATCGTTCATGCATCCAACCCGCACACGGGCACTCGAAACTGGGTAAAACTCAATCAGAGCACGGCGAACACAGCCGCGATGGGGATCGCCTTCAAGATGTTGTTGAAAGTCTCCTTCATGGCTGACGTCGGCGCAACGATGACGTCTCCCGATTGAAGTTGTGGGTCCTGCGCCGATCCCGAGCGAATATCGGCGATGTTGAACTTGGCCGCAGTTCGCTTGCCGTCAACCGTTCTGAATACCACCATGGTCGAATCCGAATTCTCATGCAGCCCTTCGGCAATGGCGACGAACTGCAGCAACGTGCTGCGGCCCCGGATGGGGTAGACCCCAGGTTTTTTTACCGCGCCCTCGAGCGTCACGCGCTGGCTGTTGTATTCCTTGACGTAGACGGTCACTTGCGGCTTCTGCAAATACTTAGCGCCGAGCTTGGCGGCAAGGTCGCGCTCGACTTCCTGTGCCGTCCTGCCGGCGGCCTGAATATCGTTGACCAGCGGCAGATTGACAGTGCCGCTGTCGGCGACTTGCACGCTTTTCGATAGTTCGGGCGCCTTGAACACGGAGATGTCGAGTACGTCCTGGGCGCCGATTTTGTAAGCGGCATTGCCCGGTGTCGCCACCGAGGTCAACGACTCGGCGGCTTTTGCCGCAACTGCAGAGCCCTTTCTTGTTTCGCCGCTGACCGATGCTATCGTTTCGGGTGCGCGGTCCGTTCGCTCGCCCCCGGTCAGGCCGCTCTGCGTCTCACCGCTTAAGGAGCCGCCGCAGCCGCTGAGAAATGCCGCGCATACTGCCAGAATTGCCAGCCGTGCCGGTCTTCCCTTCGCCACGGTCCGTGCCGCCACTCGAGCGGAACTGCGGCTCGGCATGCGCTCCACGGGTTGGCTCGAACACAAATGCGGGCATCGGCAGGCTACGTGGTACGTCATTGGCAATGATACCCCCGGGACGCGTAACAACCAGATGCTCAGCTTCGGAATCGCCGACCCGTTTGGCCGCGAAATCCCGACCCCTTGCCAAAATCGGCGGACGCCGCTCGTTATCATGAGCATCCGTCGCCAAGACGTGAACACAAGCCTCGGTGAGCATCCGTTCCGCCCAATATAGCGCATGCTGACCAAATGCGCCAGTGAGCGATCCAGCCGTAACCTGCATCCATACGCCCGCTCGAACGAGCCGCTCAATTATGTGGTAGTGCGACTTGACCCAGGACAGGCGTTCCGGATGTGTCAGGATCGGCACATACCCGGCTACCAGCAGGCCGAAGAAAACGTCCTCCAGACGGGCAGGCGCGACGTGATGGGGCGGCTCGATCAACACGTATCGCGAATCGGCGATCGACAATAGCCGGCCTTCGCGCAATCCGGCGACGAGATCGGGGACGATGTGAACATCGGCACCGGTGACGAGACGCAGAGGAATACCCTCAATGTCGAGAGCTTGCTGAAGCTGCTGAACCGCCTGCCGGATCTGTGGACCGCTGTTATGATAGAGCCCCGGAAGGATGTGCGGCGTGCAGGCAGCGACCGATACGCCATCTCTGACCATGGCGCGCGCCATGGCGATTGAGACGGAAAGATCCGCCGCTCCGTCGTCGATTCCGGGCAGGATGTGGCAATGCAGGTCAATCATCGGCAATCGTCTGAAGTTTTTACGACAGCTTCAAATGCGCAGTTTCAACGCAGCATCGGCACGAGCATTGAACAAGTCAAAGCAATGTCTCTTGTGGCGGAGAATGCGTGAGGGAGGACGCTGTCAGGTTCGGTACTCGGGGCAAGAGCCACGACCACGAGCATGCGCGGTACCAATCACGTTGCGCCGCTGGGATCAAGCCGGAGCGGCGCGACCAGCCTCCAAGTCAAGAGCCTGAAGAGACCGCAACGCTAAACTAAAAAGCAGTGGACGAGAAATTGTAAGCCGGACACAGGCATGCTACCGATCGCGTCCACCGACTATGAATTGCTGCAGTATTTCTGGGGGCATGAACGTGACACTCCGCAAGACGAGAATGCTGACGATCGTCGCGGCAGCATTGCTTACGAGCACGGTTGCGCAAGCTGCCGTGCTGGCCGGAATAGAGGGACCCGTTCTGGTGAACACTGGCGTCGGCTTTCAGTTGACCAAGGGGCCGGTCGAACTCAAACCCGGTGATTTGGTGATGGCCTACACTGGCAGCAACGCGCAGTTGTCCTATCCCGATGGTTGCAGCGTGCCCCTAGCCACCGGCACAGTCGTCACCATAGGGGCGCAATCGCCTTGCGCCACGCAGGCGCCTCAGAACAACACCCCTCCGCCCCAACCGACCGCCGGGCTGAACACAGGTACCCTGGTTGTCGGTGGGCTCGTGGTGGCAGGCGGCATAGGAGCAGCGCTGGCACTCGGCGGCAAAAGCAGCAGCAGCGCGCCCGCCAGCCCTTGAGCAGCGCCGAGCCGGCATACAGTCATAATGCAAGTGGCAGAATGTGGCTCAACTGCATCGTGCGGCAGTCAATCAGGACGTCTGCTGACTAATCGCTTGTGGCGCTGCGCTCCAGCATCGTACGTGTACGTCCATATTTTGAGTTTGTTGGCGCCTCGGGAGTCTCGAAATGTATCGCGTGGGAATTCTCGCTATTGCGATGACGACAACGCTTATTGGCTCTGTCGCGGTGGCAGCAACCGTGCAAGTCACTCAAGGGCAAGTCTCCGTCAATCGCGGTGCTGGATTCAAGCAGGTTGCAACCGTGGCGCAGGCTACCACCGGCGACACCGTAATGGCGGGTCCAGGCGGCAGCGGCCAAATCGTCTATCCTGATGGGTGCACAGTCCAGGTTAGCCCGGGCGCGCTCGTTACCATTGCAGCGCAATCGCCGTGCGCTGCTGGTCAGTCGGGGCCAACCAACACCCAACTGGCGGTTGGTGCCGTTGCGGTGGGAGGCGCGGTCGCTGCGGTAGTTCTGCTGAATGGGAAGAGCAATTCCGCGAGCCCCTGATGAGCCGAGACGGTCTTGAACATTCGGGAACGGCTGGGCTTCACGCATAGCAGTGTTTTCTATCTCAGTGCCGTTGGGCTCGTGAGTTGTCTCTTGCTGGGCGGCGGTACGCGAAGCGGGTTCCTGTCGGACGCCGTCCTGCAACTCATCGCCATTCCAACCCTTCTCGTCGCACTCTGGTCCCTGCCATATGTGACTGCATGCCGGGTCACGTGGTGGGCATTGGCCTTTTGCCTGGCACTTGTCGTGATCCCCCTGGTGCAACTCATACCGCTGCCGCCACGGATCTGGGCGGACTTGCCCAACCGCGAACCATCGGTTGCTGCGTTCGAGCTTCTCGGTCGAAGCCTGCCGTGGTTGCCGATCAGCGTATCTCCAAAGTCGACTTGGCTCGCGGTCCTGGCGCTCATCCCCCCCGTCGCAGTGTTTCTCGGAACCTTGCAGCTGTCGTATCGCAAGCGCCGTCAGCTCAGTCTCATCGTCCTCGCGGTCGGTATCGTCAGCGTGTTTATCGGCTTGATGCAGGTGGCCCAAGGCCAGGCGAGCCCGCTGCGGTTTTACGAGTTCACCAATCTCAATGATGCCGTCGGTTTCTTCGCCAACCGCAATCACTTCGCAGCGCTTCTCTATTGTCTGACGCTGCTCGCCGCGGCCTGGGCATTCGGTTTCGCCGGGACACCCGAGGCGCCATCGGTCAGGCGACGGTTCGAGACGACTGCCATCGTGCCGCTGGCAGCAAGCTTTACGGCCCTGGTGGTGCTGGTGGCGGCGCAAACCACCGCACGGTCGCGCGCAGGCATTTTTCTCACCATCGTCGCGCTGCTCGGCGCCTTCGCGCTTGCCTACCCCGACCGGCATCGCAGGTCGGCCAGTGTCTCCGGCCGCATGCTGTTCGGCGCTGTCACCGTCGCCATGGTTCTGGGGGCTCAATTCTCCCTCTATCGCATTCTGGATCGGTTCGGCGCCGATCCGCTGGCTGACGCCCGCATCCCGTTCGCCCGCAACACGATTGCGGCTGCCAAGACATATCTGCCCTTCGGATCTGGAATGGGCACATTCGTGCCGGTCTATGGGTTGTTCGAGACGCCCAAGGACGCGCTGGCCAACACCTTCGCGAATCGCGCCCATAACGATTTCCTCGAACTGTGGCTGGAAACCGGAGTGGTCGGACTCCTGCTGATGGGACTTTTCGCGTTGTGGCTGGTGTCGAGAACGATCGCGGTTTGGCGAACAGCGCCCCAAAATGGGCGCGGCATCGATCATGCACTGGCGCGCGCGGCGACGCTGATCGTAGCCTTGCTGATCGCTCACTCCTTCGTCGACTATCCGCTGCGCACGGGCGCTCTGATGGCGATGTTCGCCTTTGCCGCAGCCTTACTGATCCCGCCGCCTGCGGAAGCGGAGCGCGAAGACGAGGTCGGGAGCGCGCACAGGCGAGAGCCGCATCGCACGGAACATCGCCATTCCTCGATCGAGCCGTCGCGGCGGCCGACGCACTTGGTGTCCTGGCCCTCGAGTGCGCCCGAAGCCAAAGCCGGCGCCGCGCCAAGCCCCGCTTCATCGATTGGTGCGCGCCACGATGAGCCCATCGAATGGCCCGAGGCGTGGCGCAAACCACAGCAATCTTCGTCCGCTGGCAAGACCAAGCCTGGCAAGAAATGACTTTGCAGAGCCTGGCTAGTGTTGTGCAACTGACACTTGGTACTCAATTTCTCCCCTCAAGAACCGTCATGGCCGCGAAGGCGGCCACCCACGACAGGCCTGATCAGAACGTACTGCAGGAGAGAATCCGCAATTGTTGCAACCGTTGTGAATCGTTGCGTTACAGAACTCGCTGAAACTTGTCGTGGGTGGCCGCCTTCGCGGCCATGACGGAAGGGAGGATGCCGGAACCAAGCGTTAGAGTCAGAACACGAGCCGGCCGGCGGAAACGACACAACCGACGACAACAAAGGGCTCGTTCAGCGTTATTGCGCGTGGACTGCCATTCCCAGGCGGCCCGCGAGTTCGGCGACCAGGTTCTCGGGCATCGGCCATGTTCCCGAACGATGGATCGTGTTGGCGACGCAATCCACGACGCCGTGCGGGTAGGGCCGTTTCAAATCATCACGCAGCTGCGGGATGATCGCATCGAACTCTCGCTTGCCCATCTCCTCGGAAGTTCCGAGGTAGTAGTTTTCGCCGGCCTGGGGACGCAGCTGCGCGATCCATGCCTCGCCAAGCAGCTTATACAGCGCCGCCGTGCTCAATTCGCCCAGTGGGGTCGCGGCTAAGATACGCATACGCTGTCCTCCTGCGCCACAGAACGCGAGAGCAACTGTGTCCGATGCCCCGACGGCGGCACAGTGGCCCTGAGCGGCGGTCGGGCAGGGAGCCGCCCAGCCCCCGACTAACGGAGCATCAAGCACCCTCTGACTCCCTGCCCCTTTTGTGCACCGGCGCGTTACACGGGGGCGTGTGTCGTGCCAGTTACGGGGTCCGCAAGCCCGCCCGTTAACGCTAAGCCCTTCCCCCCTTTTGTATACAGTTGGTCCGGTACCGCACACAGGCCCGACAAGTTTGCCGGAAAAGAGGGGCGGTAGTATAGAGGTAGGTCGGTGGTAGCGTTTCGTCAGGGTGGAAACGCCGTTCCCAACTCCTTTTGCGTGCACGCCATGCTCGATCAGTCGACCGTCTCCAATCGCCTGTTGGCGCACCTTTCGCGAGACGATTTCGCCCTGCTGGCGCCTTGCCTGACGCCGCTCGATCTCTACCGGGACTACGTCCTGGCGATCCCGAACACACCGATTGGCGACGTGTATTTCATCGAGAGCGGCATGGTCTCGGTGGTCGCGGAAAAGGCCGACGGACGCAGCATCGAAGTAGGCATATACGGGCGTGACGGCTTTGGACCGGGTACCGTTCTGCTCGGCTCGGAGCAAACGCCGCATCATCACTACATGCAGATCGGCGGCACCGGCTTCAAGCTCTCGACCAAGGACTTTCTGCAGGTCACAGGCAAGAGCGCACCGTTGCGAACTGTGATGATGCGTTTCATCCATGTCTTCATGACGCAGACGGCGCAGTCGGCGCTGGTGAATGGCAGTTCTGTCATCGAGGAGCGGCTGGCGCGTTGGGTGCTGATGTGCCGCGACCGACTCGAAACGGACGAGTTTCCGATCACCCACGATTTCCTGTCGATGATGCTTGGCGTGCGCCGGTCAAGCGTGACGGATGCCATCCATCTGCTGGAAGGCGATGCGCTGATCAAAGCCACGCGCGGAAACATCAGAATTCTGGATCGTGTGCGGCTCGAGCGCGCTGCCGGCGCGTCCTACGGTGTGCCGGAAGCCGAGTTCCGTCGGTTGATCGGTCCGCTGTGAGCCGTTAGGGCCCGCGCCACGCTGCAACAGACGGGTCCCGGCAAGCCCGCACCACCCTCGACGCATCGCGTCTGGGGCCCGAAACGAGAGCCGGCAGCGCGCGTCCGCGCGATGGGCCACGATATGCTTCAGTGCGCCGAAGAACTAGAAGCGCCCCCGCCGCCATACAGCCATTGCAGGCTGTCGTAGTAGTCCTCCGCCGACATCGCGCTCATGATGGCGTTGCGCAGCGCGGCGTGGGCGCCAGCCGGGTGATAAATGTGGTCACCGACGAGACGTGACTGGATCTGCACGCGCGCCGTGCGATGCACGCGCTTTGATCGATAGGCCTCGAGCGCGCGTTCGACTTCGCCGTCCGCCGCCGCCACCTCCTGGCCCAAACAGACGGCATCCTCCATCGCCATACAGGCGCCCTGTGCCATGTACTGCAACGTCGGATGTGCGGCATCGCCGAGCAACGCGACCCGGCCGTCAACCCAGTTCAGTATCGGATCGCGGTCGCACAGCACCCACAGTTTCCAGTCGCGGCCATGCTCGATGATCCGCAGCGCCCGAGGGGAGACGTGGGCGAAGCCGCGATGCACCTCCTCGGCTGACACAGGCTTGCCGGCGACCGGCTCGGGCGCGTCGTTGTGGCAGGTGACGACTAGATTGAACAGCTTCCAGCCCGACAGCGGGTAATGCACGATGTGGCATTTCGGGCCGGCCCATAGGGTCGCCGCATTCCAGCGCAGGTCCTCGGGCATCTGCTCGACCGGGATCACCGAGCGGTAGGTGGTGTGGCCGGTGACGCGCGGCGCACCATCGCCGACCAGCTGTGCACGGACTTTCGAGGCGAGACCGTCGGCGCCGATCAGCGCGGCGCCATCGACCGTGTCGCCGTCGGCAAGTGTGACCCGCACACCTGTGCCGTCCTGCTCGTAGCGCTCGACCTCGGCACTCGTTCGAAGCGCGACCAACGGGCTTTCCCGGCAGGCCTTCAGAAAGACGCCGTGCAGGTCGCCGCGGTGGATCACGGCATAAGGGTTCCCGAAGCGCTGGCGGAACGGTTCGTCGAGCGGCACGTGCGCGATCTCGTCGCCGGTCATCGCGTCCATCAGCCGTAGCTGGTCGATGTAAACGGCCATGGCGCGGGCGGCATCGCCGATGCCGAGCTGATCGAAGGCGTGGAAGGCGTTGGGTCCGAGCTGGATGCCGGCGCCGATTTCGCCCAGCACCGCCACCCGTTCGAGGACGAGCGAACGATATCCCTTTCGTGCGAGGCCAAGCGCCGTTGCCAGGCCGCCAATGCCGCCGCCGGCGATGAGCACGGGGTGATCGACAGCCACTGAATGTGCCTCTCTTTGATGCTCTGCCGATGCGTTATTGCAACCGGGTGTCCCGCACAATCGAAACATCATCCACGGCTGTCATGATGGTTTGAGGCGAAAGGTCAACGCTGTCGTGGGGCCTGCCATGCCGTCAGCGGCCGTTGGGCCGCGAAAAGGCCTTGCTCCGGCCTCATTGTCACCACACCGGCAGATAGTTTCGCGGCCATCCGACGGCTCGAGCTTCGAGACCGGCCGGGCTTATGGTGCACGCCGCTAGAGCGTGCGCTGGTCACGTGAAGCGCGCGGGGCGCGCACCACGCCAACCCATCGCCGCCGGATCCGCCATCCCAGGCACCGGCACCATACAACCCAGACAAACCCTGGAGACCTAAATGACAAAGCGGATGCTTTCCGCGTTGGGTGCAGCAGTTTTGCTGTTCGCAAGCCTCAGCCTCACCACCAATGCCGACGCGCGTTCCGATAGCTCAAACGGCGGCGGCAGCTCACGCTCCTGCCTGACCAGTTCAGCCAGAGGACTGCTAGCCCGGATCGAGTCTAAGTTCGGCCCGATGCGGATCGTTTCGACCTGCCGTTCGGGCGCGACCATCGCGGGGACGGGGCGGATTTCTCGACACGCCAGCGGCAACGCCATTGATTTCAGCGCCGGCAACAGAAAGGGCGCTGTAGTCAGCTGGTTGATTGCCAATCATCGTTCGGGCGGCACCATGACCTACCCGGGGATGGACCATATCCACGTCGACATCGGTCAGCACTTCGTATCGCTGGCAGGCAGCCGCCGTTATGCCAGCAACGCGCGCTCGTCAAAGCGTGCCTATGCGAGCAATTCGCGCTCGTCGAAGCGCGATTATGCGAGTAACGGGTCGTCCGACCGCATGGCTCTCGGCGGGCCGATGAAAGCGGGCTGGGAGCGATAGGCGGCTGGCCCGGCGAAGGGTCTTCAAGACGTCGAGCCTGCCGGGATCTATCTCTATCGATGGGGGTAGATCCCGGACAACCGAGCCTCCTTGCGGTCGGCACGATTTCCGGGAACCCGCGAGCTTCACTCTGCACAAACCGTCGTGGCCGCAGCCCGCGATGGGTCCGTTCGACCAGCCTGACCTTATCGAGCTCCGGTCCGCCGAGAATACCGAGGCTGATTTCGGAGTTCGGGTCGGTCGCGACATCTTACTGCCTCTTGACCGCATTACCTGGAATGCGGGATTGAATTGTTCAAACGAACCGGGGGGATACCACCGTGCATGGGAGCGAACCGCCAATCGGCGGCGTGACAGAACCGCCGAGCCTTGAAGCCCGGATTATCGGTCTGATGCGGCTGGCGGCGCAACCCATCGCAACCACCGACGATCTGGCACGCATGCTCGTCGACGTCTATCAGGCGATCCTGGCCACCGGTCTGGATGCCTACGACCCGGTCGCGACGCAGGCTGCGGCCCCGGTCCACATGCACGGCCTGTTCCGCCTGCGCCTGCAATTGCGTGGACGTCTCGCCGAGTGGCAGAAAGCCGGCCTGATGAACCACGATACTCAGTTGGCCTTGCGCAATGCGCTGCGGGCGTTGCGTTTCGGCTCAGACATGCTGGGCGAGCTTTCAATCGGATTTGTACGGCTGCCAGCCGGTGCCGCTGCCGGCAAAGCCTTCTCCGGCGAGATCAACACCATGGTCAATCCGGCATTCGATACAGACGCCAATGCGGCGTTCAGAACCGGCGATGTGCTGCTGCTGCGCGGCATCCATCACAACAGCGCCGCGATCGCAAGGATTGGCGACGTGGATAGCCAGTTCAGTCACGTCTGCATGGTTCACATCGGCGACGATGGCCGCCAGTGGGTGGTGGAAAGCCTGATCGAGGAAGGCGCGATCATCAACACGCTCGCACAGGCGCTGACGCACGGCAGTGGCCGGGCCATCCTGTTGCGGCATCCCGATGCGGAGCTGGCGAAGCGTGCCGCCAAGATCGCCTACAACCATGTTGCCCGTTCGCGCAGATTCTGGCGCCGGCGGATCCTTTATGATTTCACCATGCGTCTCGATCGGCGCCGCCCGCTGTTCTGCTCAAAGCTGGTGCGGTTGGCATTCGATCGTGCCAGTCAAGGCCGCGTGCTGCTGCCAACTTTTTTCACTCGCTTCGACTTGAAGAACCGGGACTTCATCGACCGCATCGGTGTCCAGGCCATCGAAACTTATGCGCCTGGCGACACCGAGATCGAGCCCGCGCTCGATATCGTTGCCGAGTGGGCGGATTATCGCGTGACATCGCGGCTGAGAACGCAGGACCTCATCATGGTCAAGCTGTTCGAGTGGATGGAGCTTTACGGCTACACCTTCAAACAGGACTTCATGATCACCATCATCAGCCTGTTCGGAAGATTGGCGGCGCATCTGTCGGACGACGCCAAGACGCTGCTTGCGGATGTAGTGCCGAAGGTGCCGATCAATATGGGGCGAAAAACCATCGCGGCGATCGCCATGCTGCACAAGACCGCCGAGCCACTGCTGGACGCGATCCAGGCGTTCGAAGCCGACCAGATCGCTCGCACGGGGCAGCCGCTGCACCCGCGCCAGATCTACGAGGAACTCGAAAAGATCAGGCAGCGGTCGGACGGGCGGATTGGCTATCTGGTCGCCCCTGCCGGCAGCGTAGCAGCAGTTCCAGCTCGGCTTTCGAAGGCGGCGGCCTGAATCATGCGTGTCACCTGCTCGATTCCACTCGATATCGACTGCCCGCCGCAGATGGAGTCGGCCGTCAAGTATGTGCTCGATGGCGAATACGAGAGCCATCACTACGGTTGCGGCCTCGATATTCTCGACATTGGCGCCAACTGCGGATCGTTCGCGCTGTGGGCAGAACTCCGATGGCCCTCGAGCCGGGTGCGCTGCTACGAGCCCAATCCGGGGACCTTTGCGTTTTTGAAACGCAATACGGCCGGACACCCAGCCATCACATGCCATAACGCGGCGCTGTTTCCCGGCGCCAGGCCGCGTGAGCCGTTCTTCAGCCGCTATGATGGCGACGGGGAGGCGGGCCTCGCGGTTTATGCCGGCGACACGTTCACGACCGAAGCGATGCGGCCCGCGTTCGAGGTCGACGTGATTGATCCGGCCCGGATCGCGTCAGCCGACATCGTCAAGATCGACATCGAGGGCGGTGAAGCCGACGTGCTCGAACATCTCGACCTGTCGGCCACCTCACTCGTGCTGATCGAATTTCAGAACCGCCGCAGCCGATTGCGTATCCGCGAAGTCCTCGGGCCGGCGTTCGAGGCACTGGTCGATGAGGAAAGTCCTTGGGATCCGATCCTCGACTATCGCGACTATCGCCCCGACCTTGCCGGCGATGCCTACGGCCGCATGTTCTATCAGCGTCGCGGGCAAACTCGTTTGGCGCATCGTTTGCCGCTCAGTTCGGGATCGTGATCAGGATCTTCAGTTTCAGCAGCCACGGCGCGTAGGCGGTCAGCATCTGACCCATGCTCCACAGTATGATGCCGAGAATGATCAGCGCCGGCACCGCCGCGAAGACGGCTTTCACGAAGAACGCCATCAATCGAAAGAACGGGATTTCAATACCCGTGACCGTGCCCGAAAGCGGCTCCATGCCGTAGCCGTTCGGACCGGACGCAAAGCCTGACAGGGCCGGCTCAGGCGCATAAGCTTGTTCGGCCGCCGCTCGCTCGCGGGTCTCGCGCTCGCGTGCCTCGCGTTGGGCCTCGCGTTCGCGCCTGAGCGTTCGGGGGAGATCGTCGGGCCCGCCGTCGGCCAGGGAAAGATGGGCGTCGGTCATCAAGGGGTCTCCGCATCAGTCGCGGCCATGGGTGATTCGCTATTGGCAACTGCAAAGGCTTGTACCGTTTCATGAGTATTATTGCTATTTTAAGCCGCGAATTTGGCGGATCGGCGATCAGGGAGCATGCGCCTTGGATGACATCAAGCGGCTGATCAGGACGATCCCCGATTATCCGAAGCCCGGCATCATGTTTCGAGATGTAACGACGCTGATGCGCGATGCCGCGGGGTTCCAAGCTGCGATCACGGCGCTGGCAGCCCCGTTCATGGCGAAGGGCATCGACGCTGTGGCGGCCATCGAGGCGCGCGGCTTCATCTTCGGCGCCCCCGTGGCGGACCGCCTCGGCTGCGGTTTCGTGCCGATCCGCAAGAAGGGCAAGCTGCCATGGACCACGATCGGTCAGCAGTACACGCTCGAATACGGCATCGACACGATCGAAGTGCATCTCGACGCGATCAAGACGGCCGAGCGTATCCTCATCGTCGACGACCTGATCGCGACCGGCGGCACGGCCGAGGCGGCCGTCAAGCTCATCACCCGCGTCGGCGGCGTGATTGCGGGCGCCGCATTCGTCGTCGATCTACCCGAGCTTGGCGGCATCAAACTGCTGCAGAGCTACGACGTCGCCTGTCATGTACTTGTCGCGTTCGATGGGCACTGACGATGATCGTCGGCGGCCGGCATTACCGCACCATCTGGCTCAACGCCGACGGCTGGTCCGTCGGGATCATCGATCAGACGTTATTGCCGCATCGGTTCGAGACGTGCACGCTGACAACCTGCGGCGCGGCTGCCCTGGCCATCAAATCGATGCAGGTGCGGGGCGCACCGCTGATCGGCGCGACGGCCGCATGGGGGATGTGGCTCGCGCTTCGTCACGATTCTTCCGATACCGGACTCGCCGACGCCCACGCCACCCTGCTCGCCACCCGGCCGACCGCTGTCAACCTCCGCTGGGCCCTCGACCGCGTGCGCGCCCACATCTTTCC
>JBGTIU010000063.1:0-6019 GCA_041745515.1 Hyphomicrobiaceae bacterium | reverse complement strand
CCGACAGCGACGACCAGCTTTACGACAAGGCCAATCGTGGAAGTTATGTCGCTCTGGCCGCGCCTGGCGTCGATATTCTCGCCCCCGCACCGAGTGCTGCTTATGAAATGTCGTCAGGAACGTCGCTGGCGGCTGCGCACGTATCGGGCATCGTCGCATTGATGCTGGAACGCCGGCCGACGCTGACCACCAACGAGGCGAGAGAGATCCTGCGGCGCACCGCGCGCGATCCGGGGCAGACAGCCAACGCTCGCGGCTTGGGCGCTGGCATTATCGATGCCGCGCGTGCCGTCGCTGACCTTGATTGATCGTAGCCGCGTCGAATTGACCTGAGGTCTATTGCGCGCGGCGCCTTGACCTCGCCACCGTTATGTTCCAAATAAAACGAACGATCGTTTTGTTTGCTTAGAGCATAAGTCGAGGCTCGGTTGCCGAAACTAAAACCAGCCACCCAGGCAGCACGACGCGAGCATATCCTCGACGCGGGCGAGCACTGCTTCGCGCGACAAGGCTTTCACCGAACGACCATGCAGGACATCTGCAGGGAAGCCGAAGTCAGTGCTGGCGCGCTCTATGTCTATTTCGCCTCAAAAGAGGATCTGATCGCTGGCATTGTCGACCGCGATCGCCAGAAGCTAGCGAACCAGTTCGCCGGCCTTGCCGATGCCCCGGATCTGATCCAAGCGCTGACCGCTCTCGGCGAGCACTACTTCGTCGACGAACCCAAGTTCAAGCGCGTTCTGCACGTCGAGATCGGCGCCGAGTCGACTAGGAACCCGGAGGTGGGCGCCGCGTTCCACTCCACGGACCAGTATTGCCTCGGGCGCTTCCAGGAACTGTTCGAACGGGCAAAGGCAGACGGCCGGATCGCTCCTGCAATAGAGATCGAAATGATTGTCCGGGTCATGGGCGTGATCGGCGACGGCATGTTCTGGCGGCGCGCGGTTGATCCCGATTTCGACGCGAAATCGGTGCTGCCCATCATCGTATCGATCGTGTCCGGACTACTGAACCCAATTGCGAAACCCATTACGGCACAGCCGGCAGCAGAACCGCGGAAAGTCTGAGCGATGCGAGGCAAACTAGTATTCGCAACTGTCGGCATCATCGGTGTCGTGGCTGGGCTTTATGCAATGGGCATGATCAAACTGAACGGTGGCAACGGCGGCGCAGACAAGAAAAGTGAATTGCCGCTGAGCAAACAGGCCGCTGCACCAACGATCACCGTCAGCAAAGTCAAAGCCGCGCAGTTCAACGAGACTGTCGTCGTAACCGGCACGCTGGTTCCGCGGCAGGAGGTCCTGGTAGCCCCTGAAGTCGAGGGCTTGCGCGTGATGGAACTCAGTGCGGATGAAGGCGATCGCGTGCGTAAGGGCCAGTTGCTGGCCCGCCTGGTTTCGGAAAGCCTCGACGCGCAGCTGGCGCAGAACGATGCCAATCTGGCACGCAGCAGCGCTGCGATCGCGCAGTCCAGGAGCAGTATCCTGCAATCGGAGGCCCGCGTCATCGAGGCTCGCAACGCCTTTGAGCGCGCCAAGCCACTGAAGCAATCGGGCTATTTGTCAGGCAGCGTCTACGACCAGCGCGAAGCCGCGGCGACCACTGCCGAAGCGCAACTGGTGTCTGCCAGAGACGGCCTCAAACTTGCCGAAGCCGAACGGGGACAGGTCGAGGCCGCACGACGGGAACTCGTTTGGAAACGCGGCAATACCGAGGTCAAGGCGCCGACGGACGGCATTGTCAGCCGCCGCAATGCTCGCATCGGGGGCATCGCGGCTGGCGCCGCCGACCCAATGTTCCGAATTGTGGCGCAAGGCGAGATTGAACTCGAGGCAGAAATTCCGGAAATGCAGATCGCGAAAATCAAGGAAGGCCAGACCGTTCGCGTCGCCGTCGCCGGTGCGGAAGAGGTCATCGGCAACGTGCGTCTGATTTCGCCGGAAATCGACAGGACCACGAGGCTCGGCAAGGTTCGCATTTTCCTCGGCGACAACGTGGCGCTGCGGGTCGGCGCCTTCGGCCGCGGCACCATCGAAACCGCGACTTCGCGGGGCTTGGCGGTGCCGGTGCCGTCGGTGGTTTACAGTCCCGACACGACGACCGTGCAGGTAGTGGCGAACGACAAAGTCGAGACCCGTCGCATCAAGACCGGGCTTGCTGCCGACGGCCTGGTCGAGGTCCGCGAAGGACTTGCCGAGGGCGACCTGGTGGTCACACGCGCCGGCACTTTCCTGCGTAACGGCGACGTGGTGCGCCCTGTGCTGCCTGACACAAACATAGTGACCGAGGTTAAGTAATGCGCCTCAATATTTCCGCCTGGGCGATCCGCAATCCGGTGCTCCCGATCGTTCTGTTCGCGGTGTTGGCGTTGCTCGGAATCCTGAGCTTTCTTAACTTACCTGTCACCAAGTTCCCGAATATCGACGTGCCTGTCGTCACCGTGACGGTAACGCAGTCAGGCGCCGCTCCGGCCGAGCTGGAGACCCAGGTTGCCAAGGTGGTCGAGGACGCGGTTGCCAACATCAATGGCGTCAAGCATGTCATCTCGACGCTGACCGACGGTTCGAGCCTTACCGCCATCGAGTTTCGGCTCGAGATCAACTCGGATCGTGCGCAGAACGACGTCAAAGACGCCATCGCCAACATTCGCGCCGATCTGCCGCGCACCATCGACGAGCCTGTGATTCAGAAAATCGACGTCGAAGGTCAGTCGATCCTATCCTACGCAGCAAGCTCTCCCGGCATGACACTGGAGCAGTTGTCCTGGTACGTCGACGATGTCGTAAAACGCGATCTTCAAGGTCTGAAAGGCGTTGGCCGTATCGAGCGCAATGGCGGCGTTGCCCGAGAGATCCGTGTGATGCTCGATCCTGACAGGTTGCTCGCGCTCGGCATCACTGCGGCGGACGTCAACCGTCAGGTTCGCGCGACGAACGTCGATATCGGTTCCGGTCGCGGCGAGGTCGGCGGCCAGGAGCAGGCCATCCGAATCCTCGCCGGCGCGCGCAGCGTGGATCAGCTTGCCGACACGAAAATCGTTATCGCTGGCGGGCGTGAAGTCCGCTTGCGTGAACTGGGACGGATCGCGGACGATGCAACGGAACCACGCAGTTTTGCCCGCCTCGATGGTGAGCCTGTGGTCGCGTTCGCTGTGTTCCGCTCGAAGGGGTCGAGCGAGCTATCGGTCGGTGAACTGGTGGACAAGCGCATCGCCGACCTGCAGAAGGCGCGGCCAGATGTAGTGCTGAGCAAGATCGATGACGCAGTGGCCTACACGAGAGGAAACTACGTCGCGGCCATGGAGACGCTGCTTGAAGGCGCGGCACTTGCCGTGTTGGTCGTGCTGCTGTTCCTGCGTAACTGGCGCGCAACCCTGATTACGGCGGTCGCTTTGCCACTGTCGGCAATCCCGACGTTCTGGGCGATGAGCATGATGGGCTTTTCGCTCAACCTGGTCAGCCTGCTCGGCATTACGCTTGTCACCGGCATCCTGGTCGACGACGCTATCGTCGAAATCGAGAACATCGTGCGGCACATGAGGATGGGAAAGTCGCCCTACCGGGCCGCGCTCGAAGCCGCCGACGAAATTGGCCTCGCGGTGATGGCGATCACCCTGACGATCGTGGCGATCTTCGCACCCGTATCATTCATGGGTGGCATCGCAGGCCAGTATTTCAAGCAGTTCGGATTGACAGTGGCCGTCGCAGTGCTTTTCTCACTGCTTGTCGCGCGTCTGATCACGCCGATGATGGCCGCCTACCTGATGCGGCCGATCCCACCGATGGAGCATGGCACCGGTTCGATCCTGACCGCCTACACGAGATTTCTGGGGCTCACGTTGCGCTGGCACTATGTGACGCTGGCGGCTGGCGTCGGCGTGTTCGTCGCCTCGATCTACGCAACGAGCCTGCTTCCGACCGGCTTCATTCCGGACGAAGACAACTCGCGGATCGTCGTATCGCTCGAGTTGCCGCCAGGCGAAACGCTGGCCGATACGCGCCAAGTCGGCGATCGCATTACGCGACTGATAAAGTCGATGCCCGAGGTCAAATCGGTATATGTGCTTGGGGGCACAACGCCCACCGGCACCCGCGAAATCCGGCGCGCGTCGATCATCGTCCGACTGGTGCCCAAGTCCGATCGCGAACTGACGCAGAAGCAGTTGAAGGCCGTTATTTCGGCTAAGCTTGCCGACATACCCGATATCCGCGCCTGGTACGTCAATGAACGAGGCGAGCGCGAACTGTCGTTTTCGCTTTTGTCGGCCGATGGCCGCCAGTTGACGGAGGCCGTGGCCCGGCTCGAAGGTGCATTGCGTCAGGTCCCAGGCTTCAGCAACGTGGCTGCCAATGCCGCGCTCGATCGGCCTGAGATCCGCATTGTTCCAAAACTCGATCAGGCAGCCAATTTTGGTGTTTCGCCCGAAGCGATCTCCGAAACGATCCGGGTCGCCACCATCGGCGATATCGGCGCCAACCTCGCCAAATTCAACGCCGGCGATCGATTGGTGCCGATCCGCGTGCAGATTGAGGAGAACGCGCGCACCGACTTGTCGCTGATCCGTCAACTCCGGCTCAACAACGCAGCTGGCCAGTCGGTGCCGCTGATGAGCGTTGCCGACGTGACGTTCGGGCGCGGCCCGAGCTCCGTCGATCGGTACGATCGCTACCGCCGTGCAGTGATTGGAGTGGACCTCGCGCAGGGCCTCGCGTTGAGCGAGGCTCGGGATGCGTTTCTTGCAGTGGTGAAGGAGCAAGGTTTGCCCGCAGGCGTGAGCCTTCAGGCGGCCGGCGATGCCGAAATACAGGACGAAGTGGCTTCCGGCTTCATTACCGCGATGGGCACCGGCCTCATGATCGTGCTCGGCGTGCTGATCCTGCTGTTCGGCAGCGTGTTCCAACCGATCACCATCCTGCTGTCGCTGCCGCTGTCATTCGGCGGCGTGGTGCTGGCGCTGTTGGCGACCGGTAATCCAGTGAGCATGCCTGTTTACATCGGACTGCTGATGCTGATGGGCATCGTCACAAAGAACGCCATCATGCTCGTCGACTTTGCCGTGGAGGAGATTGCGAAAGGCGTCGATCGCACCGAGGCACTGATCGATGCTGGCCGCAAACGGGCGCGACCCATTGTGATGACCACGCTGGCGATGGCAGCCGGCATGCTGCCGAGCGCTTATGCCTTTGGCGATGGCGGCGAGTTCCGGTCACCGATGGCGATTGCCGTGATCGGCGGCTTGCTGATTTCGACCGTGCTGTCGCTCGTGTTCGTGCCATCGTTCTTCACGGTGATGGACGACCTTGGACGATTGCTCGGCCGGCTGCTGGGCACCTTCATCGGACCCGTCGATGAGCCCGATGTTCCCGCCGCGAGCCCATCATCTTCGAATGTTCACGTGACGATCAGCCAGCAGAGGGGGCGGAGTAGTCATCCCCACCCGCTCGCCGCCGAATAGTTCGCTGAAACTGGATCGGCTCCGGGCTTTTCCTTGCACTCGGCTGAGCAGTATCTAAGATGCACTCCAGGGGGCTGCTATTGGCTGACGATTCAATGGAGAGTTCCCAATGTTCGACGCCAGAGGCCTTCTCGAAGCACTGATGAAAGGAGCGGGCCCAGCTCAACAGCCGACGCAGACGGCCAGCGGAAGCAAAGCTGGCGGCCTTGGCGAATTGCTCGGCCAAATTCTGCAAAGCGGGCAGAACCAGGCCACCGGCGCAGGCGGCCAAGGCTCAGGCGGGCTCGGCGACTTGCTCGGCAAAATGAGCCAGGGCGGTGGTCGTGCACCTCAGCAATCATCCAGAGCGCCTATCGACGACCTGGATCAACCGCCTTCGGGTAACACGAGTAGCCTCGAAGACGTTCTGCGCAACATGATGTCGGGCGCTGGAGGCGCAGCTGGCGACCAGTCTGCCACGTCGCCGGCCGGCGGCGGCGGGTTGGCCGATATTCTCGGCCAGATCCTGGGACAGGCGACTCAAGGCGCCCGGGACGTCGGACAGCGCGTCGAGCAGTCGACAGG
>JBGTIU010000062.1:0-29504 GCA_041745515.1 Hyphomicrobiaceae bacterium | reverse complement strand
GCAGACCTACCAGAGACCGATCTCGACCGCGCTCAACGCCACCGGGCGGGCCATCGTCATGACGGTGCCGCTGGCGAGCGACGGCCGGGTGCTGGGAGAGCTGCTGGTACGGATCGAGCCGGGAGACAACGTTCAGGTATCGAAGACCGGCCTGATCGACAAGCTTGCGGGCGCTCTCGGCAATGCCGAACGTGAGCGGTTGCGCAACATTCCAGCGGCCGGCGACTTTGCAGCGCTCGGCAGTTTGAAGGCGGCTGGCTTCGATTTCGTCTTCGACGCCGCGCAGCTTGTCTTGCGGTTCCAGCCTGCCGTTGAGCAGCGTGCCGTCACCGAGCTGTCCATGGCGCGCGGTGGCGCGATGCCGGCCAGCGCCAGTCTGCTCAGGCCGGCACTGTTCTCGAGCTATCTCAACGTGATCGCAGGGGTCGATCATACATGGGGCGGCAGCGGTCCGGACCGCAGCAGTCCGCGGCTCGATCTCGAGTCGGTGTTTCGCTTCTGGAGCATCGTCATCGAGAACGACGCCGTGCTGGAAGGCAGCATCGACGTCAACACTTGCCCGATCGGCGCCAGGTGCGTCTATGGACACTCGCCTGGACTGAAACGCCGCGGTTCGCGTCTGGTCCACGACCTGCCTGATCATGCCGTGCGCATTCAGCTGGGCGACGTCGAAACTTTTGGCGCGGGCTTTCAGCGCGCTCCCGAGATTCTTGGCGTCACCGTCGAGAGTTCGTCCCGCAAGCTGCGGCCCGGCGACAGCATCCGACCGTCGGGACGCAGCTCGTTCCGGCTGGATCGGCCATCGGACGTCGATGTGATCGTCAACGGCGCCTTCGCTCAGCGCCTGCAATTGCGTCCCGGCAGCTACAACCTGTCGGATCTGCCGCTCGTCAGCGGCGGCAACCAGATCGAGCTGATCATCACCGATGATTCAGGGCGTCGCCGTTCGATCGACTTCACGACCTTTTTCGACGACCAGTTGCTGGCGCCCGGCAGGTCGGAATGGTCAGTGTCGGCCGGCCTTGCCTCGACGTTTCTCGACAATGAGCGCCATTACCTTGACGGGGAGTACTTCGCCACCGGCTCGCTTCGCCGCGGACTGAGCGATCAGGTGACCGCCGAGGCCAATCTGCAGGGCGACACCCGCGTCGTCATGGGCGGCGCCGGAGCGTACGCCGCAAGCCCGTGGGGTTTTTATGGCCTGCAGGGCGCGCTGAGCCAATCCGACCTCGGGTTCGGCGCGGCCGCGCGGCTTGATTGGGACCTCGTCAACTACAATGGTGTGATCGGCGCCTGGAGCGGGGTCCAGGAAGCGCTGCGGCTCGGCGCCGAATACCGCACGCCCAATTATCGCGTTCCTGGCGAATTTCTTATCGGCGCCAACGGCATCTACTTTCCGCAGCATCTTTACTGGTTGAGACTTTCGGGCACCTACTCGGTGCCCTTGGGCTGGAGCACGGTTGCATCCCTTTCCGCCCGCTATCAATTTTCAGACGACAAGCTTTACGCGTTTACCCCAAACGTCATTCGCGGTGACCGATATGGCGTCGACGTGACGTTATCGGCGCCGCTCGCCGCCAACGTCAGCGGCAGTCTGACGTTCGGCTATTCCAACGAATCTTATCTCGGCTACTTCTCGAATCCATCGGCGCAGGACGAAGGCGAGCTGCGAGTCCTTGCCCGCATCCATGTCCGGGCCGGCGACTCGACCCGTGTCACGGCGGCGTACGACTCGCTCAACAGACACAGCACGGCGGCCGCCTACTCGAGCCATACCAGCGGAATCGATCGCTGGGAAACCCATGTTGACGTGCTGCACGAGGGCGCCCGGGACCACGTCACGGGTTCCGCTGCGGTCGGCTATTGGGGTAATCGGACGGAAGCGCGTGTGGCCCAGACTGCCGCTGCGGGCAATGTGGGCTATGGCAGGTTCGACCCCGCCTTGAACGACCAGCGGACCTCGGCGCGCGTTGGCACGTCGCTGGCCTTCGCCGATGGTCAGTTCGCCATCGGCCGGCCTATTCGCGGCAACGGCTTCGCGATCGTTCACCCGCACGAGTCCATCGCCGGTAAGGACATCTTGGTCGGCGCCAATGGCAGCGCTCGTGCACGTGCGGACGGCTGGGGCAGTGCGGTCGTGACTGACATTCCAGCCTACCTGGCAACGACTTTACCCGTCGACGTGCCCGATCTGCCGATCGGCTATAGCCTGGGCTCCGGCACGTTCGATATCATGGCCCCCTACAAGGCTGGCTACGCGCTGCAGGTCGGGTCCGATTTCACGGTGTCGACGTTCGGCACGCTGCTCGGCACCGACGGTCAGCCGGTCGCACTCCTGACCGGCATGGCCCGTCTCGAAAGCAAGCCGGAACACGCGGTTGCCGTCTTTACCAACAAGGCAGGCCGGTTCGCCGCCGAAGGCATGTCTCCCGGACGCTGGATCATCGAGATGGCGACGGACGACAGACCGACCCGTTACGTCCTGGACATCCCCAAGGGCACTGACGGGCTATTCAAGGCCGGCACACTCAAACCGGCAGGAGCCTCCCGATCATGATTGTGTCCGACCGCTGCGCGCGAGCCCTGAAGCCAGTGCTGATGGCCGTGATGGCCATGCTGATGCCGTGGCCGGGCGAAGCTCGCGCGCAGTGCAATATCACGGCCGTCGCGTCGGTGACGCCCCTGACCACGAGCGCCGGTACCTACACCCCGCCGACCGTTCCGGTGTCGACGACGCTCTCACTGACCATGACCTACACGGTAACCAGCGGGCTCGTCGGCGGACAAAACTGCAGGGCGCGCCTGACGTTCCAGCGTCCAACCCTGCCCGCAACGATGACCAACGGCGCCTCGACCATGCCCTACACCATCCGCCGCATGGCAGCCGGCGGCAACGTCTTGATGATCACCGGCGGCACACCGGTCAATACGCAATGGATCAGCGTCACGGGCAATGGGCCAGCTGCCAACACGTCCGCGGTGCGCACATCGACTTTCCCTGCGGTGTTCCCGATCCTTCAGCCCGGCGGGTCATTCACCGCCGGATCGTATTCGGACACGACGCTCAACGTCCAGGTGTTCAACGATCCGCCGGGCTCAGCCATCAATCTCGTACGAAGTCTGCCGTTCACGATGACCGGCACTGTGGTTACAAGT
Source organism: Hyphomicrobiaceae bacterium (assembly GCA_041745515.1). Taxonomy (GTDB): domain Bacteria; phylum Pseudomonadota; class Alphaproteobacteria; order Rhizobiales; family Hyphomicrobiaceae; genus JAKFWF01. The sequence goes on along the minus strand of JBGTIU010000062.1, from coordinate 26,348 downwards.
TGTGCGATCTCAGCGCCGGCCAATACCAATCAGGTCATAGGTGTGAACGCTCTCGCCCAGACGACAGGGATGCTCACCGGCCCGCCGTCCTTCACAGTTTCCTGCACCAACATTTCCGATGTCACCTTGACGTCGCAGAATGGCGCGGTGACGCTCGGCGGCGTGCTCGAAGGCGCGCTTGGGGCGGTGCCCGGCTTCCGCAACAAGATCGAATACGCGACCTCGATCAATGGCGGCGCGGGGGCGGTGACACTCGATACGGCATTGGCGAGTTCAGCTTTGGGCCTGTTCCGAAGCGTCACTACCTCGGTCACACCGACCGTGCCGATCACTCCGGAAACCTCCATCGTTCCGCTGGTTGCAGGCGGCTACTCCGATGTGCTCACGGTGTCTGTGATCCCGAGATAGGGCAGTGCCTCAATCGATCTTGGCGCCGTCGCAACGAGGCGGCAGTCATCACGATCGACAGCGCGGCCACGGCCGCACCGCATGTGCGGCGAGCCTTCCAGGTGATGACCATGATGCGCTCCCGTTTTTTGTATGACGAGCCCCAACCCTTTGAGAAGGTCGGGCTAGGAGCCGGTCGCAAGGCCAAGCCCTTTAGTGTAGGACAGACTGCGAAACTCACAATGCGCGAAAGGCCGCCATGCTGTCGAGGGTATCAAGCCCCAAGGACTTCTGGACCGGGCTCATCTATGTCGGCTTCGGCGCAGCCGCGCTCTGGATCGGCGCGGATTACAAGTTCGGCACCGCCGGGCGGATGGGGCCGGGGTACTTCCCCAAGGTGCTGGCCAGCCTGCTCATCCTGCTCGGGGCCGTCTCGCTCGTTCGCAGCTTGGTAGTCAAAGGCACGCCAATATCCGAGGTCCTCTGGCGGCCGTTGATTCTGATCCTGCTTGCGACGGCGCTGTTTGCCTTTCTGCTGCCGCGTGCGGGCGTGGTCGTGGCCCTGTTGTCCTTGAGCCTTGTCAGCGCGGCGGCGAGCCGGGAGTTCCGGTTCGACTGGCGGGCGACTGCCGGTCTCGTGGGGTTGATCGCCTTCTGCGTGCTCGTGTTCGTGAAAGGCCTCGGCGTGCCGATGCCGATCACGGGCTCCTGGCTGCAGCCGGTCGTATCGATCCCGTGGCTGCACTGAGGCAACCAGGATGGACATTCTGTCGAACCTCTGGCTCGGCCTCTCGGTCGCGGCGACGCCGCTGAACCTGGGGTGGTGCATCGTCGGCTGCCTGCTGGGCACCGCGATCGGCGTGCTGCCGGGGCTCGGGCCCGCCGCGACGATTGCCATGCTGCTGCCGGCGACAATCGGCCTGCCTCCAGAGTCCGCGCTGATCATGCTGGCCGGTATCTTTTATGGTGCGCAGTATGGCGGCTCGACGACGGCCATTCTCGTCAACCTGCCCGGCGAGACATCGTCTGTTGTCACCGCGCTCGACGGCCATCAGATGGCGCGGCAGGGCAAGGCCGGTCGCGCGCTGGCGGTGGCCGCAATCGCCTCGTTCTTCGCCGGCACGGTCTGCACCCTGCTGATTGCGCTGTTCGCGCCGCCGCTGGCCGAGGTCGCGCTGAAGTTCGGAGCGGCCGAGTATTTTTCGTTGATGGTGCTCGGCCTCATCGCGTCGATCGTGCTTGCAACTGGTTCGATCCTGCATGCCCTCGGCATGATCGTGCTCGGCTTGCTGCTCGGCATCATCGGCACAGACGTCAACTCGGGCACGCAGCGCTTCGCTCTGGGACTGCCGCAACTGGCCGACGGCATCGGTTTCGTGATCGTCGCCATGGGCATGTTCGGCGTCGGCGAGATCATCGCCAACCTCGAGGGCGAGGCTACCCGCGACGTGATGGTCAAGGAGGTCAAGGGCCTATGGCCAACTGCCGATGACTTCCGTCGCATGATTGCGCCAATGCTGCGCGGGACGGCGCTCGGTTCGGTCCTTGGCATTCTGCCGGGCGGCGGCGCGGCGCTGGCTTCATTCGGCGCCTACGCGCTCGAGAAGCGAATATCGAAGAACCGGCATGAGTTCGGGCGGGGCGCCATCGAAGGCGTCGCGGCACCCGAGAGCGCCAACAACGCCGGGGCGCAGATGTCGTTCATCCCGATGCTGACGCTCGGCATCCCGTCGAACCCGGTCATGGCCTTGATGATCGGCGCAATGGTTATCCAGGGCATTCAGCCGGGGCCAGCCGTGATCACCGAACAGCCGGCGCTGTTCTGGGGCATCATTGCCTCGATGTGGATCGGCAATCTGGTGCTGCTGGTCTTGAATCTACCGTTGATCGGCGTCTGGGTGAAGATGATCACCGTGCCCTATCATCTGCTCTATCCGATGATCCTGGTGTTCTGCTCGATCGGCGTGTTCTCCCTTTCGAACACGACATTCGATGTCTACCTGATGGCGCTGTTCGGCTTCCTCGGCTACGTCTTCAAGAAACTTGATTGCGAGCCGGCGCCGATGCTGCTCGGGTTCATTCTTGGACCGATGATGGAGGAGTATCTGCGCCGTGCGCTGCTGATCGCGAAGGGCGATGCGACCGTTCTCATCACCCGCCCGATCAGTGCGACCATGCTCGTGCTGGCAGCCTGTCTGCTGGTGCTCGTTCTGCTGCCCGCATTCGGCCGGACGCGCGACGCGGCGTTCAAGGAGGGCTGAGCTGACCTCACCCTGCCGTCTTCCCGCGACGGCCAGGGCTGGGCCGGATCTCGTTACTGCGCGCTGGCGGCGCCGCCGCCCTCGGCATTGCCTTCGGAGAACTTGATCTTGCTGTCGGTGTTCTTACGGGTGGCTTCGAAATAGACGCTGTCGTCGCCGATCGTGATCGTCGGGTTGCATTGCGGCGAGCAGCTGTAGCTTTCGCGCTTCGTGCCTTTTTGCAGGTTGACGATCTTGACATCGTCGCGCTGCACCATGACCCGCTGGTCCTGGATGACGTTACGCTCGGCGTCCAGCGCAATGATGTTCGTGATGCCGAACGACTTGCCGGTGATTACGAGCAGGTTGCCGCCCTGGATCGATACGTCGGCGATCGTGGGGTTGCCGATGATGATTTCGGAGGCGTGCCGGGATAACCGCAGCAACTGTGATTGATCATATTTCACGATCAGATCGTTGGCTCTTGCCGCCGGCGTTTCGATGAGGGCGGCGGCGATTGCTGCCGCGGTCGCGAGCAGCGCCAGCGTCGGGTTGGACAAGCCTTGGCGGCTTGCGATTGAGATCGATGACATGGCGGCTGCTCCTTATGCCTCGTCCGGAGACTCGCATTTGATCCGCAAAAGATGAACGAACTGCAAACGAGCGGGCGGTTTTGGCGCGTTTCGCGGATTTCGCGCGCGGCGCGCGGCGTAACCGGAAAGCGGCCTGCCGGGCCCAAGAAGTTCAAATCACCCCGTGGTGGTTGTGCTGCGCGGATTTGTTGTGAACTTGCGAAGCGTTCTCGAAATCGCTTATGCGACTCTACTGTCGATTGAAAGCATTGAACCACCCGGCTGGCGGGCATATCTGAGGTTTGACAAAAAATTAAGCAACGTATTTTGAAACGATCAGCGGTAATTTGTGTTGTTGCAGCGTATCGCAGAGATGATATAGCGCAATCTACTTGTGATTACTGTTATTTATTCTCCGACTGCGCGGTTCGTATAATTGTATGTGTTTGGTGTTAACGCCTTACTCCACGCAATTTACTTGGCTTTAACACCTCTCCTGTAGCTTCACAGGTGTTCAGACGCCAGTGTTCACCGGCACATGAACGGGAGCGCCAAGGCGCAGTCAGTCAATCCTGTTAGGAGTTACAGCCATGAAGAACCTTTTCGCACGTTTCCTGAAGAACGAGTCGGGCGCCACCGCCATTGAATACGGCCTGATCGCCGCCCTCATCGGCGTCGTCGTAATCGGCGCTGTGACCGCGGTCGGCACCGAAGTCGAGGCCACGTTCAACGACATCTCGGCAGGCCTGAAGAAGCGCGTCTAATAGTTGTGGCGGCTGCGGTCGCAGCCGCTGCCACATTCGTCCCAGCCGCCCGGTCCTCCAGACCGGGCGGTTTGGCGTTGTGGAGCGGGTCGGCGGCGTGAACCAATGCGCCAGCTTCAACGCCTTGTTTGCCAAAATATCCAGTAAACACGCGGCTGAACCGCCGACGATGCCCGATTTCGCGCGGCATTAACGAATGTGACCTATGGTCGTTTATGCCACCGAGGGGACTGAACCATGTTTGCGTTTCTCACGAGCTTTCGCCGCGACGAGCGTGGAGCGACGGCGATCGAATACAGCTTGATCGCTGCCTTCATAGGTCTCGTGCTGATTACCGCCGCAATCGGCGTCGGTGCCGAACTCATACTGGTTTTCAACGACGTCGCGAACGGCTTCAAGTGAACTGGCACTTAAGGCTCGGTTCATCGATCCAAGGCACGATGCGACTGTCGCAGATTTAGGCTCCCTGCCAAAGAGTGCCCGACAGTGTTCGACTACCCCCTACTTCTCGTATTCCCGGCTGCCATGGCGTTTGCCGGCGCCATCGACCTGTTCACGATGACGATTCCGAACAAAGTCTCGGTAGCTCTGATTGCGGCGTTTGCCGTCGCCGCCGCAATGACCGGCATGCCCTGGCAGTTGCTGGCCAGCCATGTGCTGGCCGGATTGTTGTTCCTCGCGCTTGGCATCTTGATGTTCTCGCGCGGTTGGCTCGGCGGCGGTGATGCCAAACTGCTAGCGGCCGCAGCGCTTTGGTTCGGTTTCGAACTATTGCTGCCATACCTGGTGCTGGTGACTCTGATGGGTGGCGCACTGGCGCTGGTCATCATCGCCTACCGTAACATTCTGCCTCCGGTCTGGGTCATGGGGCAGGGGTGGGCGCGCCGGCTGCACGACCGGCAGGGCGGCATCCCCTATGGCGTGGCGCTCGCGGGGGCGGCGCTTTGGCTCTACCCGTCCACACGTTGGTTCATGGCGCTTGCGGCCTGATGGCGGCAGGTCGCGCTGAACCCTTACGCCTCAGATCAACACGCCAATTAACCAGACGTTGAGGATTGGTCCTCATAGTCGGCGCCGGATCAGGCGCGTGCCGCGTCGGTAAAAGGATCTGTCGCGAAATGAAGAAAGCTCAAGTTATCGGCATTTCGGTCGCTGGCGTGGCAGGCATTATGGCCTTCGTGCTGATGGGCAAGATGTTGAAGGCTCCGCCTAAGCCGACCATCGTCGAAAAGACGGTCGACGCGGTGCAGGTGCTCGTTGCCAGGACCGATATTCCCCTCGGAACGACGGTGGTCGAACAAAGCTTTCGCTGGCAGGAATGGCCGAAGGACGCCATCAGCCCGAGCTTCGTGACCAATACGGCCAGGCCCACCGCTCTCAAAGACTATTCCGGCAGCATCGCGCGTGCGCCGATCCTGTCCGGCGAGCCGATCACCGACAACAAGGTCATCAAGGCAGGCTCGGGCGGCGTGCTCGCTGCAATCCTGCCGCCCGGCATGCGCGCCATCGCGATGAAGATCGACGAAAAGAGCGCCGTCGCCAAGTTGATCCTGCCGAACGACCACGTCGACGTCATCGTGATCCAGCGCAAGCGCTCCAAAGGCGGCGCCGAGGAGGTCATCAGCGATACGCTTTTCCGCAATGTCAGGGTGCTCGCCATCGGCCAGCAGATCGAGGCCAAGGAAGGCAAGAAAAACGCCGAAGGTGCGGTCGCAACGCTGGAACTGACGCCAAAGCAGACCGAGCTTCTGGCTCATGCCAGCAGCCTTGGCGAGGTTTCCCTCGCCCTGCGGTCGGTCGCCGACCTCAACGCAGAAGGCCCCTCCGCCAACGGCGAAATGAACAAGAGGGATCGCGGCGGTTCGGTGCGTGTGCTGCGTTACGGTGTGAAATCCCGCGCATACGGGATCAACTGAGCGCTGCGGTCCGATCCGCCAGTTGATCGGCTGAGTTCGTTCGTTGTGGCGTTCGCGGCAGTAGGTGTCGTGTCTCAGTCTGAGTTCATCCCGAAACGATCGGTAGCTCGTCAGAAGGCTGCATACCTATGCGCAAACTTGTTTCCAAGGGGCAATCCGCTGCCGCGGCCGGCATCCTTGCTTTGCTAGGCAGCGTCGTGCCGGCGCTTGTCGGCGATGCAGCGCTCGGTCAGTCCCGGCGTGCCGAACAGAAGGACCACGGCTACGTTCAGAGCCCATCCTCGACGCAATCCGTGGTGCGCATCAGCGAAAGCAGCCTGCCGTTGACCCGGAAGCTGAAGCTCGGACTCAACAAGTCGACTGTCCTGGAAGTGCCCCGCAATCTGCGCGACGTACTGGTTTCGGATCCGAGCGTGGTCGACGCTGTCGTTCAAACGTCGAACCGGATTTTCCTGCTTGCCAAGAAAACGGGCGAGGCGAACGCATTCTTTTTCGACGATCAGGGCCAGCAGTTTCTGACACTCGAACTGTTTGTCGAGCGTGATTCGTCAGGCCTCGAGTCGACCCTCAATCGGCTGTTGCCCGGTTCGAACATCAAGGTCGAGATGATCAACGAAGCGGTGATCCTGACCGGCAACGTGCGCTCACCCATCGATTCGAACCGCGCCGCATCGCTCGCCATGCAGTTCGTCGCCGTCGAGATCAAGTCGGGCGGTGGCAGCGCATCGGGCTTGTCTGACGTCAAGGCGAGCAGCACCGAGGCCAAGAACAAGGTCATCAACATGCTCGCCATCGACGGCGAGGACCAGGTGATGCTGCGCGTGACGATCGCGGAAGTGCAGCGCTCGCTGCTGAAGCAGTTCGGCATCAATCTCGGCGCGCAGATTACATCCGGGAATTTTGCGACCTCGCTGCTGTCCGCCAACGCGCTGCCGCTGACAGCCGCGGCCGGTTTGGGCAGTCTGCCGATCCCAGGCATCAATACATCGACCGCGCCCGGCACGACCTGCGGCGGCGGTGCGCTGTGCAACTATAACGCCGGACCAGCTGCCAGTACATTCGGCAACTCGGGCACAAGCGGAGGGTTCTCCGCCGGTGATGTGCGGATTTCCCAGGCGATCCGCGCGCTCGAGCGTGATGGTCTGCTCAAGACCCTGGCCGAACCCAATCTGACGGCGGTCTCGGGTGAAACCGCCAAGTTCTTGGCCGGCGGCGAGTATCCCATTCCGGTCGTCGATACGTCGGGCGCTCTGACGGTTCAGTTCAAGGAGTTCGGCATCGGTCTCGCCTTCTCGCCCATCGTAATGTCCGAGGGCCGGATCAGCCTGAAGATAGAAACAGAGGTCAGCGAGCTGTCGCCGGAGGGTGCCGTTACGCTGAGTAACATCAGCATCCCCGCGCTGAGAAAGCGTCTTGCCAAGTCGGTCGTCGAGTTGCCATCCGGCGGGTCTTTGGCACTCGCCGGACTGATCTCCGACAAAATGAAACAGAACATCGACGGTTTCCCGGGTCTCAAGGATCTGCCGGTTCTCGGAACGCTGTTCCGCAGCCGGGATTTCATCAAGGAAGAGACCGAGCTGGTCGTCATCGTGACGCCGTATCTCGTCCGCCCTTCGTCGCGCCGAGAGCTCGCCCGACCCGACGACGGTTTGGCGCCGGCAACCGACATGAAGGCCAACTTCCTCGGCCATCTGAACCGCATCTACGGCAAGGGCACCGTACTTCCCGACGGCGGTCTGAAGGGCGACTACGGTTTCATCGTCGACTAAGCCAAGTGGCTGGAGAATTTCCCATGACGAGCATCGTTTCCAGATCGAAGGCAAGTTCCGCCCGGCGCGCACAGCGACGGACTGCCTGCGCGCTCAATCTGGTATTTGCGTCGATCGCAGCCTTGGCGGTTGCCGGTTGCAGGCCCGGCGAGCATGGCCCCCAGGTTGCGGGCTGGAGCGTCGTCGATCCGACGCAGCGCCATCCGATCTTGGTGTCACAGCAGCCGGCGCACGTGTCGGTGCGCGTGCCGCGCGGCAGTGCGGGCATGTCACCGCACCAGCGGGCGCAGGTGATCGATTTCGTCAACCGCTACCGGGCGAGTGACGCCGGCAACAGCAAGATCGTGATCTCCGCGCCAAGCGGTTCCGCGAACGAGGTGGCGTCGATGCAGGCTGTTGCCGAAATCCGTCAACTGATGCGCGACTTCGGGTTCAGTGACGCCTCGGTCGCGGTCGAGGCCTATCACGAGGATCGCGATCAGCAGCCGGCGGTACGCATCTCTTATCTCAGGTTCATTGCGGAGGCTCCGGAGTGCGGCCGCTGGCCGACCAATGTCGCCGACGAGAGTGCGAATCTGCCGTATCCGAATTTCGGGTGCGCCAACCAGCGAAACTTCGCAGCCCAGATCGCCAACCCGGCGGACCTGATATCGCCACGCACGATGACGCCCGCGCCGACCAGCCGTCGCGATGCCGTTCTCGAAAAATATACCAAGGGCGAGGTAACGATATCCAAGAAGGATAACGACGAGCGCCTGGAGAAGATCGCGAAGTAATCGCCGAGCCCTGAGAGGACAGAAGTTATGAGCAAGCAGGCGCGTGCAGCCACGGATCAAGCTCCGGTCGAAGGTAGTCAGTTGGCTATCTACGGCCAGGATTATGCAGGTGACGAGCAAGCGGCGCTGAGTCGCGCCCGGCCGATCCCGCGCATCTCGATCCAGGCGTTCTGTGAAAGCTCCGGTGCGGCTGAGGCATTGCAGGTGGCGGCAGAGGACCGCCGTCTATCAAAGGCGCACGTCAGTCTGCATATGGGAGGCGCGACGGCAGCCGTCGCGCACTACCAGGAAAGCCCGACGCCCAACCTGATCATCATCGAAAGCTCGTTGTCTCGCCAGCAGATGCTCGGCGAGCTCGACAGCCTGGCTGAAAGCTGTGACAGCGGCACCAAGGTGCTTATGATCGGTCACGTCAACGACGTCATCCTCTACCGCGAGTTGCTGAAACGCGGTGTCAGCGAATACCTGGTCGCGCCGGTCACCGCGGTGCAGTTGATGGAGAGCATCTCCAATCTTTACAACAATCCGACGTCCGATCCGGTCGGCAACGTGTTGGCGTTCGTTGGGGCCAAGGGCGGTGTCGGCTCGTCTACGTTGTGCCACAACGTCGCCTGGACGCTTTCCGAAGTGCTCAAGATCAACGTCGTCATCGCCGATCTCGACATGGCCTTCGGCACGACCGGTCTCGACTTCAACCAGGACCCGGTTCAGGGCATCGCCGAAGCACTGGGCAGCCCGGAGCGTCTCGATGAGGTTCTGCTCGATCGCCTGCTGACCAAATGCTCGGAGCATCTCAGCATCTTCGCAGCCCCGGTCATGCTTGATCGCGACTATGACCTGTCGGCTGAAGCCTGCAGCACCGTACTCGATGTTGTGCGTCAGAACGTGCCGTATGTCGCCGTCGACCTGCCGCACACCTGGACCTCCTGGTCGAAGCGCATCCTGCTCAACGCTGATGAGGTCGTTATTACGGCGGCGCCGGACCTTGCCAATCTGCGCAACGCCAAGAACGTGCTTGACCTGCTGAAGCAATCGCGCACCAACGACGGGCCGCCGCACCTGGTGCTCAACATGACCAACATGGCGAAGCGGCCCGAGATCAGCATCAAGGAATTCGCACAAAGTCTCGATCTCAAGCCGAGTGCCATCATCGAGTTCGATCCCGAGATTTTCGGTCAGGCGTCGAACAATGGTCAGATGATCGAGGAAATGAACAAGAAGGCGAAGGCTGTGCCCGCGATCCGCGAATTGGCGATGGCACTTGCCCACCGCAAGGAATCAAAGTTCGAAACCAAGAAATCGTCGATGCCCGGTGGCCTCGGGCCGCTGCTCGAGAAGCTGAAGTTCAAGCGCTGAGGATGTTCCGTAATGTTCGGCCGCCGCTCTAACGACCCGACTGTGCCGAAGAAGGCACTAACGCCGGCCCAACCCATGGGCGGGACTGCGGCCAAGGTCGCCGAAGCCAAGGCAGCATCCAGCCCCGCCAAAGCACCGGAGCCGGTGGTTGAGGTCGAGCGCAAACGCTCGGAAGAGTACTACGACGTCAAGACGACGGTGTTCAACGCCCTGATCGACACGATCGACCTCACTCAGTTGGCGAAGCTCGATTCGGCGGCGGCGCGCGAAGAAATCCGCGATATCGTCAGCGAGATCATCCAGATCAAGAACGTCGTGATGTCGATCGCGGAGCAGGAGGAGCTCCTCGAAGACATTTGCAACGACGTACTCGGCTACGGGCCACTTGAGCCGCTGCTTGCCCGCGACGACATCGCCGACATCATGGTGAATGGGGCGGCGACGACGTTCATTGAAGTCAACGGCAAGGTGACGAAAGCGGGCATTCGCTTCGCCGACAATGCCCAGCTGATGAACATCTGCCAGCGCATCGTCAGCCAAGTCGGCCGGCGTGTCGACGAATCCAGTCCGATCTGCGACGCGCGTCTGCCGGACGGCTCACGTGTCAACGTCATCGCTCCGCCGCTCGCCATCGATGGTCCCTGCCTCACCATTCGTAAGTTCAAGAAGGATCGCCTCAAGCTCGAGCAGTTGATGAACTTCGGCTCGATCAGCCCGCAAGGGAAAACGATTCTCGAAGTGATCGGCAGAGTTCGCTGCAACATTCTGATCTCGGGCGGTACCGGTTCTGGAAAGACGACGCTGCTCAACTGCATGACCGGTTCGATCGATTCGGATGAACGCATCATTACGTGCGAAGACAGCGCCGAACTGCAACTCCAACAGCCGCACGTGGTGCGTCTCGAGACCCGTCCGCCCAACCTCGAAGGCGAGGGCGAGATCACGATGCGTGATCTCGTCAAAAACTGCCTGCGTATGCGGCCTGAACGCATCATCGTCGGTGAGGTTCGCGGGCCGGAGGCGTTCGATCTCCTGCAAGCGATGAACACGGGCCACGATGGTTCCATGGGCACGCTCCACTCTAATAGTCCGCGTGAGGCGATCAGCCGTTTGGAATCGATGATCATGATGGGTGGCTATTCGCTGCCCCCCAAGACCATTCGGGAGATGATCACCGGCTCGATCGACATCATTATTCAGGCGTCGCGCTTGCGCGATGGCAGCCGAAAAATCACGCACATTACCGAGGTCGTCGGCATGGAAGGCGAGGTTGTGACGCTGCAGAACCTCATCGTCTATGAAATCACCGGCCAGGATGCCAATGAGAGGCTGATCGGCCGCCACCGTTCGACCGGCATTGCTCGGCCGCGGTTCTGGGATCGCGCCCAGTATTACGGCGAACAGGATCGTCTCGCCGAAGCGCTCGCCTCGTCGGAAGTTTCAGACGACGACGGCAATCCGTTGGGAGAGTCGCATGGCTGAAGCCGAGCTGATCCAGATCATGGGCCTCGGGCTGGGCGGGCTGGCAATCGCCGGCGTCGCCTATGCTTTGCTGTTCCCCTATCTCTCGGGCGAGAAGGCAGCCGAAAAGCGCATTCACAGCGTCACGGAAAACCGTACCAAGCGTACCGCACGCGTGGCGCAGGTCGAGCAGGCGTCTAGCCGCAAGCAGCAGGTCACCGACACCCTCAAGGACCTGGAGAACAAGCAACGGGCGAGAGAGAAAGTTTCGCTTCGCGTTCGGCTGCAGCGAGCCGGCCTTGATATTTCGACCAACGTTTTCTGGATCGCCAGCGGGGTCACCGGTCTGCTGGCAGGTGTCGCGGTCTTAATCGGCATTCCGGCGGCGCCGAAGGTCGCGGCTGGTGTCGCGGTATTTGTCGGCGCATTGGGCATTCCGCGCTGGGTTATCAATTTCCTGACGAAGCGCCGCCAAGCCAAGTTCATCGATGGGTTCGCCGGCGCCATCGACGTTATCGTGCGCGGCGTCAAGACCGGTTTGCCTCTGAACGAATGCCTAAGCATCATCGCCCGCGAGAGCCCTGAACCGCTCAACCTCGAGTTCCAGGAGGTGATCGATCAAAGTCGCATTGGCGTACCGCTGGCGGAGTCCCTCGAACGCATGATGCAGCGCATGCCGTTGCCGGAAGTGAAATTCTTCTCAATCGTGATCGGCATTCAGCAGCAGGCAGGCGGCAACCTTTCGGAAGCGCTCGGCAACCTGTCCGGAGTGCTACGCGATCGCAAGACGCTTGGGGCGAAGGTCAAGGCGCTCTCGTCCGAGGCAAGGGCGTCGGCCTGGGTACTCGGTTCATTGCCATTCATCGTCATGATGATGGTGTACTTCACTACTCCAAAATACATCAGCATTCTGTTCACCACCACGGTCGGAAACTTCCTGCTCGGGCTTGCTGCGTTCTGGATGACTTGCGGCCTGCTGGTGATGAAGAAGATGATCAACTTCAAGTTCTAGATCCGATTGCCGCCGGCCGCGATACGGACCGAAGGAATAGGTGTTGCGATGATGGATTTCATTGAGTTGGTGCTGCGGCCGCAGTTGCTGATCATGGCGCTTGCGGCGGTCGCAGCGTTCGCCACGGTGCTTACCATTGCAATGCCCGCCCTGTCGCGCGACCGCATGGGCCAGCGCATGAAGGTGATGGCGACAGAGCGCGACAAGCTGCGCGCAACGCGTCTGGCCGAGCTCAAGAAGGACGGCCCCGGCGCCGGCAAGTTGCGGCAGGCCCCCAAGGGCTTCATGCAGCAGCTCGTTGATTCGCTCGATCTGCGCTCGAAGTTCGAGACCGAGGAGTTGCGCAATCAGTTGAAGATGGCTGGCCTGCGCGGCCAGGCGCCGCTCGTCACCTACATGTTTTTTCGTGTGGCGATGCCGCCGATCGTGCTGTTGATCGCTCTCGTCTATCTGTTCCTGATTGCCAAGTCGCTGCAGTACCCGCCGATGGCCAAATTCGCGATGGCGCTGGGGGCGGGTTTTCTTGGGTTCTATTTGCCCAACGTCTTCCTGTCGAACATGATTACCCGGCGTCAGCAGGCGCTGAAGGAGGCATTCCCGGATTCACTCGACATGCTGCTGATCTGTGTGCAGGCCGGCATGTCGGTCGAGGCGGCGTTCGGCAAGGTAGCCAAAGAACTCGGCAGCCAGTCGATCGAGCTTGCCGAAGAATTCAGCCTGACGACTGCCGAGTTGTCATACCTTTCGGATCGCCGCATCGCCTTCGAGAATCTTGGAAAGCGCACCGGATTGCCGGGGATCAAGAGCGTCGCAACAGCACTGATCCAGGCCGAGCGTTACGGCACGCCGGTTGGTCAGGCCTTGCGTGTGATGGCCAAGGAGAACCGGGACATGCGCATGCTCGAGGCCGAAAAGAAGGCGGCTGCGCTGCCGCCGAAACTTACCGTGCCGATGATCGTATTCAACCTGCCCGTGCTGTTTGTCGTGATCTTGGGACCGGCCATCATTCAGGTCATGAAGCTCGCCTGACGGTCGATACAAGACAGCAGTGTGTTTCGGGGATAACCCGCAGCAGGGTGCCGCGGCAGCCTTGCCCGTGCCTACTTTGATTGGCTAGTTGTCCTCGTCTGAATGCGCGACTGCTGTTTGCGTCGGTCCGCAGCCCCAATGATAGAGGACCTTCCATGAGCACGCTACAGTCCGCGGCGCAGAAGCAATTGCGCCAGTTCGTCGAGCAGATCGAAAATCTCGAAGAACAGAAGAAGGCCATATCGGACGATCTCCGCGACAAGTTTCTTGAAGCCAAGGCTGTCGGGTTCGATGTCAAGGCGCTGCGCCAGATCGTTCGCCTGCGCAAGAAAAGCCAAGACCAGCGCCAAGAGGAGGAGGGCATCCTGCAGGTTTACATGCATGCGCTCGGCATGCTGCAGGACGGCTCGGCCAAACCGCCGTCGCACATTGCCGACGAGATGCTGGACGCGGCTGAGTAAAGTCCTCTAGCCATCCCGCCGACACCAGTCCTAAGATCGAAGCACACTTGGCATTCAGGGGCTGGTTCAAATGGATCTCGGCATCAACGGCTTGCGCGTGCTGGTGACGGCAGGCGCCGCCGGCATCGGATTGGAGATTGCCCGCGCATTCGTACGCGAGGGTGCGCGGGTCTTCGTGTGCGATATCGATGCGTCGGCATTGGCGGCAGTCAGCAGGAGCGATCGGGCATTGCTCGCAACGACATGCGACGTGTCTGACCGTAGCGCCGTGGCAAAGCTGTTCGATACCGCGACGAGATCCCTGGGCGGTCTCGATTGCCTGGTCAACAACGCGGGTATTGCAGGACCCACGGGTCGCGTCGAGGACATCAATCCGGAAGACTGGGACCGTTGCATCGCGGTTGATCTTACGAGCCAGTTCAACTGTGTGCGGCTGGCGGTGCCGCATTTGAAGCAGTCCAAGAACGCCAGTATCATGAACCTGTCGAGCCAGGCCGGGAAGCACGGATTCCCGTTACGCTCACCCTACGCAGCCGCGAAATGGGGCGTCATCGGATTCACGAAGTCGATTGCGATAGAACTCGGCGGCGACGGTATTCGGGTCAACGCGCTGTTGCCGGGGCTGGTGGCCGGCGATCGCATTCGTCGGGTGATCGAGGCGAAGGCGCAGCAAAAGGGCATTGCCTTCCAGGATATGGAGAACGCGCTGTTGCAGAACGCATCGATCAAGGAATATGTCACGCCGCAGCAACTGGCCGACCTGGTGGTGTTCACCGCCAGCCCGCGTGCGAGGACCATTTCCGGTCAGGCATTGTCGGTCTGCGGCGACACCAATATGCTGGCGTGAAGCAGCCACACAACATCTACGCCGCCGGACCGGGAGCGGTACGTTGACCGCGGGAATTGCCATTGTGGGCGCGGGCCAGGCCGCTGCATCCTGCGCGCAGGAGTTGCGGCGACGGAAGGTCGACGCCCCCATCGTGATCTTCGGCGACGAGGATCATCTACCTTATCAACGGCCGCCGTTGTCTAAGGCATTCCTGAAGGAGAGCCACGCCGTGGAGCGGCTGCTGCTGCTGCCACCGCAGTTTTTCGCGAGCAACGGTATCGAACTGCGGCGTGGCGGTCGGGTCACTTCGATCGGTGCAGCGGCTCGACGATTGGTCTGCGCCGATGGGGTCGCGCACGATTGGTCGTCGCTTGTGCTGGCGACCGGCACGCGCGCGCGGCCGGTCGCGATGCCGGGCCAAGATCTGCGCGGGGTGTTCACATTGCGCGGGCTCGCCGATGTCGAGCGGCTGCGTCCGGCGATTGCCAGGGCTGGACGCATCGCCATTCTCGGTGGCGGCTTCATCGGCCTGGAAGTGGCCGCGGTCTGCCGCAGCTTGGGGCTCGATGTCACCGTGGTCGAGGCCGAGGACCGGTTACTGAAGCGTGTCACCGCGCCGGTGATGTCCAATTTTTTCGAAACGCTCCATCGCGACCACGGCGTCGCGTTCCATTTCGGTGTGCGCGCAGCAGCGATCCTGGGAACAGACAAGGTCGCGGGCATTGGCCTGCACGACGGCCGCGAGGTCGCTGCCGATGTCGTGTTGATGGCGCTCGGTGCGGAGCCCAACACCGAGCTTGCGGCAGCCGCCGGCATCGAACTTGCCAACGGCATCGTCGTCGACGAACTGGGGCGAACCGCGGTGCCTGAGATCTACGCTTGCGGCGACTGCACCCGGTTTCCGAGCCAGCGGTTCGAGGCGAACATACGGCTCGAAAGCGTGCAGAACGCCATCGACCAGGGCAAGGCGGTGGCGGCCACGATCGCGGGGCAACAAGACGCCTACGATCCCGTCCCCTGGTTCTGGTCGGATCAGTACGACGTCAAGCTGCAGATCGCGGGTTTAAGTACCGGCTACGACGAACTGCTGGTCGACGGCGACGCGGCTTCGCCGAGTTTCGCGGTAGAATACCGGCGACGGGGACGCCTGATCGCGGTCGACAGCATCAATGCCGCCCGTGCCCACATGCTCGCCCGCCGCCGCATCGACGCCGACACGCGGGCAAGGCCTTCCGCTTAGAGTGCTTCCGGAAAAGTGTGAAGCGGTTTTCCGATAAGAAGCACGACAAAACAAGGAGCTAGGGTCTGTCCACGATTCAACCAAAACCGGATAGACCCTAGTGCGAGCGACCAGCCACGCCGGCCGCATAGCCATCGCGCTGCGGATCGGCACCGCCTTCCAGCCGCCCTTCCCACATCGTGATCCCATGCGGGGCAGCAAACGGGAAGCTCATCGGGGAGCGGTTCACTTCGTAACCCATGGCCTCCAGTGCCTGCTGCGTCGACCGCGGAATCCGGTTCGATATGTCGATCGCATTTGTCGTCGCACTGAAGCGTGGCGCCGCCACCGCCTGACTCATCGTCATGCCCCAATCGAGCACATTGAGCAGGACCTGCAACACCGCGACGCCGATCCACGCGCCACCGGGCGCGCCGAGTGTCATCACGGGCCGGCCGCCCTCGAACACGATCGTCGGCGTCATCGACGAAAAGCGCCGCTTGCCAGGGGCAATGGAACTCGCCCGTCCGGGGCGCGGATCGTACCAGTTCATCGCACCGTTCAGCATGACGCCTGTGCCAGGCGGGATCACACCCGATGGGACGCCGTTGGTGTGCGTCAACGACACCACCATGCCGTCTTGGTCGACGCATGACACCGTGGTCGTGTCCTTGCTGTCGCCACGGACGCGCGTCAGAACGGCCTTGTCGCCGCGGCGGATGCGGGCGGCGCAGTTGTCGGCGTAGGCGTCCGACAGCAGCATATCCAGCGGCGGGACCACGAAATCGGGATCGCCGATATGCTCGTCCTTGTCGCGGCCGGCAATCTTCATGGCTTCGGCTGCAATGCGAATGTACGCGGGGCCGTTGTGCTCCAATGCGGTCAAATCGAAGCGCTCGAGAATGCGCAGCATTTCGGCGACGACGATACCTCCTGCCGCCGGCGGCGGCAGGGCTATCGTGCGGCCGCGATACGCGATGGTGAGAGGCGCGCGGACTTGGACTTTGTATTGCGCCAGATCGTTAGCCGCCAGCAGGCCGCCGTGAGCCTGCATGTCATGCGCAATGCGGGCGGCGATGTCGCCGCTATAGAAGCTGTCCGCGCCGCCTGCCGCGAGCAGGCGCAGGGTCGCAGCCAGATCGGAATTGTGCACGCTTTCGCCAACTCGTTTCGGCATGCCATCGGGGCCGAGGTAGAGGCGGCGGCCCTCCTCGGAGAAGCCCAGCTTGTCGGCGAACGGCAGCCGCCCGTACGCGCGTTCGTCCAGGTTGAACATGGTTGAGACGTGCGGACGGATGGACCAGCCGGATGCAGCAACGTCGATGGCTGGTGCAAACAGATCGGCCCATCGCAATTTTCCGAAAGCAGCATGCGCGTCGCCGAATACCCGTACGATCCCCGGCGTCGTGACGGCGGTGTGGCCGAGCTCGTTGATGCCGCCGCGCAGCACGAAGCCGTAGCCATCGCTGCATTCACGCTCGAACTGCTTCTCCCACATGTCGGAAGTGCAAGCGGCGGGGCAGGTCGACAGCCCGTCGAAAATCAGGTGGCGGCCCGATGCCGGGTCGTAGATCTGCAGGACACCCAGTCCACTGATCCCGCACATCATCGGATCAACAACACCCTGCATCAGCGCGCAGGAAAGCGTCGCATCGAGCGCATTGCCGCCGGAGGCGAGGGTGCGAACGCCGGCCTCCACGCCTTCCGGCTGCGGCGCGACGATCATCGCCTTGGGTTCGGGCAGACGGCAGACTGGTTTTGGCATCATCGCACCACGACGCGAACGGGAAAGAGCAGCACTACCCTACCCTACATGCATGGCGCGAGGAACCGATGCGGCTTTCCATTTCCTCGGGCTGGCCGAAGTGCTCGAAGTATCGCGGATCGATATTTTCGACCGGCAGGCAGATGAGCACGTCAGTGGTGCCGAATTGCCAATCGATGACAGCGCCATCGCCAACGAAGGCGCCAAGCCGAAGATAGCCCTTGATCAATGGCGGGAGCGCCTTGACGGCGGCCTTCGTATCCAACTGTGTCTTCGGCATACGGTCCATTGACACATGCAGATGATCATGCGCACGCACGCGCCACTCGAGCGGCGCCAGCGCTTGATGATGCAGAAAACTCAAAGCCGTGGCATGCGCTTGCGGGTCCGTGCCCTCGAAGCTGGCGCAGCCGATCATCACGCCGATCTTATGTTCGCGGACGTAGGTCCACAGCCCGTGCCACAGCAATTCAACGGTGCGCTTGTTGCGGTAGGGCTTGAGCACGCAACTGCGGCCAAGTTCCATGAAGCGATAGCGTGGCGATCGGGCTGCGATCAATGGCGCGATATCGTATTCGCCCTGCGTATAGAACCCGTGGGTTCGCTGAGCTATTTCCTGGCGCAGCACACGGTAGGTACCGACGACGCGCGGTCCCCGCCCGCTGGTCCAAGCCGGCCCGAATACGGTCGTTGGCGCGTCATCGACCACAAGCAGATGATCGCACACAGCATCATAGGGGTCTTCGTCGCGTTGGCGGAACTGAGCGGTGATTGTCGGCGTTGCCGACATTTCCCTATAGAACACATCGTAACGCAAACGCTGGGCCAACCGGACATCGGCGACGCTGCGAGCGAGCCGCACTTTCAAATCGCCGACCTGTCCGTAGTTGCGCTGAGGCTTGGTGTGTCTCAGCGTCGGCCGGCGCCGCTTGGCTTTGCCTTGCAGAGCGCGAAGCGCGATCAAACCGTTTGGCGACGCGCCTGGCTTCGGCCGCAAACGCCAGCGGTCCAGCTTGAACAGTGCAGACACGAGGCGTGCGGGCATCGGTGTTCATCGCCCCCGGAGTAACGATCGACGCGCTGCGGAACGCGTACGTTGTCGAATACGAGAACGACAATAGCCCCCTCGGCCATCGTATAGAAGGCGCTAGCACGATTTGATGACAGGTTCGCAACGGGACCGAATGGTCAGGCGGCGGCGCCTGTCTGCCGAGGCATCGGCAATGGCGCCAAGGGTCCGCACCAGCGGTTCAGGATGCTCATCAGCTGATCACGATCGAACGGCTTGGCCAGATAGTCGTTCATGCCCGCTTCCAGGCAAATCAATCGATCCTCGGCAAAGGCGTTTGCGGTCAATGCAATGATCGGTGGGCTGATAACGCCGGCCTCGAGTGCGACATGGGCGATCGCACGCGACGCTTCGAGACCGTCGAGCTCCGGCATGTGAACATCCATCAGAATGATGTCGAATGCCGAGTCTTGGCCGTTGAACGACGCTCGCACGGCCTCGACGGCCTGGCGGCCGTCGGCAACGAGACACGTCACGCATCCGGCCTTGGCGAGCATCGTTTTGGCCAGCAGCGCGTTGATCGCATTGTCTTCCGCGAGCAGCACCCGCCATGCCCGGTTGCGCGGCCGCAATTCTGCTTGCGGTTCGCTGCCTGCGATTGCGTCGTCGATGAGGGCATTGGCTGGCTCGGCATTCAATATTGCCTGGAGCGTCAGCGGCCGAATGGGTCGCACGAGGTAGTTGTCGAATCCGACCGCACGGAACTCGGCCAGAGCGACGCGGCCGACGCTGCCGATCAAAACAATGCCGCGGACCGCAGCCGGCTGTGCCGCATGGCGCGCCTGATGCAGCATCTCGCCTGCGGATCCAATCTCTTCGTCGCCGTCGACGATCACGAGATCGACGGGGCTTCCGGATTTGGCAGCCAGCATGAAATGCGATGCCGGATCTTCGGCATCGATTTCGTCGACCTGCAGGCCAGCCGCCGCCAGCATCGTGGAAAGTGCGCGTCGCTCGATGAGGCGGTCGAGGATAATCGCGGCGCGGCGTGGCGATTTGTCGGACAGCGTGGGCCGTGCATCGATTGCTTCGCCTGTATGCGCCGCTGGCAACGCCAGTGTGACCGTGAAGGTCGCGCCGCGACCCAACATGCTGTCAACCGAAACTTCGCCGCCCATTGCGCGCGCGAGCCGTCTCGAAATTGCCAGTCCAAGCCCGGTGCCGCCCTGCGAGCGGTCGCGTCTGCGATCCAACTGCTCGAATTCCAAGAACATGGTGCGCAGTGCTTGTTTGCCGATGCCGATCCCCGTGTCTTTGACCCGGAACAGCAGCCCATCTGCCTTTGGCGCTCTCAGCACCGAAATCAGAACGCCGCCACGATCGGTGAACTTGATGGCATTGGAAATCAGGTTCAGCAGGATCTGGCGCAGGCGGACTTCGTCGCCTTTCACGACCCGCGGTAGGTCGGGCGCCATCGTCCAGGCAATTTCAAGGCCTTTCTCGTAAGCCCGCGGGGCGAGCAGTTCGACGGTCTCTTGCACGCAGGTTTCCAGAGCGAATGGTTGGCACAGCAGGGTCAGTTTCCCGGCTTCGATTTTGGAGAAGTCGAGAATCTCGTCGATCAATGCGAGCAGCGTCTTGGCGGATTGATCGACGGCCTTGATGTAGGTCTGTTGCTCATGCGTCAACGGTGTGTCGGCCAGCAGGTTCGCCATGCCGAGGATGCCATTCATGGGCGTGCGGATCTCGTGGCTCATGGCGGCCAGAAATCGCGACTTGGCGCGATTGGCGGCCTCTGCTTGATCGCGAGCAAGGCCCAACTCGATTGCAGCCTGTCGCGCCACCGTGATGTCTTGACCGACAGTCTGCACATCAAAGGAACAACCGTCGGACGACGCCACGCGATGCTCCTGCCAGGCAAACCAGCGCGGACCATCGGTCGTTGCGACGCAACGGGTGAACTGGCGATGCGCTGAGGCTGCGCTATCCGCGCCGGCGCTCGCATCGCCGATGCCAGAAATTTCGTGTTCCAGAATTTGCGGGCTGAACGTCGTTCCAATCACGTCTTCGGCCGCGACGCCGAACACGCGGCAGAACGAGGCATTGACGAAGGTCAAATGCTGTGCGGCTGCGCGCCGCAGAATGACGTCAGCCTGCGTATCGAGCAGGTTGCGATAGCGTGCTTCGTTCTCGCGCAACAGCCATTGCGCGTCCTGCAACTGTTCAAGGTGGGGGTCAATGGCGGCCAGAGCGGCAACGCCAGACTGCCTGGCGGCCTTTGGCATCCACCACGCAGCAGCCGCGCAACATAATGCAGAAACAGCTGCCGCCAGTTGAACGATCGAGGCGAGTGGGTCTGAGAAGGTGGCCCGCGCCATTACCGCTGCTAGGAGACTGCACGCGCCAACAATCAGGATCGCGCTCGCGCCGCCATGCGCGCGCGATCCGGACACGAGTTTCGGCAATGGCGCGTTACCGGTCACAACTATCGACACACGTGATTGACGTTGACGCGGCTTCCCGCACCACTACAAACCATGTCGATCTTTAGGAACGCTTGAGAGACTTGGTTAGCAAGTCGTTGCTTGGTGATCGGACTTGAGCGAAGCGTCGCGCATCACTTCTTGCTCGCCACCGGCATCAGCAGTTCCGGCCGATACTCGAAGTGCATGGTATCGTAATGCCACCACTTGCCGCCCCAAACGAATCCATGTGCCTCGAATACCCTGACGATCTCCATCGGGATGCTGTTCTGGTAGGCGGCAGTTCCGCCACTGCTCCAGCGCCAGTAGTGCGCGGCTCTGGATGAGATATCGATGGCGATACCGTAGCTGTGCGCACTAGGCCGCGTTGCACCCGCAATTGGTCGGCAATTGTAGGTACCTTCGGACGGCTTGAGATAGATGTCGAAGGCTGCGGGCAATTCGTCGAGCGCGCGGCTGATTGCGGTGAGTCTTTCCGCAACGCCGTTGATCTTTGAGGCGCGCAGGCGCTGGCCGGATTTTTTCGGCAACCACACCACGTCGACCAGGTTGGCAGCGACCTCGCCCTTCTGGCAGTCGCCGTACATCTTGCCGAAGAATGCGCTGTTGCGTGCACGGCCCGGATCGCTATTGGCCAACGGCGGCTGAGGCTGATCGCCTGTCGGATAAGGGATGTCCAGCATGTCCTTCAAGTCCGGCTTGAGCAGCCATTGATCGAAAGCCTTCGGCCCCGCGCCATCGTCTATTGCCATGCGCGTCCCGTCCCGCCAGACGAGCCAGTTACCATCTACTCCAGCCAGGTGTTCCGGATACGCCGCCAATAGCCGATCACCGGCGGTCTGCGCTGTTGCACAGGGCGCGAGTGCCAGTAGGCTGACGACTGCCGAAAAACGAAGGAGTCTGCGCATGTATCGCTCCAAAGCTACGTCTTGTTCCTCGCCGCCGACCTGATAGAATGCCAGCAAGGTCAGGCCAGAGTACTGCCTGAGGACGGGGTTGGTCGCCGGCAACGTTTGATCGGCGATCCTAACCCGAGGCCAGGCGCCGGGGACAAGACCGTGCAAGGAGTTGACGACGACCAAAGGTCGGGCGCCGCGGTTGAGCATGAGCCTCTGGCCACTGCACTCGCCGGTGGCGGCGCCATGCGCGAACCGCAGCTCAATGGGTATCAATCGAACGCTGCCTACGCTGCCTTGGACCTTGGCACCAACAATTGTCGTCTCCTTGTTGCACGACCGTCACGCCGCGGCTTCCGGGTCATTGATGCATTTTCGCGCATCATCAGGTTGGGCGAGGGTGTTGGTACCACCGGCCGGCTTTCGGAAGCTGCCATGGCACGTACCGTCGATGCGTTGCGTATATGTGCATCGAAAATCGCACGGCACAGGGCAGAGCGTTACCGCCTCGTTGCGACAGAGGCCTGCAGGGTAGCGCACAACGGGCCCGAGTTTCTATCGCGTGTTCACCGCAGCACAGGGCTCGACCTTGAATTGCTGTCGCGGGAGGAAGAGGCACGGCTTGCCGTATCTGGTTGCGCATCGCTGCTCGATACCACGTCGGACCTGGCGCTGGTTTTCGATATCGGCGGCGGCTCATCTGAGTTGATCTGGCTCGATCTCACGCGGCGCAAGGGGCTGTGGCGCAAGTCCATGGCCGACCGCCTCGAGGCGCAGTCCTGCATTGTCGCGTGGACGTCGCTGCCGATTGGGGTTGTCAACCTTGCCGATCGCTTCGGCGGCCGCGCCGTCAAAGGCGACGATTTCGAGAGTATGGTCGATGAGGTGATGGCACTGCTGGTGCCGTTCGAAGCCGAACACGGTTTTGCCAAACGGATGGCTGCCGAGCGAGTCCATCTGCTTGGCACGTCCGGCACGGTTACGACTCTGGCCGGTATCCAGTTGGGTCTGCCGCGTTACGACCGCTCTCGCGTCGACGGATGCTGGCTCAGAATCGAAGATGTTCGCGCGATCACTTACGACCTAGTCGGCAAGACGTACGAGCAAAGGGTTGCCGAGCCCTGTATCGGCCGGGACCGTGCAGATCTGGTATTGGCCGGCTGTGCAATTCTGGAAGCGCTGTTGCGGATGTGGCCGGCCGATCGGCTGCGCGTTGCCGATCGTGGTTTGCGCGAAGGCATCCTCACGACACTGATGTCGGAAGACGGGTACCATCGCGGCAGCGGCAATGGTCGCGCAATCTGAAGGCGCCGATGGCAAAGATGTCGAAACACGGTGGCTCCGGCGGCCCGGATGCGGGGCAGCGCCAGCTGAAGATCCGCGTCAAGTCGACCAAGAAGCGTACGCTCGCCTCCAGGCGTTGGCTCGAGCGACAACTCAACGATCCGTATGTGGCCGCAGCCAAACGCGAGGGATGGCGATCGCGGGCCGCCTACAAGTTGATCGAACTGGATGACAAGCTTAAATTCCTCAAGCCCGGGCATCGCGTCATCGATTTGGGCGCGGCACCGGGAGGGTGGAGCCAGGTCGCTTCGCAACGCGTGCACTCCACCGAGGCGCTGGGCCAGAGGGGGCAGGTGGTCGCCATCGACATCGCCGAGATGGAGGCCATCTCCGGCGTGGAGTTCCTGCATCTCGACTTCATGGATGAGGCAGCACCAACGAAGCTCGCAGCTCTACTATGGGGCGCGCGCGCCGATGTCGTGCTCTCGGACATGGCGGCGCCGTCCGTCGGTCATGCCAAGACCGATCACATGCGGATCATGGGACTTGCGGAAGCCGCCGGCGAATTTGCGGCCGCAGTGCTCGCACCCGGTGGGATCTTCATTGCCAAAGTATTGCAGGGCGGCACCGAGCGCGCGTTGCTCGATCAATTGAAGCGCGACTTTGCGACCGTCAGGCATGTGAAACCACCCGCGAGCCGATCCGACAGCGCGGAGTTGTATGTTGTCGCGACCGGATTCCGCAAGGCGTAGAGGCAATGTGGCGGATCTGGCTGGCGGCGCTGTTCTGGGGATTGAACTGGCCCGCGGTGAAGATCGCGCTAGGCGGCCTTTCTCCCTTGCTGTTGCGCACACTTGGCCTCGGACTAGGCGCGGTGTTCCTGGCTTTTCTCGCAAGGCTTCTCGGCCGTTCGCTGGCCGTGCCGAGACCATATTGGCAGGCGGTTCTGATCAGTGGCCTGCTCAGCGTCGTCGGCTTCAACATCGCCGTGATCTACGCGCAGCTGCTGATGCCGACGTCGAGGGCGGCCATCCTGACGTTCACGATGCCGCTTTGGACGGCGTTGTTCAGTTTTGTGTTTTTGGGCGAGCGCATTGACGGCATACGTGCGCTGTCACTGACACTCGGCGCGGCGGGGATCGTTATTTTATCGGCGCCATTCTGGCCGCAGATCGCTGCCGGGGAACTCCCGATCGGTTTGATGTGCGTGCTGGTGGCGGCAATCTCATGGGCGGCCGGCAGCGTCTATCTCAAGCGCCACGCGATCCCCGCCGATCCGATTGCATTGACGGTTTGGCAACTGGTCGTCGGTGCGGCCGCATGCGGAGCGGCGATGGCAGCCTTCGAAACGCCACGACTCGTGCTCGATCAGCCACCGGTTCTGTGGGCGATGGTATTTCACGTCATCTTTCCGATTGGGCTTGCATACCTGCTTTGGTTCGACCTGATTGGGCGTGTGTCGAGTGCAACCGCAGCGCTGGGCACGCTCTTGGTGCCGATCTTTGGCGTCATCGGTTCTGTCGCGCTGCTCGACACCGTCGATCATCCCAGCCGGGCCGACATGCTGGGTTTCGGGTTGCTGTTGGTTGCGGTCGTCACCGATCAGTTGTTGCGACCCAAGTCGCGTGCGTCCTTGCCCTGAAATCCCGCGCGGGCTACAGCACCTGTCAACAATGTTCACGGCGTGAGGTGCTCAATGTCGAGGGTCGTTCGGCTTCCACTGGTTGCCATGGTTGTGGCGCTGGCGTCGTTGTTGGCCGGCTGCGGCGTCAACGAGATCCCGTCCAAGGAACAGGCGGCCAAGGCTGCCTGGTCGGAAGTGCAGAACCAATACAAGCGGCGCACCGACTTGATTGGCAACCTGGTTGAAACCGTAAAGGGTTTTGCCGAACAGGAGAGGTCGGTTCTGACGCAGGTGACGGAAGCCCGAACAAGAGCGACCAGTGTCCAGATCCCGGCCGATATCCTGACCAACCCGGAGGCGATGAAGAAATTCCAGGACGCGCAGAATACGCTCGGCGGAGCGCTGCGCCAGCTGATGGTGGTCGCGGAGCGGTACCCCGACATCAAGTCGGGGCAGAACTTCCTGGCGTTGCAAAACCAACTCGAAGGCACGGAAAACCGGATCGCGATTTCCAGGCGCGACTACATCCGAGCCGTCCAATCCTACAACACCGAACTGGTCACGTTCCCCGGCCGCCTCTGGAAATGGGCTATGTACGGCGGTGCCAAGGAAATGGCTGCATTCGATATTCCGCCCGAAGAGACAAAGGCCCCGAGGGTCGATTTCGGCACCGCGCCAAAGAAGCCCTGAGAGCGTATCCGGCATGGCACGTGTCGGATCGCGTGGGACTGTCGGGATAGCTGGCCGGGCCGTCGCAACGGTACCGATCGGTCTTTGCCTCGCAATTGTTGCGGTGCTTTACGCACTGCTCGCAATCGGTGCTGCTGCGGCGCCAAACTTTCCGGCGTTGACGGGGCGCATTGTCGATCAGGCTGCACTTCTGTCGGCTGCCGACCGCTCCGAGATCGAGACGACGTTGCGGGCGCTCGACGCGAAGTCCTCAGATCAGGTCGTGGTCGTCACGCTCAAGTCTCTCGAAGGCTACGCCATCGAGGACTATGGCTATCAACTGGGCCGCCATTGGCAGATCGGCCAATCCGGCACCAACAACGGCGTGCTGCTGATCATCGCGCACAAGGACCGCAAGGTGCGGATCGAGGTCGGCCGCGGACTCGAGCCGCAACTGACCGATACGATGAGCAAGCTGATCATCGACAACGCGATCCTGCCCGCATTCCGGCGCGGCGACTATTCCGGCGGCATCAAAGCCGGAGTTCGGGACATCAAGGACGTGCTGCTGGGAGATGCCGCTGCGGTCGACCAACGCGCGAAGAGCCTGCGCAAGCGCTCGACCGGCGATAGCGAATTCACGCCGCTGCTGTTCCTGTTATTCTGGCTGGCGATTGCCGGTTTCATGATCTGGAAACAACATGCGCAGACACGCGCCATCCCGGCAAGCGCGCGCGCGCGAGGGCGCTATGACAACGGCAGCGGTGTCATCGTGCCGGGAGGCTGGGGTGGGTCCGGCGGCTGGAGTGGCGGATCGTCGGACGGCG
>JBGTIU010000061.1:0-28060 GCA_041745515.1 Hyphomicrobiaceae bacterium | reverse complement strand
GACGAACACGGCTTCGAGAATGTCGCCGCGCGCGATGCCGCCCTGCCCCGCCACCCGGTCGATCAGCGCTTCGACGGCGCCGCGCACCGCCGTGGTCAGGGCGTCGCGGCCATCGGGGTTCATCATTACGTAGGACACGCGGCTCATCAGGTCTTCGCCGAAGCGGATCTGCGGATTCGACGTGCCAGCCGAGGCAATCGTGCGCCCGCTCATCAGATCGACCAGATGGCAGGCAATGGTGGTCGAGCCGATGTCGACGGCGACGCCGAACAATTGCTCCGAGTAGCCGGGGCGCAGGTCAATTATGCGCGGCGCGGCACCGTCGTCGGTATAAACCACGGCCGTGACCTTGAAGTCGGCCTTGCGCAGGATCGATTGCACGCGTGGCAGCAAGGCAAGGTCGCAACCAAGGTCGGGCAGATTGAAATCGCGTTTGAGGGCCGCGACCAGCCGGTCGAGGTCGCCGAGCGGGCGTTCCATGTCCGGCGGCTCGATTTCGACATAGTGTGGATGGATCGCCAGGTCGCGCTCGATGACGCGCGCTTCCGAGCGCTTTCGGATCACCTGCGCATTGATTGCGACATCGGCGGGTACATCGATGACGAGATCGCCCTGCACCCGTGCCTGACAGGACAGCCTGCGGTCCGAAGGCAGACTGCGCAGCGAGGCATAGCGAAGCTCGACCTCGTTGATGGCCGTCAAATTGGTATTGCGGCTCTCGATGCCGTGTTTGGCGAAGTGACCCTCGGCTGGCAGCACCTGGCAGCGTCCGCAGATTCCGCGGCCGCCGCACACCGACTCGACGAACACGCCGAGCGAGCGGGCGGCCTCGAGCACGGGGGTGCCGTGTGCAAACCTGCCGCGCCGGCCGCTCGGCATGAACAGAACGAGCGCATCCGGGGTTGCTGGGGGCGTCAGCTGTTCCAAGGGAGTGGCCGTCTTTCGCGATGGGCGGGACTCAAGCGGAGGCCGTCTGCGTATCACGTCCGCCGTTCGCAATCATCGCCTTAAGTCGCGGCACGTCGAAGCGTGCGATCAGTTCGGCCCGCAAACGATCGGCCTCTGTTGCGAGATCCCCGCCGCAGGTCTCCGCCTCTCCTCGGCGCCATTGGCTCATGTAAGTTTCGCTATCCTGTGCCCCGGCCGCCATCGCCGACGCGTCGATCGCCTGAATGAACTGCTCCGGCAGCTCGCGCTTTTCCATTGTCCGGCCTTGCCGAACGATCACCTGGGCCGGAATATCCCGCCAGTAGACGATGATGCGTTGTGCCATCGGCCAATCCGTGCCTCTTCACCAAGTATGCGGGCTCGCCAAACGCCTCAATATCAGCAACGCGACCTAACCTGGTAGGTTTTCGACGGGTGCGTACACAGCATTGCGCGGCCGTCGCGACTGTGGTCTCGTTCTGGCCCGATCTGAAATAGGCGCGAGGCCCCATGCCGACCCTGCAGCACATGCTCTCGACAAGATCCTGGCTGCTGGCCGACGGAGCGACCGGCACCAACCTGTTCCAGATGGGGCTGATGTCGGGCGATTCCCCCGAAATCTGGAACGAGGAGCACCCTGATCGCATCAAGATGCTGCACAGGCGCTTCGTCGAGGCCGGCGCCGACATCATCCTGACCAATACGTTCGGCGGCAATAGGCGACGGCTCGTCCTGCACCAGGCCGATGGGCGCTGCCACGAGATCAATCGCAAGGCGGCGTCACTTGCGCGCGAAGTGGCAGATGCAGCCGGGCGACCTGTCGTCGTCGCAGGTTCGGTCGGGCCGACAGGCGAACTGTTCGCGCCACTGGGCGCCCTCACCGACGACGACTGCATTGCGGTGTTCGTCGAACAGATCGAAGGCCTGAAGGCCGGCGGCGCCGATGTTGCGTGGATCGAAACCATGTCGGCGGTCGAGGAGATGCGAGCCGCAGCCGTTGCCGCCGGCAGGGTCGGCATGCCGTACACGATCACGGCCAGCTTCGACACAGCGGGGTGCACCATGATGGGCATCACACCTCAGGCGCTCGTCGAAGCACTTGCGGACCTCGATCCGGCGCCCTTGGCGATCGGCGCCAACTGCGGTGCCGGCGCATCGGATACGCTCGCATCCGTGCTCGCGATCACAGGCGCCGACCCTCGCCCGGCCGTGATCTCGAAGGCCAACGCCGGCATCCCGCGTTATCGTGACGGCCATATCCATTATTCGGGGACGCCGGAACTGATGGCGGCCTATGCGCGGCTCGCCATAGATTCCGGCGCCCGCATCATCGGCGGCTGCTGCGGCACGTCTCCCGAGCATCTAGCCGGCATGCGTCGCGCGCTCGACAGCCACCAAGCCGGCGAGCGCCCTGATTTGGACAGCATTGTCGCCACTACTGGAGCCTTCGTGCATCGCCCATCAACCGGCAAAGGCCGCGTTGACACCAGCAAGCGCGAGCCTCGCCGCCGATCCAGGTGATGCGGTTTGCGCATGTGACCGTCTGCCTTGTATGTGGGATGTTTCCCAAGAAAATTGCTGCCTGTGGGGCGTTTCCCACTCAGTATGCTGCTTGTAGCCGGCCTGCCAAAAGGACTAAACTTGCGCGGCCGGACAACCAGAAAACATACTCGCTGTATCGCTTACCCAAAAAACCAGGAGGACGCGCATGACCGACAAGCTGCATCCAATTATTGCAAGTGCCGGAGCCGAGTTCGCGAATGGCGACCTTGACCGGCGAGGCTTCCTTCGCATCGCCACGCTGCTGGGTGTCTCCGCGGCTACCGCATACGGCATGGCTGGGCTGCCGCTGCCGGCAATTGCACAGGGTACTCCCAAGAAGGGCGGCATCGTGCGCATCGGCATGCGCGTGCAGGATCTCAAGAGCCCGCACACCTATTCGTGGATCGAGGGCGCCAATGGCGCGCGTCAGGTGCTCGACTATCTGACACTGACGGGTGTCGACAACGTCACGCGCCCCAACCTTGTCGAGAAGTGGGAAGCTAGCCCAGATCTCAAGACCTGGACGTTCTCGCTGCGCAAGGATGTGACCTGGCGCAAGGGCGACCGCAAGTTCACCGCCGACGATGCGGTTTGGAACCTCAATCGTCTTCTCGACGCCAAGACTGGTTCCTCGACCGTCGGCCTGCTCAAGGGCTTCATCCTCACCGAGTTCGAAATCGACGAAATCGACGCAAAGACACAGAAAAAGAAGAAGACCACCAAGCTGTGGGACGCCAACGCGATCCAGAAGGTCGACGAGTTCACGTTCCGCCTCAATGGGCAGACAGCGAATCTTGCCCTTCCTGAAGCGCTCTTCCACTACCCTGCCTTGATGATGGACCCGGCCGAAAACGGCGTGTTCGCGGTCGGCTCGAACGGCACCGGCGCGTTCGAAATGACCGAACTCGAAGTCGGCAAGCGCGCTGTCTTCGTGGCGCGTAAGAGCGGCCATTGGGGAGGGGGCGCTCACATCGAGCGCTATGAGATCGTCGACATCGGCGAGGACTCGGCGGCGCAGGTCGGCGCGCTCGCCTCAAAGCAGGTCGACATGATCTACCAGGGCGCGATCTCGACCCTGCCTGCAATCGAAAAGCTGCCGCACGTGCAGATCAACAAGGTCGATACGGCCTACACTGCTGTCGCCCGCGTCCACCCGATCAAGCCGTTCGACGACAAGCGCGTGCGTCAGGCGTTGCGCTACGCCACCGACAATGGTGCCATCCTCAAGGCCGCGCATCGCGATCTCGGCAAGCCCGGCGATCACCATCACGTCTCACCGGCGCATCCTGATTATGTTGACGTCGGCGCCGTCAAACGCGATGTCGCCAAGGCGAAGGCCCTGCTCGCCGAAGCCGGTTACCCCAACGGCATCGACACCGAGATCGCCGCCCGTCCGGCGCCCGACTGGGAGCTGCTGGCCGTGCAAGCGCTGGTCGAGCAATGGAAGGAGGCCGGCATCCGCGTCAAGATCAACGTGATGCCGTCGGCCCAGTATTGGGATAACTGGACCAAGGTGCCGTTCGGCTTCACCACCTGGGCGCACCGTCCGCTCGGCACGATGGTACTCGGGCTCGCCTACCGCACCGGCGCTGCCTGGAATGAAAGCAACTGGTCGAACGCGGAATTCGACAAGCTGATCACCGAGGCCGAAGGCCATCTCGACATGGCCAAGCGCAAGGCGGTAATGGAGAAGATCGAAAAGATCATGCTGGACGACGGCCCGGTGGTGCTGCCGGTCTGGCGCGCGGTGTTCAACTACACCGACAAGAAGATCAAAGGCTACAAGATCCACCCCTCGATCTACGTCGACGCAAAGGACATGTGGATCGACGCGTAACACAAAGTCACTATCTGGCATTGATTGCGGGCGCCCGGACCACTCCGGGCGCCTGTTTTATCGAGTGTCGCCACCTGATTTCTGTTGAAATCCCATTGTTTGTGGGAACGCCGCGCGCAGCGATCGGCACCCGACTCGGCATAGCTTGGCCACTCCCAATGAGGGCCAGCCTATGACCGCACTATTTTGCATCATCTACGCCGCGCATGCCAACGGCACGCACCACAAACTGGCGCTTGACAGCCTACGCAGCCTGCGCGCCGCGAAAGCAGAATTGTGGACGCGCTTGTTTCTCAAGCATGCCGATCAGTTCATGCATGGAGCAAAGGCGCCCGACACCAAATTCAAGGACTTCAAGAATCATGTGCTGCACGTCGGCGACAACTACTGGGGCGGCGCTCCAGAGCAAGCCGCGGCGTGGTATGAAAAAACAGTCGCGGCGCTGAAAGAGAAGCGTTGGGCGGACGCAGTCTACGCCGCGGGCGTGCTCAGCCACTACTACACCGACCCGATCCAACCATTCCACACCGGTCAAACGGAGGCCGAGAACAGCATCCACCGCGCGGCCGAGTGGAGCATCAGCCGATCCTATGACGATCTGCGCCGGCTCGGCGAGCAGCTCCATCCGGCGCTCGATGTCGAAGTGGCGGGCGGGCGGGATTGGCTCAAGACGATGGTGTGCCAGGGCGCCGAGTTCTCGCATCGCTATTACGAAAAGCTGCTCGCGCACTACGACATCCATCGCGGCGTCATCGACCCGCCGTCGGGGCTCGACGGCGTCGCCCGAGGCATTGTCGCCGAGCTGCTGATCTATGCGGCGACCGGGTTTGCGAGGATCCTGGACAGGGCGACCGAGGAGGCAGCTGTCGAACCACCTAAGGTGGCGCTGACGACGGATACGTTGAAGGCGCTGATCAAGATCCCATCAAAAATGCTGTTGAAGCGGCTCTCCAACCGGGAGGATCGCGCGCTCGTCCATGCCATGTACGATGAGTTGAAAGCCACTGGCCGCGTCGAGAAAACGCTTCCCGAAGACGATCGGATGGTGCGCGACCTTCATGCTCGTGAGGTGCTGGCGCCGCTGTTGATGGATCGGCGACGGCGACGTGTCGCGCGTGTTGCCGTCGCACCCGCGTCAGCGGATGATAGGACCAGGGACATAGTAGAGGCGACGCCCTCGGTACCGATCGTGATCAAGTCGCTCTCGGAGCTCGGCCGGCTGAACCTTGCCCGGTCGGCGGCGGTCGAGGCGGCGCAGAAAACATCGACCGGCTCGGTTCCGTCGATCCCCTTGAAGCCAGCGAATGAAACGCCCAGCCATCAGTACTATCTGTCCATGACGGACGATCTTGAGGCGGCGCCTTCAATCGGTCCGCGGTTGGCTGAACGCTTCGCCAGCCTCGGCCTCAGCACCGTGCAGCACTTCCTCGACCATGATGCCGATAAGCTGGCCGAGCGGCTGGCCGACCGGCGGCTCGACAGCTCAATGCTGGCCGAGTGGCAGAACCAGGCGCGCCTTGTAATCGAGGTTTCGACCCTGCGCGGCACGCACGCTCAATTGTTGACTGGCGCCGGTTATTCGACAGCACAAGACGTAGCCGATGCGGAACCCGGGCAACTTTGCGCGGACGTATTGAAGTTTGCGGCCACCACCGATGGCAAGCGCATCCTGCGCGATGGCAATCCTCCGGATATCGAGAAGATCAAGGGCTGGGTCGAAGCCGCCGCGCAAGGGCGGGCGGCGTGAACGGTAGAGAGGAAGACACCATGAGATGGTCATCATAGCGTTTTCGCTGATCGCGCTGACACTCACGACCTGGGCGTTTGGACCTGCGGGGATGCAGCCGGCCCCAGCGCACGCCGAGGTCATAAAGGACCCACCAAAGACAAAGGACCCTGCGCCAGTCGACCACTGCAAGGGCGACAAGATGAAATCCTCCTGCAAGAATGCCGAGGCGACGCGGAGTTTGCTGCGCACGGCGCCCAAGCCGCCACGACGAGCAAGAAAAAGTACCCGCCGCAATTGACAGAATGCGAGGTGCAGCGCATATGAGGCGCATGAAACAGGCGCGGACATTTATGCCTTCGCGATGCCGTGGGGCTATGACCACGCGGCGATGAGGGCGTTCGACTGCGCCCCTTCATGCGAGCCGCGCCCTTGATGCGCGGCTTTTTCATTTTCCGAGGTGGCGGTAGTCCACTCAATCCCCAAAGGCACTGATATGGCCACGACGAAATCCTCGATCAACAAATCCGTATTGAAGCCCACGGTCTTCATCGACGGCGAAGCCGGCACCACCGGCCTCGGCATCGCCAAACGCCTGGCCGCCGTCGATGGCATCACTGTGCGTTCGATCGAACCAGAACAACGCAAGGACCCGAGCGCCAAGCGCGCATTGATGGCGGAGGTCGACCTCGTTGTGCTGTGCCTGCCGGACGATGCCGCCAGGGAGACGGTCGCGGTGGCAGACGCGCTGCCCGGTGGCGGGCCGAGGATCGTCGACGCATCGACCGCGCACAGGGTGGCGCCAGGATGGGTTTACGGCTTTCCGGAGATGACGCCCGGACAGGAATCGCTGGTGAAATCGGCCAGGCGCGTGTCGAACCCCGGCTGCTACCCGACGGGCGCCATTGCGCTGATCCGGCCGCTGGTCGATGCCGGGCTCATCCCTGTCGATCTCCCCATCACCATCAACGCGGTCTCGGGCTACTCCGGCGGCGGCAGATCGATGATCGAAGCCTACGCGAGCGGCAACGCGCCGTCGTTCGAACTCTACGGGCTGCGACTCAACCACAAGCACCTGTCTGAAACGCAGCTCTATTCTGGCCTGAAACGCCGCCCGCTGTTCGTGCCGTCGGTTGGAAATTTCCGTCAGGGCATGCTGGTCTCGGTGCCGCTTCATCTCGATGTGTTGCCAGGCAAGCCGAAGCCGGCGGATTTTGAAACCGTTCTAGCAAAGCACTATACCGGCGCGAAACTGGTCAAGGTGATTCCAGTTGTCGAGCACGCGAAGCTTGGCGGGCGAATCGAACCGGAAGCACTCAACAACACCGATCAGCTCGAGCTGCGCGTGTTCGGCGACGATGCTTTCGGACAGGCTGTATTGGTCGCCCGGCTCGACAATCTCGGCAAGGGTGCGTCGGGCGCAGCCGTGCAATCGATCAAGCTGATGCTGGGCGTGAGTTGAGTCAGCATTCACGAAATATGTTTCAAAAATGTTGGGTTACGCGCGTCCACAGTCGGCGCAAGCTGTGAGGTCCGAGACCGCGCTAACCCAACCTACAGCCTACAGCTCGAGGCGCGGCACAGCAGAAACAGGTGCCGCACGGCGATGGCGAACAGCGCCGCCGCGCCCGCCTGATGCGCAAGAGCAAGCGGTATTGGCACCACGGCGAGCAGCGTCCAGATGCCGAGGATCACTTGGATGACGACGGCGGCCGCCAGCAGCGCTGCCGACCGGCGCAGACGCACGACGTCCACCGTTCTAATGATGCTGAACACATGCCCGAACACCAGTGCAGTAACCAGATAGGCCATCATCCGGTGATTGAACTGCACGGCCGTCACATTCTCGAATGCATTAAGATACCACGGCTCGAGCGCGCCCAGCCCCAACGGCACTAGCCTGCCATCCATCAGCGGCCAGGTGTTGTAGGTCAGCCCGCCCTTCATCCCCGCGACGAGCGCGCCGAGCGCGACCTGCACGAAGATTGCCACAGCAATAATCGACGCCCACGCTCTTTGTGATTGAGTCGCGGTTTTCGCGCTGGCCGCAGCGATGACGTCGCGTCCAAGATCGAAGCCGAGCCAGATCAACGCGCCCAAAATCAGGAACGCCACCGAAAGGTGCAGCGCCAATCGGAATTGGCTGACATCCAGCCGTTCGGTGAGCCCCGACTGCACCATGAACCAGCCGATGAATGCCTGTGCTGCCCCCAAAGCCAACACGCCGACCAGTTTGCTCGTCGAACGCTTCGACAGCCGACCTGTCACCCAGAACCAGGCGAACGGCACGGCAAACACCACACCGATCAAACGGCCGAGAAACCGATGCGACCATTCCCACCAGAAGATTGCCTTGAAGGCGTCGAGGCTCATGCCCTTGTTCAATCGCGTGTATTGGGGGATTGCCTGATACTTGGCAAACGCATCGAGCCAGGCAGTTTCGCTCAGAGGAGGAACTGCCCCGAGGATCGGCTGCCATTCGGTGATCGACAGCCCGCTGCCCGTCAGCCTGGTCGCGCCGCCGAGCGTGATCATCACAAAGACCAGAGCCGCGACGCCGAACAGCCAGGCACGCACCGGCACCATGCCGGCATGAGTGTCAGCCGTGATGCAACGCGCAACCACACTCAACCCTCGATCACCTGCCGGCCTTGCTGCACTTGAATCTGGATCGCCAGCAGCTCTGCACCCCCGCCCGTTTGCGAACCGCGGATCGGGGCGGCATCGAGGTAATCGAGGCCGATGGCGCAGCGGACATAGCGGTCGGTCGGACACAGCCGGTTGGCGGGGTCGAACGCGACCCAACCCATCCCCTCGACATAGGACTCGGCCCAGGCGTGACCAGCGTCCTGATCGATCCTGTCCGTCAAAAGATAATACCCGCTGACGTAGCGTGATGGCATGCCGAGCGTCCGGGCCGCCGCGATGAACATATGGGCAAAATCTTGGCAAACCCCGCGCCGGGCGGCAAACGCCTCGGCGGCAGTCGTTGCCGTCGTCGTCGCACCGGTGTCGAAGGCCACGTCGCCGCCGAGCCGGTCCATCAGCGTGTGCATCGAGGTCAGCATGTCGTCTTTCGCGTCGGCGCGACAGCCGCGCGCATAGTCGCGCAACGCGGGCGAGGCGCGCGTGAGAGCCGTGTCGCGCAGATAGAGCGCCTGCGGCTGGCGTTCGACTGTGCCGCAGACGATGCCGCTTGCATCGATGGTGTCGACCTCACCATCGATGGTCACCTTGATGCTGCTCACCGGGCCCGGCATGAAGACCGTGTGCGTGATGTTACCAAACGGATCCTCGTCGCGATCGAGCCGTGCATCGGCGTCGATTTCGAGCCGCCAGCGCCGCACGAACTGGCTATCCGACGATCGGGGCGTCATGCGCAGTGTCTGGATCGCCGAGCGCGCTGGCCGGCCGTAGGAATAGGTCGTCTGATGTCGAACCTTCAACCGCATGCGCGCACGGTCCTGGAGTTGCTGTCCGTCCGGCTCATTGCATCACGCCAGGTACTGGGCGCTGATTGCCCCGCCCATCTTGTTGTTCTCATCGATGAAGCCGGTCAGGAACTCGTGCAGGCCTGACTGGAATAACTGTCCGATCTCGCGATGCTGCAACCCGGCGTAAGTATTGCGCGCAATGCGTTGTGAGGGGCCTTGGCGCCCGTAGGCCTCTGCCAGCTGATCGAGATAGCCGTTGATCGCCTCATAACACGAGATCAGCGAACGGGGCTGTTCGTGACGCAGGATGAGGAAATCGGCGACCAGCCACGGCTTGACGTTTTCGCGATAGACCCAATGATAGGATGTGAGCGCCGAGACCGACCGCAGGATCGATGACCATTGGAAATAATCGAGCCCGCCACCAACCTGCTCCTTGTCGGGCAGCAGCACGTGATACTTTACATCCAGGAGGCGCGCGGTGTTATCGGCGCGTTCGATGAATGTGCCGAGCCGCTGGAAATAGTAATGATCGGTGCGCAGCATGGTGCGGTAGGCGGCGCCATCAAAGCGAAGCGACGCCTGCTTAACGCCGCCGAGAAAATCGGCCAGCCCGCTCGGCGATATATCTTTAAGATCGACGCGCTGCATTTCGTTCCACTGGCGATTGATGATTTCCCACATTTCGACGGTGATTGCGGTGCGCACCGAGCGCGCATTCGCACGTGCGGTTTCAAGACAGGCTTTGATCGACGATGAATTGGCGTCCGACGCAACAATGAATTCAATGACGTTGTCGCGCGTCGCCTCGGGATAAGCGGCATAGAATGCATGCTCGCAGGCAGCGGTTGCGATTGCCGATTCCCATTCATTGGACGCGCCGGCATAGGCCGACGGCAGCGATGACATGCGCTGCGCCACGTCCAGGATGCGGGCAAGGTTTTCCGCGCGCTCCATGTAACGCGAAAGCCAGTAGAGATTATCGGCCATCCGCGACAGCATCGTCGTCTAGTCCTCTACGACCCAAGTATCCTTGGTGCCGCCGCCCTGGCTCGAATTGACCACCAGCGAGCCCTCTTTCAGAGCCACTCGCGTCAAACCGCCCGGCACCACCCGAACTCCCTGCGCTCCTGAGAGCACGTAAGGCCTCAGATCGACGTGACGTGGTGCCAACCCCGCATCAACGAAACACGGAACGGTCGAGAGCGCCAAAGTCGGCTGAGCAATGAACCCGTCGGGCGCAGCGCGCAATTTGCGCGAGAAGTCCGCGCGCTGCTGTTTGGTAGCGTGCGGCCCCACCAGCATGCCGTAGCCGCCGGAACCGTGCACCTCCTTGACGACAAGTTTATGCAGGTTGGCCAGCACGTACTTCAGCTCGTCCGGCTCACGGCAACGGTGCGTCGGCACATTCTTCAAGATCGGCTCAGCGCCGAGATAGAAGCGCACGATCTCGGGCATGTAGCTGTAGATCGCCTTGTCATCCGAAACGCCGGTGCCGATGGCGTTGGTGATCGTGACGTTGCCTGCGCGATAAGCCGAGACGATGCCGGGCACGCCGAGCACGGACTGTGGATTGAATACCATCGGGTCGAGATATTCGTCGTCGATGCGCCGATAGATCACGTCAACCCGCTGCGGCCCTTTGGTTGTGCGCATGTAGACCACGTTCTCGCGCACGAACAAATCGTTTCCTTCGACGAGTTCCACGCCCATCTTGTCGGCCAGGAACGAGTGCTCGTAGTAGGCCGAGTTGTATTGCCCGGCGGTCAGAAGCACGACGGTGGGCTCGCCCGATGCGGCCACGGGCGCAACTGACCTCAGCGTCGCCAGCAGGTCATCGGTATAGTTGTCGACAGGCGCAATCCGCATGCGGCTGAACAATTCCGGAAACAGGCGCATCATCGCCTCCCGGTTCTCCAGCATGTACGACACGCCCGACGGTGTGCGGGCGTTGTCCTCGAGCACATAGAATGTATCGGCGTCGATGCGCACGATATCAATACCGGCGATATGCACATAGATGCCGGCAGCCGGTTTGATCCTTGTCATCTCCGGCTGGTAGGCGGGGTTCTGCAGTATCAGCGCCTCAGGCACAATCCCCGCACGCACGATCTCCCGAGCGCCATAGACATCGCCGATGAAGCCATTGAGCGCCTTGACGCGTTGCTCGAGCCCGAGCGCCAGCCGCTTCCATTCTGACGATGTCAGGATGCGCGGCACGATATCGAACGGGATCAGCCGCTCGGTACCTTGGGCATCGCCGTAGACATTGAACGTGATGCCGATCCTTCTGAAAAAATGCTCCGCTTCAAGTTTTCGGCTGGCCAGCAACTCGACCGGCGCGGTATCCAGCCAGCTTGCAAGGCCCGCATAGCCGGGGCGGATCGACGCTCCGGGCGCGGCCAACGTACCTGGCCCGCGCATTTCATCAAACGCAATCGTCTGCGCCATTGCCTCGCCTAGCCCCAAGCGCGTCCTGTCCAGCGCAGAATGAGCGGTTCAATGCATGCGCGCAAGGCATAGAGTCCAACCAGCGCGGACCTAATGACTGCATCGATGCCCGCGCTGCACGGCCGACGAGCAGCGCCTTAAATCTCTAAGCTGCGATTGCGCTTGTCAGAAATCATGCAAACTTCTACCGTATGGGCTCGCGCCTGCGTGGCAGGGGCGGCCGATCGATAGCTGCAGCTTTCAGAGTCGTGCAATCAGTAGGAGGGTTCAGTGAGCTTAACTCGCAGATCAGCGCTTAAGGGTTTGGGCGGCGCGGGGCTCGTAGGAGCAGGCGGCTTCCCGATGCCGGCGATCGGTCAAGGCGCCGCAGCCAAGACACTGAGATTCGTGCCGCAGGCCAACCTGGCGAATTTCGATCCGATCTGGGGCACGCAATACGTCGTGCGCAATGCGTCGCAACTCGTCTGGGACACGCTCTACGGCCTCGACAGCAAGCTCACGCCGAAGCGGCAGATGGTCGAAGGCGAGGAGGTATCGAGCGACGGGCTGACCTGGACGTTCAAGCTGCGCGACGGCCTCAAGTGGCACGATGGTGAGAAAGTGACTGCCAAGGATGTCGTTGCCTCCATTACGCGCTGGTCGAACCGCGACGCCATGGGGCTGATGCTCAAGGCTTTGCAACAAGAGCTGACCGCGGTCGACGACCGCACCTTCAAGTGGGTGCTCTCCAAGCCCTATCCTAAACTCACCTATGCCCTCGCCAAGGTCGGCACGCCATGCTGCTTCATCATGCCGGAGCGTATGGCCAAGACCGACCCTTTCAAGCAGATCGAGGAATACGTCGGATCCGGCCCGATGAAGTTCGTGCGTGCCGACTGGAAGCCGGGCGCGCTCGCCGCATTCGAAAAGAATAAGGACTACGTGCCGAGGAACGAGCCGGCCGAGTGGTTCTCGGGCGGCAAGGTGATGCACCTCGATCGCATCGAGTGGGTGATCATGCCGGATCCGGCGACGGCATCGGCCGCGCTGCAGAACGGCGAGATCGACTGGTGGGAGAGCCCGATCCCGGACCTGATACCTGTCTTGCGGCGTAACAGGAACATCAAAGTCGATATCGCCGACCCGCTCGGAAATATCGGTGCCTTCCGTCTCAATCACATGCACCCGCCCTTCAACGATTTGAAGGTGCGCCGCGCGGTCCAAATGGCGCTGAGCCAGGAGGACTACATGCGCGCGGTGGTCGGCTCCGACGAGACGCTGTGGAAACCGATCCCGAGCTTCTTCACGCCGGGCACGCCGCTCTACTCGGAAGCCGGCGGCGAACCACTTAAGGGCAAGCGCGACTACGACAAGGCGAAGGCGCTGCTCAAGGAAGCCGGCTACAACGGCCTGCCCGTCACCTGCCTCGTCGCGCAGGACCAACCGGCGTTGAAGGCGATGGGCGAGATCACCGCCGACCTCCTGAAGAAGTGCGGCATGGCGGTCGACTTCGTGGCGACCGATTGGGGCACCGTCGGCCAGCGCCGCGCCTCGAAGAACCTGCCCGGCCAGGGCGGCTGGGGCATGTTCCATACCTGGCACGCGGGTGCTGATCACGTGAACCCTGCCGGCGCCATCGCGGTGCGCGCCTCGGGCGAAAAGGCTTGGTTCGGCTGGCCCGACAGCCCCGAAGTCGAGAAGGAAGTCGCGGCCTGGTACGAGGCCAAAAACCTAGACGAGGAGAAGACCGTCATCGCCCGCCTCAACAAGGCGGCGATGGACCATGTCGTGTTCATCCCGACCGGCTTCTACTACTCGTTCCAGGCCTGGCGCAGCAACGTCGAAGGCATCACAAACGGTCCGCTGCCGTGGTTCTGGGGTGTCAAGAAGGCATAATTGCAGTTACCCCTCTCCCCTCTTGCTTCGCAGGCGAGAGGGGACGCCCGACCTGATTTGGCGCGCGTCCCCAGCGCTGTTGCCGATTGCCGTCCCTCATCCTTGGCATTCGCTCGGGGCGGGCCGCAGCCCTCTCCCCTCGCCAAGGGGCGAGAGGAAAGAGAGAAGACCATGCTTGGCTACATCTTCCGGCGCGTGCTGGCGACGATTCCCGTCATGGCGTTCGTCGCGCTGTTCGTGTTCTCCCTGCTCTACATTGCGCCCGGCGACCCGGCGGCGGTGATCGCCGGCGAACAGGCCTCGCCCGAAGACGTCGAGAAGATCCGCCGCAACCTCGGCCTCGACCGGCCGTTCCTCGTGCGCTTCACGGAATGGAGCGGGCAGATCATTCGTGGCGACCTCGGCATCTCCATGTTCACCGGACTGCCGGTGACCGAACTCATTCGCCAGCGCATCGAGCCAACCTTGTCGCTGATGATCGTGACGCTCATTCTCGCCATCGTCGTGGCCGTGCCGATTGGCGTGCTTGCTGCCTGGAAGTCGGGGAGCTGGATCGATCGCGCCGTCATGACCTTCGCGGTGATCGGCTTTTCGGTGCCGGTGTTCGTCGTCGGCTATCTCCTCGCCTACGTGTTCGCTCTCCAGCTCGACTGGCTCCCGGTGCAGGGTTACACTCCGTTCGCCAAGGGCCTCTGGCCGTGGCTCGAGAACCTGATCCTGCCGGCCATCGCGCTCGGCTTCGTCTACATTGCGCTGATTGCCCGCATCACCCGCTCGACAATGCTCGAGGTGCTCTCGCAGGACTATATCCGCACCGCACGCGCCAAGGGCCTCGGTGAGCGCGGGGTGCTGTTCCTGCATGCTCTGAAGAATGCGGCGGTGCCAATCGTGACTGTGATCGGCATCGGCGTCGCGCTGCTGATCGGCGGTGCGGTCGTTACCGAAAGCGTGTTCGCGATCCCGGGCCTGGGTCGCCTCACCATCGATGCCATCGTGCGGCGCGACTATCCGCTGATACAGGGCATCGTGCTGATGTTCTCGTTCATCTATGTGCTGGTCAATCTGGTGATTGACCTGCTCTACACCGTTCTCGACCCGAGGATACGCTATTGAGCCACGATGCGACGCGCGCGCTGCCGGCCGACCTCGCGGCGGCTCCCGACCTGCCAGACATTCTCCCCCCCGTCCGGGAGCGGCACGGCCTTGCGGGCTTCGTATGGCATCATCCGACCATGGCGATCGGCATGGCGATGCTCGGGGTCATGCTGTTCATCGCCGTCTTCGCGCCGCTGCTCGGCACGGTCGACCCGACCGCGCTCGCGCCGATCAAACGCAACCGCGAGCCAGGGGCCGAGTTCTGGTTCGGCTCTGACGCGTTCGGGCGCGACATCTACTCGCGCGTGCTCTACGGCGCCCGCGTGTCGCTGCTGGTCGGCTTCGCGGTCGCGTTCCTGGCGTCCCTGATCGGGCTCTTCATCGGGCTCGTCTCCGGCTATATTCGCACGCTCGACAATATCATCATGCGGGTCATGGACGGGCTGATGTCGATTCCCGGCATTCTGCTCGCGGTCGCCTTGATGGCGCTGACGCGAGCGAGCGTCGAGAACGTGATCATGGCAATCACCATTCCGCAGATCCCACAGGTCTCACGCCTTGTTCGCGGCGTTGTCCTGTCCTTGCGCGAGCAACCCTACGTCGATGCCGCGATAGCGGCCGGCACATCGACGCCGCGCATCATCTTGCGGCACATCCTGCCCAACACCGTCGCACCGCTGACCGTGCAGGCCACGTTCATTTGCGGCAGCGCGATCATCGTCGAGTCGATCCTGTCCTTCATCGGCGCCGGGACGCCACCGATCATCCCGTCGTGGGGTAACATCATGGCCGACGGGCGCACGCTCTGGCAGGTAAAGCCCTACATCATCTTCTTCCCGGCGATCTTCCTGTCGCTGACCGTGCTGGCCGTGAACCTGCTTGGCGACGGTTTGCGCGACGCGCTCGATCCGCGAATGGCCAAGAGGCTCTGAAGCTCATGGCCCTGCTCGAGGTCGAGAGCCTGCAGACCCATTTCCGCACCTCTGGCGGGATCGTGCGCGCGGTCGATGGCCTGTCGTTCCACGTCGAGGAAGGCGAGGTGCTGGCGATCGTTGGTGAATCGGGTTGCGGCAAGTCCGTGACAGCCT
The DNA here is from genome assembly GCA_041745515.1 of Hyphomicrobiaceae bacterium. Lineage (GTDB taxonomy): Bacteria > Pseudomonadota > Alphaproteobacteria > Rhizobiales > Hyphomicrobiaceae > JAKFWF01. The sequence goes on along the minus strand of JBGTIU010000061.1, from coordinate 12,085 downwards.
TGTCCGTATTGCGCCTGATCCCCGACCCGCCTGGACGCAGCGCCGGAAGCATCAGGTTCATGGGCCGCAGCCTGCTCGATCTGCCCGAGGCTGAGATGCGTCGCATCCGCGGCAACGATATCTCGATGATTTTCCAAGAGCCGATGACGTCGCTCAATCCGGTGCTGACCATTGGCAGGCAGATCGGCGAAACCCTGATGCTGCACCAGGCGCTCGACAAAGCAGCAGCAACCGCGCGGGTGGTCGAGAGTCTGAGGATTGTCGGCATCCCGGAACCCGAGCGACGGGTCAAACAGTACCCGCACGAGCTGTCGGGAGGCATGCGCCAGCGCGTCATGATCGCCATGGCGCTCGCCTGCTCGCCGAAGCTGCTGATCGCGGATGAGCCGACGACTGCCCTCGACGTCACAGTGCAGGCGCAGATTCTTGATCTGATGCGCCAATTGAAAGGGCGCACGGAGGCGGCCATCATTCTAATCACGCACGATCTCGGCGTCGTTGCCGAGATGGCGCAACGCGTTGTTGTCATGTACGGCGGTCGCAAGGTCGAGGAGGCGCCTGTGCTCGCGCTGTACGCGAACCCGCGCCATCCTTATACCCGTGCGCTTCTCGGCTCCGTGCCGCGCCTCGACCCGCACGACGGTTCGCGGACGCAGTCGCGGCTCGACGAGATTCAGGGCGTTGTACCGTCGTTGCGCGAGAAGATTCCGGGCTGCATCTTTGCGCCTCGGTGCGCCCACGCGACGGATCGCTGCCGCAGTGCCTACCCGCCTTTCGAGGCCAAAGGCAATGGTCACGCGGTCGCCTGCTGGGAATCGGATCGGTTGTTGGCAGGTGCCGCATGAACGACGTGCCGGCCGTGGCGAAGACGCCTGTCCTCGCGGTGCGCAATCTGAAAAAGCACTTTCCGATTCGCAAGGGCGTTCTCGGGCTGGCCGTCGCTCGCGTTAAGGCAGTCGATGGTATCAGTTTCTCGATCGGGCAGGCTGAGACCCTCGGTCTTGTCGGCGAATCCGGGTGCGGTAAATCGACCGCCGGCAAGCTGATCCTGCGCCTGATCGAACCAACCGAAGGCGAGATCGAACTATCGGGCGCAAGGATCGATGGCCTTTCCCGCTCAGAGATGCGCGCGCACCGCCGCGGGCTTCAGGTGGTTTTCCAAGACCCTTACTCCTCGCTCAACCCGCGCATGCGGGCCGTCGACATCGTGGCCGAGCCGCTGCGCAACTTCGAGCCGCTGAGCAAATCCGAGATCGAGGATCGCGTCGGCTATCTGTTCAAGAAGGTAGGATTGCGACCCGACCAGCTGGCGCGCTTTCCGCACGAGTTCTCCGGCGGGCAGCGCCAGCGCCTCGTGATCGCCCGTGCGCTGGCCCTCAACCCGAAGCTGATCGTATGCGATGAGCCCGTGTCGGCGCTCGACGTTTCGGTCCAGGCGCAGGTCATCAACCTGCTGATCGATCTGCAGGCCGAGTTCGGGTTGTCGTATCTGTTTATCGCGCATGATCTTGCGGTGGTGCAGCATATCAGCCACCGCGTCGCCGTCATGTATCTGGGGCGCATCGTGGAGCTGGCCGACAAGAAGGCACTGTTCCAGGGGCCGCAGCATCCTTACACCGAGGCTCTATTGTCGGCGGTGCCGGTGCCCGACCCGACGATCAAGTCGAAACGCATCATTCTGGCCGGTGATGTACCGAGCCCGATCAACCCGCCGAGCGGCTGCCACTTCCACACCCGTTGTCCTTATGTCATGACGCGCTGCCGGAGTGAATCTCCGGCATTGCGTGAGGTTGCGCCAGGCCACCTTGTCTCCTGCCATCTACGGGATGGCCCTCCTGCGGGGATTGGGTGAGATGGCCGACGCCGGTCAAGTTCGTGCGGTTATCAACACTCAGGCTGCGCCTTCGACTGAGCCCTATGGCGAACATCGATCTTCCGTGCTGTCGCAGCTGTCATTCGATGCGGCGCAGTGCGAAATCGCCTCGTGGCCAGGATACCAACCGACCCCGCTGATTGCGCTCGACGGCCGGGCGGCCGACCTTGGATTGGCGCAGTTGCTCTACAAGAACGAGGCGCCGCGGTTTGGACTGGGCAGCTTCAAGGCGCTTGGCGGTGCCTATGCAGTCATGCGGCTGCTCAGCCGCGAGATCGCCAAGACAGGCGTCAAACAACCGGTAACTTCCACCGCGCTTCTGGCGGGTCATTATTGCAACCTCACCCGGTCGATCACCTTGACCAGTGCGACCGACGGCAACCACGGCCGCTCGGTCGCATGGGCCTCCCGCATGTTCGGGTGCCGATGCGTAATCTTTATTCATGAGCATGTGAGCCAAGCTCGTGCGAGGGCCATTTCCAACTATGGCGCCGAGGTCGTGCGCATCGCGGGCGGTTACGACGACAGTGTGCGGCACACCTTCGAGGCTGCGAGCAAAAACTGCTGGTTGGTGGTCCAGGATACCGCCACCGCGACCTACGAGGAGGTGCCGCGTGACATCACTTGCGGCTATGGCGTCATCGCCGCCGAGATCATAGCGCAGGTGGTACAACCACCGACGCACGTCATTGTGCAGGCCGGTGTCGGCGGCCTCGCGAGCGCGATCTGCGCGCGGTTCTGGCTTGGAATGAACCCACGCCCGAAGTTCATCACGCTGGAGCCGACGCGGGCCGACTGCGTGTTCCAGAGCTTAGCCGCGGCGCGTCTAGTCGATGTCGCGATCACTGAAGAATCTGTCATGGCGGGCTTGTCGTGCGGAGTGGTTTCGACGCTCGCCTGGGACATTCTGCAACACGGCGCTGATGCCGCGATCGCCATCGACGACCGGTTCGCCGTTGAAGGTATGCGCGCCTTCGCCGCGCCCGTGGGCGGCGATCCGTCGATCGTCGCCGGCGAGTGCAGCGGCGCGGCGTTGGGTGTTTTGCTGGCACTACGAACGCGGCCCGACTTGACGGCGCGGCTCGGTCTCGAGCGCACGTCGCGCGTCTTGCTGATCGGCACCGAGGGTGCCACCGATCCAGGGGTCTATAGGAACGCGGTGGGCAAAAGACCGGAGGAGGTCGCAGCATGAGCCGGATCGTCATTGTCGGCGCCGCACAGCTTGGTCCCATTCAACGCACGGACAACCGCCGTCATGTGGTCGAGCGTCTGATCGCGCTGCTGCAACAGGCGGCGCGGCACGGCTGTTCGCTCGTCGTGTTTCCGGAGCTCGCGTTGACGACGTTCTTTCCACGCTGGTGGATGCAGGACCAGGCCGAAATCGATGCTTTCTTTGAAACGGAAATGCCGTCGAACGAAACCGCACGGTTATTCAATGAAGCCAGGCGGCTCGGGCTCGGGTTCTACCTGGGCTACGCCGAGTTGGATCGCACCGGCCCTCGACCCCGGCGTTTCAACACGTCGATCCTTGTCGATGGCACTGGCAGGCTCATCGGCAAATACCGCAAGATCCATCTGCCGGGCCATTCCGAACACGAACCTTGGCGGGCTTTTCAGCACCTGGAAAAGCGCTACTTCGAGGTCGGTGATCTGTCCTGGCCGGTCTGGAAAGCGTTCGGCGGCTACATGGGCATGGCCATCTGCAACGACCGGCGCTGGCCCGAAACCTACCGCGTGATGGGGTTGCAGGGGGTGGAGATGGTGCTGCTGGGCTACAACACGCCACGGCACAATCCGCCGGCACCTAGCCATGATTGCCTGAGCGAGTTCCACAACCAGCTGTGCATGCAGGGTGGCGCCTATGCCAACGGCACCTGGGTCGTCGGAGTTGCCAAATGCGGTGTTGAAGAGGGATGCGAGTTGATCGGCGGTTCGTCGATCATCGCGCCCTCGGGCGTCATCGCAGCCCAAGCGCTGACCCAGGCCGACGAACTGGTCGTGGCGGCTTGCGATCTCGACGCGTGCACCAGCTACAAATCGACGACATTCAATTTCGCGAAGCACCGCGAACCAGATCAATATCGCCTTATCGTCGAGCGCAAAGGCGCCATTGCGCCCGACGCGATGTCATAGACACGAGGGAGCCAATGAACTCTACCGCAAACTTTGACCTGATCCTGCGCGGCGGCCATGTGATCGACCCGTCGCAGAACATCGACGCCGTAATGGATGTCGGTTTCGCCGGCGGCAAGGCCGCGGGCGTTGCCAAGACGCTGAAGGGCGGGGCCAGAACCGAGGTCCGCGACGTCAGCGGGCACATTGTCACGCCGGGGCTTATTGACCTGCACACCCATGTCTACTGGGGCGGCACGTCGCTCAGCATCGATGCCGATGAATTTTGCCGGACCTCGGGCGTCACCACCTCGATCGACACCGGCAGCGCCGGCCCCGGCAACTTTGCCGGCTTCCGCCGTCATGTGATCGAGCGCGGCGAGGCCCGCATCCTGGCGTACCTTCATGTCTCGTTTGCCGGCATCTTCGGCTTCTCCAAAACAATCATGGTGGGGGAGAGCAAGAACATCGATCTGATGGCGCCACGTGAGGCCGCCGAGGTCGCCGACGCCAATCGTGATCTGATCGTCGGCATCAAGGTGAGGGTCGGGCGGGGTTCATCCGGCGACCAGGGTATCGCGCCGCTCAACATGGCGCTGCAGGTTGCAGAGGAAGTCGGCATGCCTGTGATGGCGCACATCGACCATCCGCCGCCGTCCTACGAGGAAGTGCTCGATATGCTGCGGCCGGGGGACGTGCTGACGCACGCGTTCCGCCCGTTTCCGAACGCTCCCTGCACGGCTCAAGGCACGGTCAAACCGGCGGTCCTCGCCGCCCGCAAACGCGGCGTCATGTTCGACATCGGTCACGGCGCCGGCTCGTTCTCTTTCAAGACGGCACGCGCAATGCTGGCGAATGGCTTCTACCCCGACACCATATCGTCGGACGTGCACATTCTGTGCATCGACGGTCCGGCCTTCGACCAGGTGACGACCATGTCGAAATTCCTGTGCATGGGGATGCCATTGCAGGAGGTCATCAAGGAGAGCACCGTCAACGCCGCAATGGCCGTCCGCCGCCCCGAGCTCGGTACGTTGAAAGCCGGCAGCGCGGGCGATGCGACGATACTATCGGTCAAGGACGGCAAGTTCGACTACGTCGATGTGCTTGGCGAGCATCTGATCGGTGATAAGCGCATTGTCGCCGAAGGTGTGGTGCTGCATGGCAAATGGTGGCACAGCCGCGAGGGCGTGGGTCTGAAGAAGGCTGCCGCTTTGGGTTGAAGGCTGAACGTTCAAACCACCAGCCGATCGTACATTGCAGCCGTCTCGGCCAGCGTATCGCGCAAGACGGTTTCCAGCTTGGCAAAGCTCGGCGCGTCACCGACGTGCGCGAGCAGCCGTTTCAGCCCGTCCGGTGCGGTCGCCGGGTCGAACCTGCCGTCGAAGCAAAGCCGCAGGATTTGCGTCAGGTTCGACAACAAGCGCGCAGCCGACAGCAGCGCCGCGGCGTCGCTCTCAGTCAGCAAACCGGCAGCCATCAGCCGCTCGAAGGCCGGCGCCGTGCCCGCGCTCAGAATCTGGGGGTGCGACGCCCCATGCACGAGCTGCAGATGCTGTGCGATGAACTCCAGGTCAACTTGCCCGCCGCGCGTCTGCTTCAGGTCCCAGATGTCATCGGACCCCTTCTCCATGGCGATCAGCTCGCGCATTTTGCAAACATCAACAGCAATCGCCGCCCGGTCGCGCGGCCGCGTCAACGCGTCGTGGATCGCCGCATCGACCCGCGCCCGAAGAGAATCCGGCCCAGTCAGAACACGCGCGCGCGTCAGCGCCATGTGCTCCCAGGTCCAGGCATCCGAAGTCTGATAGTCTACGAAGCTCGACAGCTGGGTTGCCACCGGCCCCTTTTGGCCGGACGGGCGCAATCGCATGTCGACATCGTATAATCGGCCTTCGGCGGTAGGCGCGGAAAGCGCACTGATCAGCCGTTGCGTGAGGCGCGCGTAATATTGGCTGACTGGCAACGGACGGGCGCCATCCGACAGTTCGGCGTCGGCCAAATAATCGTAGACTACGATCAAATCGAGGTCCGAGGCTGCCGTCATCTCCCGCCCGCCCAATTTGCCCATTGCCACGATTGCTGCCCCGCCGCCCGCGACGGTGCCATGAGCCATGACGAAATCCGCTTCGACAAGCGTTTGGACAGCGGCGATCAATTCCTCTGCGAGCTGCGTGTACGCGCCACCCGCCTCGGCCGCACGAATGCCGCCCGACAGCACGCGCACGCCGATGATGAATGATTGCTCGTTGCCGACGACGCGCACGCGATCGAGCGCTTCCTGAAAATCGACCGCCCCTTCCATCTCCTTGCCAATCAGCGCCCTGATTTCCTGTCGCCCCGGCAATGCGCCAATCACCTTGGGATCGAGCACCGCGTCGAGCAGGCGCCGGCGCCGGCTCAATATTCGTGCCAGCCTCGGCGCCGATCCCATGATCTGGGCGATCAGATTAAGCAGGTCCGGGTTCTGGCGGAGCAGCCCGAACAACTGCACCCCCGCCGGCAGCTCCGACAGGAACCGATCAAAACTTCCGAGTGCCGAGTCGGGGTTGGCAGTATGAGACAGGGCCTCGATCAGCAAAGGCTGTACAACGGTCAGCCGCTCGCGCGCGGCCGATGACGAGACGGCACGGTAACGCCCGTGGTGCCAGCCGCGCACGGTAGCAATGACCTGCGAGGGCTGCGAATAACCCATCACCGCCAGTGCCGCCAGCGTGGCCGGATCATCGGCCTCACCCGCAAATACCATGTTGACGCCGCCGCGCGTCAATTTCGGGCTGTCTTCGAACAGCACCGCATAGTGCCGCTGCACCGTCGAAAGCCGCTGGATCAGATCGCGCGCCAGATCGGACGTCGTGGGGTAGCCGGCAAATCGAGCATAACTCTCGAGGCCGGCATCATCCGATGGTAGCTGGTGCGTCTGCTCGTCGTTGATCATCTGCAACCGGTGTTCAAGAGCGCGCAGATAGGTGTATGCCTCAGCCAGCTCGTCGCGTACGAGCGGCTTGATCCAGTCGCGCGCTGTCAGCCGGTCGAGCGCAACGAGCGTCTCCGGGGCTCGAACATCGGGTTGCCGACCGCCGGCGATCAGCTGCTGCGTTTGTGCAAAGAACTCGATCTCACGAATGCCGCCACGTCCGACTTTGATATTGTGTCCGGCAACCGCGATCTCACCGAACCCCCGATAGGCATGAATCTGCCGCTTCATGGCGTGGACGTCGGCGATGGCGGCATAGTCGAGATATTTGCGCCAGATATAGGGCGAGAGATCCTGCAACAGTGCGCGCCCCGCATCGAGATCGCCCGCCACTGGGCGGGCCTTGATCATCGCCGCTCGTTCCCAGTTCTGTCCGAAGCTCTCGTAATAGTGCATGGCGGCGGCAGTCGACAGAGCGACCTGGGTGGCGCCCGGGTCCGGCCGAAGCCGCAGATCGGTTCGGAACACGTAGCCGTCGCCGGTGCGTTCCTGCATAATCCTTACGATGTCCCGCGTCAGGCGGACATAGAACAGTTGCGGCTCGACGCCTGGTTTCAAGCGGACGCGTTCGAGGTCGTAAAAGACGATCAGGTCGATGTCGCTGGAGTAGTTGAGCTCGAACGCGCCGAACTTTCCCATACCGAGGATGATAAAGCCTGACGTCTTGTCGGGGGATGGATCGTCTTGAGAACTCAGCCAGTCTCCCTTTGCAATCGCCTGCCGGAACAGGAAGCGGACTGTCGCATCGAGCGCGGCCTCGGCCAATTTCGTTAGTACATCGGTCACTGTCCTTACCGGCCAGACCCCGCCGAGATCGGCCAGTGCGATCAAAAGCGCTGCCTCGGTCTTGATGATCCGCAGCGCCGACATGATTGACGCCTGCGTGGTGGCCGCATCAGCGGCGTCATCGAGCCGCAGCAACAGCGCCTTGAAGTGCTCCTCTGGTGATGCGCTCAGTAGGCGGAGCAAACGAAGCGGGTCGCGCGACATCAGCCCCGCTAGATAGGGCGCGCCTTCGAAAATGCCGCTGAGCAGCGCGCGCACTTGGGTTTCTGCGAAAATGCTCGCTTCCGGCATGCCTGCGACGGCCGCATCGAGGTCGGCTACACGCGGATCCCGACCGCGTGCCAGCGGCGCGGCCGCCAGTCGTTGCCAAAGCGCACTGTTCCCTGGCTTGGCGGCGGCGGCATTCATGGCTCGGCAATCGGTGGCGCGGTTGCTTCGGATACCATCGCTGAAGAGGGCAGCGCAAACTCAACGCGCAGCCCCGGCCGATTGTCTTCGAGCGAGACCTTGCCACCGTGTAGTTTTGCGACGGCTGCTACCAGGCTCAAACCGAGACCAGTGCCGGGCCGGCTCCGGCTCTGATCGAGCCGTACGAACCGCTTCATGACGCGCGCCCGGTCGATTGACGAAATGCCGCCACCGCAATCGCTGACACTGAGCCGAACTCCTCCCGGGCCGGCGATCAGTTCGAGCAAAACATCGACGCCCACGATTGACCCCGCAGAAGCGCCGTATTTGAGCGCGTTGTCGAGTAGATTGGCGATGGCCTGGCCAATCAGTTGTCGATTGGCCCGCACACAAATCCGTGCGGGCACCTTCAATGCGACGCGATGCCCCGCTTGGTCCGCAACGGGTTCGTACAGCTCGGCAATATCGCGCACAAGCAGGGACAAATCGAAGGGTTCGAGGCTGGCCGCTGTCGCGCTGGCCTCAAGGCGCGCAATCAGCAGCAACGCATCGAACGTCTTGATGAGATCGTCCGCGTCCTCGATGACGCGTTCGAGCGCGCGCGCGACCGAGCTACGATCACCGTGATCGCGCAATGCCGCCTCCGCGCGATTGCGCAGTCGGTTGAGCGGCGTCTTCAGGTCGTGCGCGATGTTGTCGGAGACCTCTCGCATGCCATTCATCAATTGCTCGATGCGGTCGAGCATGACATTAAGGCTGCCCGATAAGTGATCGAACTCGTCGTCGCTGCCGCTGAGTGGAATACGGCGGGACAAGTCACCCGACATGATGGTCGCGCCGGTTTCGGTGATGGCAGCAACCCGGCCCAGCATCAGCCGGCTGGCGAGCAACCCTCCTGCAAGCGCGGTTAGCCCGAGGATGCCGAAGCCCCACAGAAACATGCTGCGAACGCCGTCAATCAGGGCCCGCTGCTCCTCGATATCGCGCGCGACGAGCAAGCGTGCGCCGTTACCAACCGGAATAACGAGTCCGGCCGCCACCCGCTGCGTGGACTGCTCATCGGCTGGCAACGCATAAGGGTAACGGAACGTGCCGCCAGGCTTGCCGGGTCCCAGTGCGTCCGGCCAGCGCGCCAGATTTCCGGCAAGTTTCTGCTGGCCCGCATCGACCAGGATCAGAAGCGCGGACCCGACAGCGGCCGTTCGAGAGCGTTCCGTCACTGATTGAGCCAACATGCCGATATCGCCGGCGCGAGCAATCGCCTCGAAACCTCGCGCCTCTTGGCTGATCATTTCCAGTGCCTGGCGCGTCAGAATTGCGTTGGTACGCCAGAACAATGTACCGACGACGGTACCGGCCATCACGACGAATGCCGCGACCACCAATGCCGTCACGCGAAACGCGGAGGTCGCCAGTAGGCGGCTTGTCGACCGCGGGGAGGCTGCAACTGCCCCGGCGGAGCGTGGGGAACCGGTCGCCGCTTGCGCGATGGGGTCAGACAACGCCATCACGCATCATGTATCCGGCACCGCGTACCGTATGCAGCAGAGGCCGTTCGAACCCCTTGTCGATCTTGCCCCTGAGCCGCGAAACGTGAACGTCGATGACGTTGGTCTGGGGATCGAAATGATAATCCCAGACGTTTTCGAGCAGCATGGTTCTGGTGACGACCTGGCCGGCGTTGCGCATCATATACTCGAGCAAGCGATATTCGCGCGGCTGAAGCGGGATGTGTTCGCCGCCGCGCGTGACACGATGCGACAACCGATCAAGGATCAGATCGCCAACCTGATAGCGGGTCTGCGTCTCCTGCGGCTCGACGCGCCGAACCAGCGCTTCGGCGCGAGCCAGCAGTTCGGTGAAGGCATAAGGCTTGGTCAGATAGTCGTCGCCGCCGGCTTTCAGTCCCTTGACCCGGTCATCGACCGCGCCCAGCGCGGAGAGGAACAAAACGGGCGTCCTGATGCCATCGTCGCGCAATGCCTTGACGACGGACAGGCCATCGAGCCTCGGCATCATGCGGTCGACAATCAGCAGATCGTAGCCGCCGTCTCGGGCCAGCACCAATCCGTCTTCGCCGTCATGCGCAAGGTCAGCCGCATGGCCGCTCTCTTTCAGCGCCTTCTGCAGGAACTGCGACGTTTCCCGGTCGTCTTCGATGATGAGAATGCGCATGGGATCGGCTCGGCAGCGAAACGGCAAGCAGCCAACTGCTGCTTCCTGTGATAGCACATAAACGGCTCCCACGGCTGTTCGGTTCGGGCTCGCGCTCAAGGCGCTATTGGGGCCGGAAAGGCCGTTCCAAACGAGTTATCCCGGCAGCCCGTGCCGGGATAACAGTTTTGTGTTCAGATCGGAACGCGCTCAGCTTTTCTTGGTCGCCATCTTGATCGAAACCACTCGCTTCTGTTCGCCTGACTTCAGGGTTATCAGGACACCGGGCCGGCCAGAGTCCTGAGCCTTTTTCACGGCTGTATCGATCTCGAGCGTCGAAGCGACCGCCTGACCATTGATCTCCAGAACGACATCACCCGCCTTGAGGCCTTTGCCGGCCGCATCGGAGTCGGCTCCCACATCGGTGATCTGCACACCTTCCTTGGGTCCGGGTTTGCTGCCGGTGACAGGTCCGAACGCCAAGCCTAGAGAGCCAAGCTCGGCTTTCCCCGGCTGAGCCGGCTCGAGCTTGGCGACTTCCTCGGTTGCGCCTGGAAACTTGCCGAGCTTGACCTTGACAAGCTCCTCCTTTCCGCCCCGAAGGACCTTCACGTCAACGGCTGTGTTCGGAGCGTATTCGGCAATCTTGCGGGCGAGTTCCCGGCTGTTGGCGATTGCTGCGCCACTGACCGACAGGATCAGATCCTGCGTTCTGAGACCCGATGCGGCAGCCGGACCATTGGCCGTCACCTCGTTGACCAGCGCGCCCTTGGTTTCCTTGATCCCGAGCGAGGCGGCCACGTCATCGTCAATGTCCTGGATCTTTACGCCGAGCCAGCCGCGGCTGACGCTGCCGCCGCTCTTCAACTGCGCGACCACCTCGGTCGCAATCTTGGCCGGAACCGCGAATGCAATGCCGACATTGCCACCGTTAGAGCCGGGGCTGTAGATCGCCGTGTTGACGCCGACGACCTCACCATCGAGATTGAACGTCGGGCCACCGGAGTTACCGCGGTTCACTGCAGCGTCGATCTGCATGAAGTCGTAGGGACCGGAGCCGATGTCGCGGGTGAGTGCCGAGACGATGCCGGCTGTCACCGTTCCGCCTAGTCCGAACGGATTGCCGACGGCCAGTACCCAGTCGCCAACCCGATTGATCTTGGTCGCGAACTTCACGAACTTGAACTTCTTGTTCGGCGCGTCGATCTTCAACAGTGCAAGATCGGTTCGCTGGTCGGTACCGACAAGGGTTGCTTCGTGCTTGTTGTTCTCGTCGAACGTCACGGTAATTTTCGCGGCACCGTCGATCACATGATTGTTGGTGACGACAAAGCCGTCCTCGGAGATGACAAAGCCCGATCCCTGCGATTGTTGCGGCCGCAGGTTGGGGGAACCGCCGCCGCCGCCACCACCGCCGAATTCACGCGGCAGGTTCTCGAAGAAGCGGCGAAGCCCGTCGCCCTCAGGGCCCTCTGGAATCATATCCTGCGGCCCACCGCGCCCCGGCGCTCGTTTGCCCGGCGGTTGCGCTGGATTGCTCGAAAGCTTCTTGCCACCACCTGACACCGAAATGCTGACCACGGCCGGCTTCACGCGCTCGACGATATCGGCAAACGAGCCCGGCGCAGCAAGGCCGTACGGCGTTTGCACGGCGCCGCTGTCCGGTTTCAGCAGTTGGGCGAGAACGGGTGCCGCCGGCGATACAGCGAGCAAGGCCATCGCGCTGACACCGGCAAAAGCTGCGAAAGCGCGCGGTCGGCGACGCGCGGCGCCGC
>JBGTIU010000060.1:0-4926 GCA_041745515.1 Hyphomicrobiaceae bacterium | reverse complement strand
AACAATGCCGGTACCGGCGACCGCCGAGCGGCAACGGGCTTGCCTAGTCCCGGCGTTTTGGTCCCGGTCCATCAGGGCGGGCCTACAGCGGGACATGGCGGCACGCTCAATGTCGATGTGATTTCGCGAGCGCTCGACCCGGCGACGGCCTCCGCTATCTGGCAGCGCTTCCGGGCTGGGCAGCGCGGCATCATGGTGCGCAGCATCTATTCGTCCGAGGGCCGGGTTGCTTTCGACGAGGTTTCGAGACGCTATCGGGTCGAGGAAGATTTCCATCATACTGTAAACCGTTATCTCAGCGATTATGAGCGCATCTTGACCGACAGCGATCGTCGCGACCCCAGCGGCCGGCTGTCTCACGACCAGCTCACATCCGATACCGGACGTGTATATCTGTTCCTGGCGCACGCGAGCGGCCGGCTCGCTTGAACAAAGGGGCTCGTGCACGAACTGGCTCCACCCCCATCAGCTCCAATGACACTGACTGCCGCCATCGAGCGCTGGCCGATCGACGGCGACTTCGTGATTTCACGCGGATCGAAACGCGAAGCGGTCGTAGTCGTCGTCACGCTGTCCGACGGGGTTGCGACGGGTCGTGGCGAATGCGTGCCGTATGCGCGCTACGGTGAAACGCCCGAAGCAACGCTGGCCGAACTGCTCGACCTGGCACCGCAAATCATTCCAGCATCCGCGCTGACCCGCCTCGAAAGCAGAGCGGCTCGTAACGCATTCGACTGCGCACTGATCGACTTCCAAACCAAGCATTCCGGGCGGCGCATTCACACGATGCTGGGTTTGGCCGCGCCACAGCCCTTACTCACTTGCTATACGCTCAGCCTTGACACGCCCTCGGCGATGGCCGCCAAGGCGCGAGCGGTGACAAGACTGCCGCTGCTGAAACTCAAGCTCGGTGGCGACGGCGACATCGAGCGCATGCGCGCCGTGCGCCAGGCCCGGCCCGATGCACGTTTGCTGGCCGACGTCAACGAAGGCTGGACTGCTGGAAACATCGAGGCAATGCTCGCCGAGGCGGCGATGCAGGCCTTCGAACTGATCGAGCAGCCGCTTGCTGCCGGCGCGGACGAACTCCTGGAGCAGATCCCGCATCACGTCCCGATCTGCGCCGACGAGTCAGCGCACGATGCCGCGAGTGTCGTCACGCTGGCCGGCCGGTATGACGCAGTCAACATCAAGCTTGACAAGACCGGTGGCCTGACGGCAGCGCGCTTAATGGCGGAAACGGCCCGCCGCCACTCCTTGCGCATCATGGTTGGCTGCATGGTCGCTACTTCGTTGTCGATGGCGCCGGCACTCGTCCTCGCCGCTGATGCCGATTGGGTCGATCTCGACGGGCCGCTGCTGCTGGCCAGTGATCGACTGCATGGCCTTGCAATCCGCGACGGCTGGATCGATCCTGCCGATCGGGCGTTATGGGGTTGAGCTTGGCTGTTCACGCCCGATAGCCAGACCGGCAATGAGCCCAATCAGCGCCAGCAGCGCCATACCGAGATAACTCAGCGACCCAAAGCGGCCATAGCTGTAGCCGGCCAGCAGCATAGCGCCGCCCATACCTATGCCGGCCGCTACCGTCGCATAGAGTGCCTGCGCGATCCCGGGGGTCGGCATGCGCGCCTGGATGAAATACATCGCACCAAGATGACAAGCACCATAGGTCAGTCCGTGCAGAACCTGCAGCGGCAGCAGGACCGCGAGTGGCGGATCGAAGGCCATCAATGTCCAGCGCACCACGGCGGCCATCGCCGCGATCACAATCAAACCGGTGGCTGTCACGTGTGCGAGAACGGTCGCCGACATCCAGAACAGCGCGATTTCAGCAATGATGCCGACAGCCCACAGTGTGCCGATCCAGATGCCGGAAACGCCGACACTGCGCCAATGCACGACGCCAAACCCATAGAACACCGCATGGGCCGATTGCACTGCACCGGCCGCGATCAGGAACAGCACAAAGTTGCGCGTTCCGGCCAACCGCGCGATGTCGCCCAAACTTGAGCGCTTGCCGCCCGGAACCGTACCAAGTCGAGGAGCCGGCAAGTTGACGGCGGCGAGGAAAGTGACCGTGAGCCCGGAGAGCAGCAGCCAGGCGATGGCGCCCGCGCCGAACTGGTCGATCAGTCCCGCGCCAGCAAAACTCGCCGCAACAAACGTTGCCGAACCCCACAGCCGCATGCGCCCGTAGTCATGCCCCTGCCGTTTCATTCCGGCCATGGCGACGGTCTCTATCAACGGCATGATCGATTGCACCGCGACCTGGAAGACCAACGCGCAAAGCAGGATAGGCCAGAAGCCCGTCGCGTGCGCCATCAACGCCACACTCAGCACAGCTGATACTGCAAGCGCTGTGATGATCAGCCGATGATTTTCGAACCGGTCCGCCAACAGCGCTATGCCGGGTGTCACCAGCAGCCTGAGAGCCAGCGGCGCCGCCACCACGATACCGATCTCTGACGCCGATAGGCCGCGAAAGTCGAGCCAAACGGGCAGATATGGCAGCATCGTGCCATAGGCGACGAACAGCGCCGCATAGAACGCCGACACGCGTACGGCGAACCCGGGGCCGTGCACACGGGTTGTCATCTCAAACCGTTCGAGCCGCTACTGGAGAATGATCTCGGCGAACTGCGCCGGATCGACGTTGCCGCCCGACAGCACGCAGACGATCGTTCGACCTTTGGTCGGTAACTTGCCCGACAGCACGGCCGCAAGCGCCACGGCGCCGCCCGGCTCCAGTACTATCTTCAGTTCCTTGAATGCGAACCGCACGGCGTGCCTGGCTTCGTGATCTGTGACCACCAGTCCGCCCTTCATTGTCGCCTGTGCGACTGCAAACGTCAGCACGCCCGGGCTGTTCGACATCAGCGCGTCGCAGATCGAACCCGACATACGCTGGTTCTTCTCCCGGCTGCCAGTGACCAGCGACCGTGCGAAATCGTCAAAACCCGCCGGCTCGACCGTGTAGATCGCCGTTTCAGGGTTTGCATGCTTTACGGCGAGCGCGACACCGGTCGCGAGGCCGCCGCCCGAGCAACAGACCAGTACGGCATCGGGTGTGGCGCCGACAGCCGCCGCCTGTTCCATCAGTTCGAGACCGACCGTCCCTTGCCCAGCCATCACATGAGCATCGTCGAAGGGATGCACGTAAGCTGCCTGTCGAGCCTCGCAGAGGTCGCGAGCAATCGCATCGCGATCACCTGTCACGCGATCGTAGAGATGCACATCGGCGCCGAAGGCCTTAGTGCGTTCGATTTTCAACGTCGGCGCGTCCGCCGGCATCACGACAAGGGATTTCAGCTTGCAGATCGTCGCCGCCGCGGCAATTCCTTGCGCATGATTGCCTGATGAGCAGGCGACGACGCCGCCGGGATACTTAGCGCGATCGATCTGCGACACTGCATTATAGGCGCCACGGAACTTGAACGCACCGACGCGCTGCATGTTCTCCGCTTTGAGCAGCATCCGCCCGCCGGTCAGCTCATTGAGCGCGGGATGCTCGAGCAGTGGCGTGCGGACCGAAAGGCCTCCCAGACGGGCGCGGGCAGCAACGATATCGGCGTGAGTTGGCAGCTCTTGTTGCATGGGCGCTCCTCGAAGTCGGACAAGGGACCAACGATCACGACTAAAAGGCATCGCCCAATCCTGGTCAACACCGCTTCTGATCAATGCAGACAAAGCACTGCAGCCGATCCCATGGGGACCGGCTGCTGCATTTCGAAACCGAGAGGTAACCGTCTTCAGAACTTGGTTTTGAGGCCGACCGAGATGATGTCGGTCGAAGCTTCCACGGAGCCCTTCAAATTAATGCCCGTCGTTGTGTTGCGATCGAAGCGCGAGTCGTCGAGAAAAATGTGAGTATAGGCCAGATCGATGCTCGTGGCTTCCGTGATTTTGTAGTTGCCACCTATACTCAGCCAGATGCGGTCCGAGTCGGGTATGCCAATGAGGCGCTTCTTCGGGTCGTCGATTGGGGATAATTCATAACCGACGCCACCGCGCAGGGTGAGCTGCCGACTGTAGTCGTATTCGGCGCCGACCGAGAAAAACCAGCCGTCGGACCAGTCCGCTGGGATGACGATATCGGCGACGCCACCGCCCTTGACACGCAGTTCCTCGAACCGGCTCCAGTTCGACCATTCAACCGTGCCAAGCAGCCGCATATTTTGCGAGATCGCCTGATTGATGCTCAGGGTCACGATGTCGGGTAGCTTGAGCTCGACTGTGCCCTTATAAGTAGTTCCTGGTACTACAACCGGTACAATGCCCGGAAAGACAACAGTTGGCTGTCTGAAATCGCCCTCGAGATCGTGCGTCAAGGCAGAGCGCCAGCCAAGGCCGATCCGCGTGCCGGGCGCCGGCGTCAGCATAATGCCGGCCGTCGCGCCAAACGCAATATCATCTCCCTCAAAGGACGTGCTGGCGAACTGCGGTACCCCGGTCGCGAACTTGAAGGTGCCCTTGGCGTAATTAATCTGCGCACCGACGCCAACGGTCACACCCGGTGCCATGACGTAGGCCACCGACGGCGATGCACCCACAGTGAACAACTTCGACGTCCGGCCCAGCACTGCACCATCGTAGTTGCCGGTTTCTGGCTCAGTAGCGAGCCCGAAGCCGGAGTTGAGGCTCAGGCCGACGAACATTTTCTGGCTAAGCTGATAGCTCGCATAGCTCGCTGGCACGACTGCCACGTTGCCGATCTCGCTGGAGTTGGGTGCGGCAGCAAAAAAAGCGTTGGTGGGCGTGACCGACTCTACCGTGATATCAGCTTGCGGAATGATCAGCGCGTAGTTGGATTCGGTGTGAATGCCAGGCCCCTGCTTGTTGGCGGCACCTGCCGGGTTCCAGAACATGACGCTTAGGCCCATGCCGGCGGCGTTACCCGCGAACGAAGCGCCTTGGCTCTCGGTC
>JBGTIU010000059.1:0-31177 GCA_041745515.1 Hyphomicrobiaceae bacterium | reverse complement strand
CTTCCGATCTGAGGCGTTCGCGGCACAGGTGCTCGCCACGCTCAAGGCCTGGGAAGACCCAGTCTACTGCAAGACGCATCTGGGCCTCGATCGGCCGCTCGGGTCGATCGACCGGGCGAAGCTCAATGTGATGGGGTCATCGCTCGCCTTCGGGCATCCGTTCGCGGCGACCGGCGCGCGCATCACCGCCAACCTCGCGAAACTTCTGTCGCAACGGGGCGGCGGACGCGGGCTGATCTCGATCTGCACCGCCGGCGGCATGGGTGTCGCGGCCATCCTGGAAGGCGCCAAGGTTGTTGAGTTGCGCAACGCCGCCTGATACGCGGTTCCGGCATGGATGAACAACAGAATCGGCGACTGCTCGACCGGGCGGAGGCTCTGGTGCGTGATCTGGCGACAAGCCTAGATCTCGACGCCCACGTCGAGCTCTGGGATGGCCGTCGTCACCCGCTCGGGCGCGCTGCGAGCGGTCCGTTCGTGCTGCAAATTGCGGATGCCGGCGTGGTGTCGTCACTGCTGCGCCGGCCGTCGATCGACACGCTGATTGATCTCTATATCGCCAAGCGCCTCGATTTTTCCGGCGGCACGCTGCTCGACTTCGGCCGCCAGCTCAGTCGCAGCGGTCGCGGTTTGAAGCTCGGCCCACTGCAGAAGCTGAAGGTCGCGCGCCGTCTGGCGCCGTTCCTGTTCGCGCCCACCGCTCCCGTCCGAACCGGTGCCGGAAAGTTCGAGGGCGAATATGAAGGCGAGGATCGCAAAACCGGCGACAATCAAAAGTTCGTTTCATTCCATTATGACTTGTCGAACGAGTTCTATGCGCTTTTTCTCGATCCCGAAATGGTCTATTCGTGCGGCTACTTTCACGCCTGGGACGGGGACCTTGCCAAAGCTCAAGTCGACAAGCTCGACATGGTCTGCCGTAAGTTGCGATTGAAGCCCGGCGAGCGGCTGCTCGACATCGGTTGCGGCTGGGGCGGGCTAATTGCCCACGCGGCAAGGAATTACGGCGTGACAGCACACGGCATCACCCTGTCGAAAGAGCAATTGAAACTGGCGCAGACCCGGATCGATGCGGCTGGGCTGTCGTCGCGCGTCACGTTCGAGCTCATCGACTACGCCAAGGTCACCGGCACCTACGACAAGATCGCCTCGATCGGCATGTACGAGCACATCGGCCTGGCGAACATCCCGAACTACATGGCCAAGGTGCGCTCGCTACTGGCGGAGAATGGCCTGTTCCTCAATCATGCGATCTCGCGGCGCGCCAGGAAGAGGCGACTGCTGCCTGATCGGCTGCGGCCCGAACAGCGGGCGCTCGTCAAGTACATCTTCCCCGGCGGCGCGCTCGACGATGTCGGGCACAGCGTTGCAGCCATGGAGCGGGCGGGTTTCGAAGTGCACGACGTCGAGGGCTGGCGGATGCACTATGCCCGTACCTGTGCACTGTGGTGCGAGCGGCTGACGACGCGCCGCGACGAGGCGATCGCCCTCGTCGGGGAGGACAAGTATCGCATCTATGTCGTCTATCTCGCGGGCTGCGCCTTGGCATTCGAGCGCGGCACGGCGCGTTTGTTCCAGACGCTTGCGAGCAAGAGCGCGAAAGGCGTTCCTCCGTTGCCGCCTACGCGAGCCGATCTTTATCGCTGATCAAGACCGCTGCAACTCGCGCTGGATGCGGATACGGCCACGATCGGGCTCGCAGGCCGACTTTGGCCCGTTCCAGAAGCCGCCGTTGTCGACACATGAGGCAACGAGCTTCAATCGGTGCTGTTGCCATGCGAGCAGGCAGCCGAGAACGAGCACGGTGATGGCGACGATGATGATGCGGGTTCGCATCAAGCGGCAGATCCGGATGCGAAGCGCTGGCAATAGGCGGGTGGTCCAGCCCAGCCGGGAGGAGCGGGCGCGGCCTCATAAACACCACGAGCGACGGCACGCGCAAGGCAGTCGGCAGCAGCCATGCCGATTTCGGTAATGAGCACGTTGGCGACGGCCTCGGGCCCCAATGACTTGCGCTGTGTCGCAACCGCAAACACCGTGTCACCGTCCATTGGCGCATGCGCGGGCCGGACCGCGCGCGCAAGCCCATCGTCGGCCATGATGGCGATGCGCATGGCCTGAGCCTTTGTCAATATTGCATCGGTCGCCACGAGTGCGATGGTGGTCGACGGCGGCGCGCCCCCCTTGATGCGTAGCGGCAAGGCATCCGCAGGAAGCGGCGATGGCCAGCCGCGACCGCCGAACTCGGCACCAATTTCGTAAGGGCCGGCCCAGAACTGCGGTCCATCGCCAACCGTCACCATACCGACGGCGTTGACAACGGCAATCGCTGCGACCGCAAAACCGGAATCGGTGATGATGCTGGCGGACCCCAAGCCGCCGCGCAGGTTGGCGGTCGTGCCGCCGTAGCCGCCACCGGCCGAACCCAGGACAAACGCGCCGGTGGATGCTGCTTCAGCAGCCCGTTTTCCCAACGCCCAGTACGGCGGCTCGTGCCCCCAATCCTTGGTTCCGCCGTTGAGCAGATCAAACGTGATTGCCTGAGAGACCAACGGAATTCGAGCCGGCCCGATCGCGATGCCGACGCCACGCTCTCGCAGAACGCTCATCACGCCACCTGCCGCATCGAGCCCGAACGCAGAACCGCCGGACAAGACGACAGCATCGACCCCCTGCGCGGTCATTTCGAGATTGAGAAACGTCGTATCGCGAGTGCCTGGCGCGCCACCGCGCGTCACGCTTGTGGCGACGTTCGGTTGCTCGATCAAAATAGCAGTCACTCCGCTGATAACGGCAGGGTCGTGCGCGTTGCCTATACTGATCCCGGCGACGTCGGTCGCCTGATTGTTACGTCGGGTCATGGGTGGCTCCGGGCACTGATGGTCGCCCGAACGGTCGCCTGCCTCGATGTCGACGGTCAAGCCGTGTGCGTGATGTTGCGGTACTGTTGCCGAGTAAAAATGCTTGCGTGTGGACCGTGAATTTCAGCAGATGCACCGAGTAATATAGTGCATAATAATTGTGCACCGCACTATACCATTTGCAACAAAGGCCCAATTGACAAGGTTTCGCGGCGGCACGCTTCGCTGCGTTGCGAACCGACTACATTGCGGCTTCTCGCATGTCCCTCCAAGATGATGCGCGGTGTTTAGAGGAGTACATGCGATGGCTCGAAAGGCAGAGGGACTATATGAGGATGTCGCGGTCTTGCTGAGCAGGCTCGATCGGCAGGAGGATCCGCGCGACGCCTACGCCTTGATACAGAATCGGATTCGCGAATACCGAGCTGCGGGTTGGGCGGTGCCCGATGACCTGATTCGCGTCGAGCGCTCGTACATGACCGAGTTCCTGGCCCAGTCGCAGGGTCGTTAGTCTCGGATCGAACTATCAGCTCTTGGAAAAGGAAACCCTGCCGCTCGAGGCAGGGTTTTTTATTGGACTGATTACCAGACGCGAATACAAAAAAGACCCGCGCAAGTTGCCTTGCGCGGGTCCGTTGGTGTCATTCTCAGATCGAGCGCGCGCTCAATTGATCTGCTCGTACTTGCCGGCCTTCCACTCGTAGAACTTGTACGGCGGCAGGTTCGGGTCGCCCTTCTTGTCGAACTTGAAGTTGCCGAGAACGGTCTTGAACTCGCCCTCGTTGAGCTTCGCCGTCACGGCCTTGGCGTCTTCCGATTTAGCGGCGGTGGCAGCCTGGGCCCAGGTCTGGATGGCAGCATACGTGTAGAGCACGTAGCCCTCCGGATCGATCTTCTTGGCAGCGAACGACTTGACCTGCTCGGCGGCAGCCGGGCTCTTGCGCGGATCGGGCGAGAACGTCATCAGCGTGCCTTCGCCAGCGGCGCCTGTGATCTGCCAGTACTCCTGCGTGACGAGCGCATCGCCCGAAACCAGCAAGCTCTTCATGCCCTGCTCGCGCATCTGGCGCACGATCAGGCCGGCTTCGGTGTGGTAGCCGCCGACATAGACGACATCGACCGCTGCCTGCTTCATCTTCGAAACGAGCGCGGTGTAGTCCTTTTCGCCGGCGGTATAGGCTTCGTACATCGCTTCCTTGAGGCCGGCCTTGTTCATGTACTTCTGGGTCTCGTCGGCCAGGCCTTTGCCGTAGGCCGACTTGTCGTGCAGGATCGCGACTTTCTTGCCCTTGAACTTGTCGGCCAGATAGTTGCCGGTCACTTCGCCCTGCTGGTCGTCACGGCCGCAGACGCGGAACACGTTCGGGCCGGCGCGCTCATCGGTGAGTTTCGGGTTGGTCGAGGCCGGCGAGATCTGCACGATGCCTTCTTCGGCATAGACCTTCGACGAGGGGATCGACGAGCCCGAGCAGAAATGCCCGGCCACGAGCTTCACCTTGGCGCTGGCGAGCTTGCCGGCCGCCGCAACAGCCTGCTTCGGATCACAGGCGTCGTCTTCAATGATCAGTTTCAGCATCTTGCCGTTGACGCCGCCGGCCTTGTTGATGTCTTCGACGGCCTGCTCGGCGCCAGCCTTCATTTGCGCGCCAAAGCTCGCATACTGGCCGGTCATCGGTCCGATCGTTGCGATCGGGATTTCACCCTGTGCGAATGCCGCGCCCGACATGCCGGCCGCAAACGCGACACTCAATACTAGCTTCTTCATATGCAACTCCTCCCAGTCTGACACCGATGCCGACCGCCATGATCGACACCGTCTCGCAGTAGCGCCATGCTCTAGCATGAACTTCGTGGCAGTGGTACGGCGGACAGCGCAACCGTGAACAGCCGCCGGCGAAGCCTTGCCAAGCGCTAAAATCTCAGTGCTTGCCTCCCTCGAGGTAGGCCGCGCGAATCTCAGGCCGCGCCAGCAACTCCTTGCCGGTTCCCGCCATCGTGATCAGGCCGTTGACCATCACGTAGCCGCGGTGCGCGAGCTTCAGCGCGTGAAAGGCATTTTGTTCAACAAGAAACACTGTCAACCCTTGGGATTCATTAAGAGTTTTTATCACAGAGAAGATCTGCTTGACGATCAGCGGCGCGAGACCCAGTGACGGTTCGTCGAGCAGCAGCAATCTGGGACGGCCCATCAGAGCCCGGGCGATCGCGAGCATCTGCTGCTCGCCTCCTGAAAGGGTTCCGCCACGCTGCGTGGCCCGCTCGCCAAGGCGGGGAAACAGCGTGTACGCCCGCTCCAGATCCTGGGTCAGGGTGCGTTCGCGATCGGCATTGAGAAGCGAGCCCATCTGCAGGTTCTCGAGCACGGTCATGCGCGGGAAGATGCGACGGCCCTCTGGGCTCTGGGCTAGCCCTAAGTGCATGATCTCGTGCGTCGGCATTCTCGTGATGTCGCGGCCGTCGAACTTGATCGAGCCGGCACGCGCGCGGGGATTGCCGCACACCGTCATCATCAGTGTCGTCTTGCCGGCGCCATTCGCGCCGATAATGGTGGCGATCTCGCCGGCGCGAACGTCGAGGTCTATGCCTTTCAGCGCCTGGATCTTGCCGTAAAACGTCTGCAGACCGGAAATCTGGAGCAGCGGTTGGCTCATGGAGCTGCCCTGTCGACCACGATCTCGGCTGCGACCAGTGCCACCTCGTCGTCCTCGACGCCGAGGTAGGCTGCGATCACCGCTGCATCGGCGCGAACCGCCTCCGGCGTCCCATCCGAAATCTTCTTGCCGTAGTCAAGCACTACGATGTGATCCGAAATTTCCATCACCACGCCCATGTCGTGTTCGATCAGCAGCAGCGAGACGTTGTCGTCGCGCCGGATCGACTGCAGCAGGTTGTTGAGTTCCGCGCTCTCGCGGGCATTGAGGCCGGCGGCCGGTTCGTCGAGGCATAGCAACTCTGGTTTGGTGCACATGGCACGGGCTATCTCCAGGCGGCGCTGGTCGCCATATGCGAGTTCGCCTGCGGCGTCGTCGGCACGTGCTAAGAGCCCGACCCGCTCGAGCCAGTCTGCGGCCTTTTCGACGGCTGCCACCTCGGCATGGCGATATTTCGGCAATCCCAGGATGCCGCCGAAGGTCCAGTCCGACGCAGCCATCAACGGCTTGTGCTGGGCAACGAGTAGGTTTTCGAGGCAGGTCATGCCGGCGAACAGACGGATGTTCTGAAAGGTGCGCGCAACGCCAGCGGCGGAATTGATCCGATGACCGTCAAGTCGTTCAAGGTCGTAGGCTTTGCCATCGGCGCGGGTAAGCTGCATACGACCGATGGTGGGCTTGTAGAATCCGGTGATGCAGTTGAAGACGGTGGTCTTGCCGGCTCCGTTGGGACCTATCAGAGCGGTGATGTCGCCGCGCCGGGCTTCGAACGAGACGGCATCGACGGCCACGAGGCCGCCGAAGCGCATCGTTAGGCTGTCGACCTTCAGGATCGGATCGCTTGCGGCCGCCATCAGCCGTGCCCTTCCTTGACGAGATCGCCCGAGATGGCCTTGCGCTCCTTCAGCACGATCGAGGGTGAGCGGCTGCCGACGAAGCCACGCGGCCGCCAGATCATCACCATCACCATGGCGACGCCGAAGATCAGCATGCGGTATTGAGTGGGGTCGAAATCTTTGCCGAAAATGGCCTTGAGGAAGTTCAGGTTGCGCAGCAACTCTGTGCCGCCGATCATCACAACGGCGGCGGCGGCGACGCCGATCTGGCTGCCCATGCCGCCCAGCACCACGATGGAAAGGATGATCGCACTCTCCATGAACACGAAACTTTCCGGACTGATGAAGCCCTGCTTGGTGGCGAAGAATGAGCCGGCCAAGCCGCCGAACATGGCGCCGATCGCGAATGCCGTCAGCTTGGTTGTCACGGTGTTGATACCAAGCGAGCGGCAGGCGATCTCGTCCTCGCGCAAAGCCTCCCATGCCCGGCCGATCGGCAGGCGGCGCAGCCTGATCGACACCCAGTTGGTCAGCAGCACCAGCGCCAGGATCAGGTAGTAGAGAAAGATCAGCCGGTAGATGTTGGCGTGCTCGATACCGAAAAAGCCGCAGAACGTGCCGGGTCCGCAGTCAGGCTTGAACTCGAGCCCAAAGAACGAAGGGCGCGGGATGTTGGAGACGCCGTTCGGCCCGCCGGTGAGGCTCTGCCAGTTGATCAGGATGATGCGAATGATTTCGCCGAATGCAAGCGTGACAATGGCAAGATAATCACCGCGCAGACGCAGCACCGGAAAGCCAAGCAGTACCCCCCAGAACGCCGCCAGAATTCCGGCGAGTGGCAGACAGATCCAGAACGAGAAGCCGAAGTATTGCGCAAGCAGAGCATAGGCATAGGCGCCAACAGCGTAGAAGGCGACATAGCCAAGGTCGAGGAGGCCGGCGAGCCCGACCACGATGTTGAGGCCCCATCCCAGCATGACATAAGTCAGCACCAGGATCGCCAGGTCGACTTCGTAGCGCTCCATGCCTGGTAACAAGGGCAGCGCGATCAAGCCGGCAAGGAGGGCGGCGCCTCCGAATGGCGCCAGCCGCGTGGCAAGCTCGCCGCGGGGCTTGGCCACCGCTGCTGCCGTCGTTGGCTTAGCGCCGGAAACGACCTCGCCCGTACTTACAAGGCGCCACAGGAAGCGGCCAACGAACACAATGGCGAGCAGGATTCCGACAACGCCCCAACGCGACCTCAACGTCAGTGACGGCAACGCTTCTTCCGCCTTGAACGCCAGGAGCGGGAAACACAGCAGCGCCGCCACGATGGTGGTGAGGACTGCATCCTTGAGAGCTTCCAAAAAGCGACTGTCGGCGCCTGTACTTGTCGAGCTGACCAACTGGCGCATCGGACAGCTCATCTTCTAGACTTTCTCGATCTCGGGCTTGCCGAGCAGTCCCGTCGGCATGAAAATAAGCACGAACACGAGGATCGAGAATGCCGCCACATCCTTGTACTCGGCGGTGATGTAGCCCGACCAGAACGTCTCGATCAGGCCGATCACGAGGCCGCCCAGCATCGCGCCGGGCAATGACCCGATGCCGCCAAGGACAGCGGCGGTGAAAGCCTTGATGCCGGCGACGAACCCGTCGTCGTATTTCGCGACACCATATTGCAGCAGGTACAGCATGCCGGCGACCGCAGCGAGCGCCGCTCCCATGACAAAGGTCAGTGAGATCGTTCGATCGACGTTGACACCTGTCAGCGCCGCCATGGTTCGGTCCTGCTCACAGGCTCGCTGGGCACGGCCAAGCGAGGTCTTGGCGATCAGATAGGTGAACAGCGCCATCACGGCGACCGTCGTCACGATGATCAGGATCTGCATGTTCGAAAGAATAACGACAAAGCCGCTAGGGCTCTCCATCAGCTTGTAGTTCGCCGTGACCAGCGGCTGCAGCGGCTTGTTCCGCGCACCTTGGATGACCTGCACGAGGTTGGTGAGGATGATCGACATGCCGATAGCAGAGATCAGCGGGGCGAGACGGAAGGAACCCCGCAACGGCCGATAGGCGACGCGCTCGATCGCCCAGCCCCAGGCCGCCGTTAGAACCATCGCGAGCGCCAGCACGAGGAGCAGCGACAACACGATGAACGCCACTGGCGTGGCGGCGGTGAGGCCAAGCATCAGGATGAAAATCAGTGCAATGAAGCCACCAACCATGAACACATCGCCATGGGCGAAGTTGACCATGCCGATGATGCCGTAGACGAGCGTGTAGCCAATCGCGATCAAGCCGTAAATGGAGCCGAGCGAGACACCATTGATGAGCTGCTGGACGAAATACTCCATGCCGTTCTCATTCCCCGGAAGCTTCCAACACTTAGCTCGCGCCGGGGTCTCGCTTCGTTAACCGAGCGCGACTTCCACGGCTGTATGGGCGTAGCCGAGCGCCTTGGCGACCGGCTCACACGTCACCTTTCCATTCCACACATTGAGTCCGTTACGCAAGTGGGGATCGTCCGTGAGCGCCGCCTTCCAGCCCTTCGACGCCAGCGCCAGCACGAACGGCAGCGTCGCGTTGTTGAGAGCATGCGTCGAGGTCTTCGGGACGCCGCCCGGCATGTTGGCGACACAGTAGTGAATAACGCCGTCGACGACGTACGTCGGCTCATCATGCGTCGTGGCTTTCGACGTTTCCGCGCACCCGCCCTGGTCGATCGCAACGTCGACGATAACGGAGCCGGGCTTCATCGTCTTGAGATGGGCACGGGTAATGAGCTTTGGGGCCGATGCGCCCGGGATCAGCACGCCGCCAATCACGAGGTCGGCGTCCGCCAAGTGCCGGTCGATCGCGTCGCGCGTCGAAAACACGGTGTTGAGTGCGGCCCCGAACTGCACCCACAGCCGCCGCAGGACATCGACCGAGCGGTCGATCACCGCGACATGCGCGCCCATCCCAAGTGCAATCTGGATCGCATGCGTGCCGACGACGCCGCCGCCGAGCACCACGACCTTGGCTGGATCGACGCCGGGCACGCCGCCGATCAGTACGCCGTGGCCGCCGTGCGCCTTTTCCAAAAAGTATGCACCGGCCTGTACCGACATCCGTCCCGCCACCTCTGACATCGGCGCCAGCAGCGGCAGGCCGCCGGTGGGCGAGGTCACAGTCTCGTAGGCGATGCACGTGGCGCCGCTCGCGACCAGATCCTTGGTCTGCTCGGGGTCAGGCGCTAGGTGCAGGTAGGTGAACAGCAATTGATCGCGGCGCAGCATCTTGCGTTCGCCGGATTGAGGCTCCTTGACTTTCACGATCATATCGGTCGATGCGAAAATTTCTGATGGCTTGGCGGCGATTGTGGCGCCGGCGCGCGTATAGTCCGTGTCCGCCATGCCGATGCCGGCCCCGGCGCCGGTCTCGACCACCACCTTGTGGCCGAGCGCGGTGACTTCGCGAACGCTCGATGGTGTCAATCCCACCCGGTATTCGCGAACCTTGATCTCTTTCGGAACCCCGATCAGCATGGTTAGCGCTCCTCCGCCGTGTTTGCATGAAATATTCGCGACATTATCGCCCTGCTCGTTATAAAATGCACCATTATGAGGTGCCATTTTGGCCTTGCGCGGCATGGCATTCATGTTTTGCTGCGAAGTTCCGGATCACGTTCGAATGCAACTCGACCTCCCGAACTGCCGCATTCTCGAAGCCCTACAGCAGGACAGCCGCATCGCGGTTGCCGATCTGGCCAGCCGCGTAGGGCTGTCGCCGTCCGCCTGCCATCGCCGCATGAAACTGCTTGAGGAGGCGGGCATCATCGCGGGTTACGCCGCGCGACTCGACCGCGCGGCACTAGGCTACACCATGGAGTTCTTTGTCGAGGTGTCGCTCGGCTCGCAAACCGGCGACGCCTTCGATGCCTTCGAGCAGGCGGTGGCCAAAGTTGACGAGATTCTCGAGTGCCATCTGATGGCGGGTGGCACGGACTATCTGCTGCGCGTCGTGGCGCTTGATCTGGCCGACTTTGAGCGCATCCATCGCGAACGGCTGGCCGAGTTGCCGCACATCAGCCGCCTGCAATCCAATCTCGCCATTCGGACAGTCAGGCCGTGGTCAGGC
Organism: Hyphomicrobiaceae bacterium; assembly: GCA_041745515.1. Taxonomy (GTDB): domain Bacteria; phylum Pseudomonadota; class Alphaproteobacteria; order Rhizobiales; family Hyphomicrobiaceae; genus JAKFWF01. The sequence goes on along the minus strand of JBGTIU010000059.1, from coordinate 20,728 downwards.
TATCCCGTGGTCAAGCGGCCGTAGGGAGGTCGATGGCCGAAGCGTTGTCGGGCAATAGTTGGGTATAAATCGACTGGGCCTCTTGGAGCGATGATGCAAATCAGACCAATCTTCTAACGTAGCGGGGATGGGATCACTGCACCGGGACGGGGGGCTGGGCCGTGCATAAACTTTTGGAGGAGATCGCAAATCAGCGGGGTAAGACGCTGAAACTGATTACCGAAATCGATGCTAATCCCGAGGTCATTACGATGGGTCGACGCGTCGTTTTAGAGGGGGACGATGCAAGGCAGATTTTAAACACTTTGCGCGATCTATGCAGCGCCAATCTTGACTTGATGTCGTTGCTCTCGAAGCGGTTTCTCAATTGACCAGCCGAGCACTACGGACTTCTCGTGGGCACCGTTGCCCACGAGAAGGCCAAGTATGCACTGCGCTGAAGAAGACCGGCAATGCCTACTTGATGCGGTTGCACCAATTATCAACTTCCTGTTTCGCCTTGTCTTTGGCGTAGCCATAGTGTGATTGCAGCTTGCCTTCTAGTTGCTCCCGATTGCCGTTGATCTGCGTCAGCTCATCGTCGGTGAGCTTGCCCCACTGCTCTTTCACCTTGCCTGAGAACTGCTTCCAATCTCCCTTGACGCTATCCCAATTCATAGCCTGACTCCTTCGAAATTGAGCGGGGCACATTCCCCATTCATCAACGCAAATTCAATGCAGAAGTTCCGCGCTTTCACGCTCTTTCGCCATGGCACTCTTGCGAAAACACGGCGGTGCATGGGTATGAAGGAGCTGCAGCCGAGCTTGCTTCGATGTGTCTGGTGTCCTTTCGTTAACGATCACATCCCATAATCACTACTTGTTGGGCCGCTTACGAAGACTAGCCGGCGGGCGCGCAGCAAGCACCCTGCCCAAATACAGTTGAGGGTTGTCGACGGCAGCGGAGTGGTACCAACTCGGGCGCGAGGCCACCGACGTTGCACCGTCCCACGCTGACCATGCTGGTGCTAGTGGTGAATTATTGCGTTGAGGTCGATGATTCCCGCCGCCCGCAAATCCAGCATTGAACCCCCTCTGCATTATCCCAGTGCAGCGGAACTGATCCCGTTGGCGCAATTCAACTACATACGCGGACTTGCGATGCAGCATGCCGGCATCGCGCTTGCCGATTACAAGCGGAACATGGTGCACCGGCGCATTTCCAAACGCTTGAGTGTGCTTGGTCTGGACAGCATCGAAGCCTATTGCGCGCTATTGGCTGGAGCGCAAGGCGAGCGCGAGATGCAACCGCTCATCAATGCGCTGACCACGAATAAGACCCACTTCTTCCGTGAACAGCATCACTTCGATCATCTCGCCACCACAGCTTGGCCAAGGCTGCAATCGTTAAAAGCCGCTAACGGTGAGCGGCGGTTGCGGGTCTGGTCGGCCGGATGCTCGTCCGGCCAGGAGCCATTCTCGATTGCCATGACTTTGAGTAATTGCATACACGACCTGCCGCTATGGAACGCTAGGATCCTGGGCACGGACATAGACACGGAGATTCTGCAGCAAGCGCGGGAAGCGCTCTATGATGCCGATCAAATTGCGACAATCCCGTCGGGCTTCCGGGCTAAATCCGTCGAGCCGGTCAGCGCCGCGCCTGGACGTTTCCGAATGGCGCCATCGCTTCGTTCACTGATCGCGTTCAAACCGCTCAACCTGCACGGTAGTTGGCCGATGACCGGGCAGTTCGACATTATTTTCTGCCGAAACGTCGTCATCTACTTCGACAAGCCGACGCAGTGCCGATTATTCGACCGGTTCGCCGATCTCCTGCACGATGGCGGCATACTCTACATCGGCCATTCCGAATCGCTCTACCGAGTGACTGAACGATTTCGTCCGATCGGGCAGAATATCTACGAGAAGATCAACTGAGCACGGATGGAGCTGACATGATCCGAGTGCTCATCGTCGATGATTCTGCGTTGATGCGAAGAATCATGAGCCAGATCCTCTCTGAGGATCCGGAAATCGAGATTGTCGGGGTTGCGTCGGATCCTTTGATTGCTCGCGAGATGATCAAGAGCCGGAACCCCGACGTGATTACGCTCGACATCGAGATGCCGAAGCTGGACGGCCTCGAGTTTCTGGCCCACCTGATGCGGCTGCGCCCGATGCCGGTGATAATGGTCTCCTCGCTCACCCAGCACGGCGCCGACAAGGCCCTACAGGCCCTAGAACTGGGCGCAGTGGACGTGGTTGCCAAGCCATCGCTGGACATTGAGCGGGGACTGCCGGCCCTTAAGGGCGAGATCATCGCGAAGATCAAGGCTGCCGCAAAGGCAATAATCAATTCGGCTCCGCCGCAACGACCGGCGCGAGACAAAACGCTCTTGACCGGTTCTCGGCGCGGCTCGAGCCGGATTGTTGCGATCGGCGCCTCGACTGGCGGTGTAGCCGCGCTCTCAGCTATCCTGCCTCGCATGCCTGCCGACGGTCCGCCAATTCTGATCGCCCAGCATATGCCGCCCGGCTTTACCCGAAGCTTTGCCGAGCGGCTCGACCGCGTATGCTCGATGGCGGTGGGCGAAGCGGCGGACGATGCCAAGGTGATGCCAGGTCGCGTATATATTGCTCCCGGCAACAGGCATCTCGTGTTGTGCCGTATGGGAGGCGAGCTGCGCTGTCGGCTGCAGGACAGCGCGCCAGTAAACGGCCTCAAGCCCTCCGTCGATGTGCTGTTCGATTCAGTCGCTGACGTCGCTGGCGGGGCGGCCGTCGGTGTGCTGCTGACGGGTATGGGCAAGGATGGAGCTCGTGGCCTCCTTGCCATGCGAAGGGCCGGCGCCGCGACCGCCAGCCAGGACGAGGCAACCTCGTTGATCTACGGCATGCCGAAGTGCGCAAACGAGGTCGGCGCAGCAGAATGCGAGTTGCCGCTAGATCGGCTGGCCGAGTACATTCTCGAGAAGGCTCATGCAGGAGCCAGTGTGCTCGCGGGGACCAGCGCCGCAGCCGAAACACGTCAATTAAAGAAACACCAATGACGCGCTCAAGCCCGACGGCCAATGTGGCCACCATGATGAAAATCCAATCTTCGAGCAGTGCTCGCGAAGAGTGCCGATCCTATTTCGATGGGCGCCTGAATCGCTACGTGGTCAGCATCTGGCAGGGGGAATGTCACCTGTCATCGAAGGCTGACCAAGTCATTACGACTGTGCTCGGTTCTTGCGTTGCAGTCTGCATTCGCGATCCGGATGTCGACTGTGCCGGCATGAACCATTTTTTGTTGCCGGACCCCCAGGAAACCGCCGATCAACGGTTGCCGAGTGTCGAACTGCGTTACGGAAGTTACTCGATCGAACGGCTCATCAACGGCATACTATCGCGAGGCGGCCGGCGTGACCGCCTGGAGATCAAAGTCTTCGGCGGAGCCAACGTCCTGCGTGGGACGGCGAACATTGGCCATCGCAATGCGGATTTCGTCGAGGATTATCTGCGCCGGGAACGATTACCGATCGCAGCGCAACACTTGCGCGGTGTGAAACCACGCAAGATCCGATATTATACCGCAACGGGCCAAACTCAGATGTGCGAGTTGAGGAATACCACGGCGATGGCAATCTTCGATCACGAAGCCAATCTGCAATTCAGGCAGAGCCGAACTCTGAAAACGGGTGGTGTCGCGATTTTCGATAGATAGTAAGCGTCGATGAGGTTCGGGCCCCAACCGGGCCTGACCCTTAGACATGAGACCGGTGAACTCGCACATCCGGGCAACTTGAGCTCCACATGGAAGGTACCCGCTGTGTCAAAATCGATTCCCAACATTCCCCATTTCCTGGTGCACAGCCCGAAGGACAATGTGGGTGTTATCGTCATCGAGGGCTTAAAGGCTGGGACCGATATGCACGGGGTGGTCACGGAGTCCGACAGCACGACGAGGGCCACGGCCAACCACGCTATACCGATCGGTCACAAGGTTGCGCTGAAAGACCTGGCGAAGGGCGATACCGTCATTAAGTATGGCGAGGATATCGGCATCGTTGTAGCCAGCGCCAAGGCCGGCGATCATATTCACGTGCACAACATGAAGACGAAGCGCTGGTGAATTCGCGTTGCAGACAAAGACTGACCCGGCCGCACCCTCGAGAGGACTTGAAATCGATGCCATCAAGAGCGACGGCGAACGGTAAGAAGCCCGTGGCTTACAGCCACCTTTCTTTTCAAGGTTGGCGGCGCGAGAACGGGCGGGTCGGTGTTCGCAATCACGTTATCATTCTACCGCTCGACGACCTGTCCAATGCCGTTTGCGAGGCCGTGGCGAACAATATCAAGGGCACGATGGCGATTCCGCACGCCTACGGCCGCCTGCAGTTTGGAGCCGACCTCGAGCTGCACTTCCGGACCTTGATTGGCACGGGCTCTAATCCGAACGTGGCGGCCGTCGTTGTCGTTGGCATTGAGGACGGTTGGACCAAACGGGTTGTCGACGGCATTACCAAAGCCGGCAAGCCGGTCGTCGGCTTCGGCATCGAGGGGCATGGCGACATCGCCACGATTGCCAAGGCTTCCTACAAGGCCAAGGAATTTGTTCAGTGGGCGTCCGAGCTTAAGCGCGAAGAATGTGGCATTGCGGATCTATGGGTGTCTACAAAATGCGGGGAGAGCGACACGACGACCGGGCTGTCCTCCTGCCCGACGGTCGGCAATATGTACGACAAGCTGATACCGGCGGGCGTTTATGGTGTTTTCGGTGAAACGTCGGAGATCACAGGCGCCGAGCATTTATGCAAGGCGCGCGCCGTTTCGCCTGAGATTGCCGACAAATGGTACAAGATGTGGAAAGCCTACCAGCACGACGTCATCGAGGCGCACAAGACTGACGATTTGTCCGACAGCCAGCCGACCAAGGGCAACATCGCCGGCGGTCTGTCATCGATCGAGGAGAAGGCGCTCGGCAATCTTGAGAAGATTGGCCACAACTCGCGCTTTATCGATGCACTCGACGCCGCCGAAGCGCCGGCCAAAGGACCTGGGCTTTACTACATGGATACCTCGTCCGCCGCAGCGGAGTGTGTGACGCTGATGGGGGCGGCCGGCTACGTCGTCCATACCTTTCCGACCGGCCAGGGCAATGTCATCGGCAATCCGATTCTGCCGGTCATCAAGATCACCGGCAACCCCAAGACGATGCGAACAATGCCAGAGCACATCGACCTCGACGTATCAGGCATTCTGCGCCGGGACCAGACGCTCGACACAGCGGGGGACGCGCTGATCGACATGATCGTGCGTACGGCCAACGGACGGCTCACCGCATCGGAAGCGCTGGGCCACCGCGAGTTTTCAATGACCAAACTCTACCGGAGCGCGTAACCCGCGGGCGGTCGCTCCTCAGCACAGGGTGGCTGCAAGCTCGCTGAAGGTTGCCACGATCAAATCGGGTGAGTGTGGCGTCTCACCGAACGGTCTTTTGCGCCGGTCGATGAATGCTGTGCGCATGCCGTATGACTTGGCACCAATGCAGTCGAACGCATGGTTGGCAACGAAGAGACAGCTCGTACGATCGTGTCCAACGACTTCTGCGGCTTTTGCGTAAGCTCGCCAGTGAGGTTTGAAGGCGCCGGCTTCCTCGACCGAAATCACGTGGTCGAACGGAAAGCCGATGTGCGGGCCGGCGGCTTCGAGCATATCGCGATCGCCGTTCGATAAAATGGCCAATTTGTAGCCTCCGCCACGCAGCTTCTGAAGCGCCTCGACGACGTCGGGGAACGGTTTCAGCCTCTCGATCTCGGAGATGAGCCAACGAACTTCGCTCTGCGTGTAGGCGATGCCGCACCGATCCAGGACGTGGGACACAGCGCGATGGCCGATTTGACGATAAGGCGTGTGACCACGATCGCAGAGCGCATCGATCATCGAATTCTCGAAATGCGTGCGCCGCCACCAGGTGACGAAGTTGTGGGCCTTGCCATCCCACCCCTTCTTCTCAAGGAAGGGCGCGGCGATCTCGGTCAGGCCCTGTTGCATGTCGACTAAGGTGCCGTACTGATCGAACACCAAAGCTCTGATCTCTCGCTTTAGAATTTCTGGACGTTCCATGGGTGCTCGCGTTTGGCAAAACATTCACGAGATTATCTACAAGTCGATCCGACGACACAATTAGTGGCGCGGAATTCAAGCTCTTTCTCAGGGATCGACGGGTTGCCTCGTCGAGGCAAGGTTTACCGCTCGTTATCATTTCCCTGCAATGTTGATTCCGATAGCGCCCGGAAAGGTAATCAATGACCGCTCTCCGCCAACCTGGCATCGAGAATGCAAGCGGCTGGAGCCCTCGGACATCGCCGCCGCATGGAGTTCGGCTCGAAAACCTGCGTCGCCGCGGTGTCAACGTACTGCGGCTCAACGTGCTTGGCCCCCAGCTTGCGAACCGGGCGCGGAATGCGACACTGGTGGCCGCGCTCCTGGCTGTCGTCTGGGGCACCTATTCCGAAAGGGTCGGTCTCTGGTTTTTGATCTCAGCCATTCTGGTCACTGCGGCGCTGATGCTGGGCCGCCGGCCGAGCATCGAGAACTGGGAGATCAGTATTTCGCACAACCTTTTGTCCGTTGTCGGGCGCGCCGAAGGAATGGGCCCCCATTTCACCCGCAAGCTGTCTTTCACCGACATCGAAGGTATCACGGCGCGCCGGTCTGGATATGGCGTAAGGAGCGGGCTGATCGTTGCGACGGATTCAGAGAGAATTGCGATCGGCGAGGGCTTGCCAGAGCCGACTCTGACGTGGCTGAAGAACACGTTGATAATGGAAGTTGCGGGCCTCACGTGGAAACCTTTGCAATCAGTCAATCGCCGGCTCTCCCGCACAAGATCATCGGTCATTGCCAACCCGATCCTTCTCACGCCGGATCTGGCGTTGCGTTTGCTGGGAATTTTTCTGGAGCAGGCGCCGGACAAGATCAGCAGGCTCGGTGTGGCTGTAGCCGAAAAAGACGCCTCCGCCATTCGGCAACACGCGCATTGGTTGAAGTCGGCCAGCGCCAATGTCGGAGCAATGCATCTGTCCGACTTGTGCCAGTTGATGCAGATTTATGGAGCGGAGAACGACCTGGCGCGGACCGGTATTCTATTCAAGGAAATCAACTGCAAGAATCTCGAGGTGCTCGAATGGCTCGGCGACATTCGGGAGACGGCCGCCAGCAGCATTGGGCTTGCTGTCCTTGAGGAGCAATCGCCTTGGCTATGGGAAGGACCGACTGCGACGGCCGAGGTAGAAAGTGCGGACCTGACGGAACGGGCTGCAAAATCGATCGGTGCCACTGCGATCATCGACGCCAAGGTGCTGGTGGTCGACGACAGCGCTATCAGTCGTGAGATAGCGCAGGAATTTCTGAGCGAGATTGTTGCAGAGGCGGTTTTCGCGCACGATGGTGTCACCGCGTTGGAGCTTTGGGAAAAAGATCGTTTCGACCTCGTGCTGATGGATTGTGAGATGTTCGGTATGGACGGCTACGAATGTTCAACGAAGCTGCGCCGAAAAGAAAGCCTGCTTGCCGGAAGGCGAACGCCAATCGTCGCGCTGACAGGGCACGCATTGAAGGGCGATCGGGCCCGGTGCATAGCAAGCGGAATGGACGACTATTTGAGCAAGCCCTACTCGCCCGAGGATCTTCGGGAAAAAGTTGAAAAATGGTTGATCGGGACCAGCGCGCCTACCGGCAAGATCGAAAGTCTTGAAAGCTCGGCGGCGGAATCGAATGCTGAGGCGGCTTAGACCCGGAAAGAGCGCGCGGCTTTCTCGGAACAACGAGCTCCAGATCAAATCGACGGCGCAATATGGGTGCGCTGCCTCAACTCGCCGCTTTGCGCTGTTCAAACAGCACAGCTTTGAGTGCCTGCTCAACTGCAAAAAGTTCACTGCCAACGGTAGCGGCCAACGCTTTGACCTGGTCAATGTCTTCATTCAATGCGGCGGTCTCGATCTTCTGACAGATCTCGGGCAACCGTACCGCGCCAAGATTGGCGCTGCTCGATTTGAGCGTATGCGCCGCCATGCGGATGATATTCAGGTCATCTTTGGTCGGGCCAGCATCGATGCTGGTCTTGAGCTTGCTGAAGTAGATTGGTGCTTCGTCCAGGTAGACCGAGACGAGCCGCTCCAAGAAGCCTGGGCGCCGCTGGCGATAGGAGTCAATTCGGCTGGGATCGAGTGCATCCCCGCCCATTGTCGCTGTCGAACCGTTCTGGCTCATAATCAATCTCCAAGTTCGTCGCGTTGATCTGTTTTGGCGAGTTTCGGTGGTTCAGGCGGAGGCTAGTTGTGTGCGGCCTGCCTTGGCGCAGTAACGTTCCGGCGGCAAGACGAGGGTTGCCGTTGTTCCGGCACCGAACACACTTTCGAATTCGACCCGGCCACCATGCAGGAGTGCGATGCTGGTTGCGATCGGAACTCCGAAGCCGGCCGCTGAGCCCTTGCTACTGATCATATTCGCGGGTTCCAGCGCGGCGTTAATCCGAGCAAGCGCCGCCGGTAGCATGCCTACACCCTGGTCGCGGACTGCAATTCTGATCGAACAATCCCGCTGCAGGCGGGCGTCGATGCTTATCGTGCCGCCAGCTGGACTGAAATGCAGGGCATTGGACAACAGGTTCATGAGCAGATAGCGCAAATGAAGTTCGTCACCCAGGATCAAGGAAAGCGCCGGGTCGACGCGCGTTTCGATGCGAAGTTTACGTTTGGCGCATGCTGGCTCAATGGCTGCGGCGATGTGGTCGAGTTGAGCACCAACATCGACCCTCGTCTCTGCAAGCTTTATCTGGCCGGCCAAATGCCGCGCTAGAATGTTGAAATTTGCGAGTGATATGTTGAGTTCTCTGGTTACTGAGGCGACGCCCGCAAGCTGCTCGTCGCCCTTCGCCACCATTTCACCTTGGGAAGCAGCGCTGACACTTTCGAGAATGGATCGGATCTGCCGCAGAAACTCGCTGCTCAAAGCTGAGGCGAAGCTCCAGAACGCGCCAGCTTGTTGATCCAGTGCTTCGGTGGCCGACCGCAGCTCGTTTTCGGCAGCGGCCCGAAGAGCCCGAAGCGCCTGTTGATGGTCCTGCTTGAGCCCCGCAATTGCCGACTCGGCCATCGATTGATGCAAGCGAGCCCGTTCCAACGCCTCGTCTTGCACCTTTATCTTGGCTTCGAGCCTAGTGTTGGTAGCGTTCAGCTCGGTTTCTATCGAGTTCTTGGCGTTCCTTGCTTCTTCCAGAAGTGCCCGCGATCTGACAATTTCGGCGGTCGCTGCGGCTTCAATCGTGCTCTGTTCGCGATTAAGCCACTCCTTGTTGGCTGTGATCGTGGCCTGGATCGCGGACTGTGCACCAGCAATTTGCTCTTGCGCTTCGGCTCGAATACGGAGCGCTTCTTTGTCGAAGTCCGCACGTGCTTTGGTCAGTTTGGCATCTGCAGCCGCTTCCGCGGCGCGAGCCTTGGCCTCCGCTGATTTCAGTTGCTCCGTTGGCGTATCCTTAGCCTCGACGAACTGGTCGCTCAGAGTGACACGCAACTTCTCTTCGATGGAGTGCTTCTCGGCCTGCAGTCGCGCAATTTCCTGCGCCTTCCGGATCACGTGCCCGACTCGATCGGCCAGGAACGGAAACTCGACCGGCTTCGTTATGAAATCGGTCGCGCCAGCCGCTAGGCCCTTGGCGATCGCATCGGGCTCCTTCGACGCTGTGATGAGAATGATCGGCGTATCCGCGGTCTTGGAATGCCGCCGCAGTTCCGAGCAAACCTGGTAACCGTCGACCGATGGCAGAAGCACATCGACCAGAATCAGATCCGGGCTGGTCGATGCCGCCATCTTCATTCCGTGCTTGCCGTCTTCCGACAATCGCACAAGGTAACCAGCCTCCTCCAGGTACTCCTTGACCAGCATTCGCTGGGTGACCTCGTCATCGATCACCAGAATTTTTGGCGCTGATTGCTGCGTCATCATTGAATGTCCCACAATGCTGTCACCTGGCGAAGTTTCCACGGATCCGACGCAAGGCCGTGGTTACTTTGGTGATCTTCAATTGCGATATGGTAAATGCAGGCCCCTCAGTCGCATTATTGTCAGTGGACTGGGGTGACCGGACAATTATCCCGCGGAGCACTACCGATCCCGGTGCGGCGCTGTGGAGATTGCGGCAACCATTTCTGGAGCGCGTTCGCGAGTTCCTCGGAGGCGAACGGCTTGCTCAAGTAGTCGTTCATACCAGCCGCCAGGCATTTCTCGCGATCGCTGGCAAAAGCGTTGGCGGTGAGGGCGACGATCGGTATTGGCGTCAGCTTGCCCTGTTGCTCCAATTGCCGAATGGTCCTGGTGGCCTGGAACCCATCCATTTCGGGCATCAGGCAGTCCATGAAGACGATATCAAATGCGCCGGCTTTGACGGCGCGGACGGCCTCCATCCCATTACCTGCTACAGCGACCTCGCAGCCAAGTTCCCAGAAGTATTCTTTGGCAACCTCCTGGTTGACGAAGTTGTCCTCAACAAGCAGAATTTGCGCATGTGCAAATGCATTGGGCGCACGCACGTCCGACGGCGGAGGTTTTGCGCCGGCTAGGCGGGCAGGTTCATTTGCATCTCTGTTTCTCTCCTCCGCGCAGGTGTGTCGGGTCACAAGCCTAGAGTGGCCGTTGTGGGAATCGCTGAGTACAGCTGTAACGGTTTCAAGGAGCAGGGTTTGGGAGACCGGCTCGGTGAGATAACCCTGAGCTCCGATATGCTGCACCAGCTTGCCGTCTCCCTTCTGTCCGAAAGCAGCCACGATCAGCACCGGTGTGTTCTCGAATCCCGCGGTCGCGCGCAAGGCCGTCACGATCGGCGTTGCAGCTTCTGCCGTCCATCCAACATTGACCAGAGCGAGTTCGCAGCGACCGTTCTTGGCATAGTCATGGGCAAGGTGTTCCATCGCCGCGCTGGCGTGGGCGATGGTGGCTACCTCGAAGCCGAGCCCGACCATCTGCTTGTACAGCAATGACGTGCCCACATGGCCGGCCTCCAGTACCAGGACGCGCCGTCCCTCGAGTTTCAAGAACCCGGGAACAACGGACGCCTCGACCGGTGCGTGTGCCATCATCAGCTTCAACCAGACGGTCGTGCTGCGCCCGTATTCGCTTTCAAGCCTGATGGTCCCCCCCATTTTTTCGATCAGCATCTTGCATATTGCTAGCCCAAGACCGGTTCCTTCATGTTTTCGCGTAGAGGTGTTGTCGACCTGGCTGAACTTTTGAAACACCGCGTCCACCTTGTCGGCCGGAATACCAATGCCGGTATCGCTGATCCTCACCGTCAACTGAGCAGACCCGTTGGTCTGTTCGCTGGTCACGTCCACCGTTACTCGCCCTCGCTCGGTGAACTTAACGGCATTGCCGATGAGGTTGGTCAGGATTTGTCGTATTCGCCCTGCGTCACCGATCAATGTTTCGGGCACTTCGGCGGCGATTTGCACGCCAAAAGCAAGCCCCTTCTGCTCGACGCGCGGCCGCAGGATCGCACCGACATCTTCGGCGCACACACGGAAATTGAAGGGCTTCAGATCGATATCGAACTTACCGGACTCGATCTTGGAAAAGTCCAGGATGTCGTTGATGATCGTCAGCAGCGCTTGGCCGGATTTGCTGATCGTGCCGACCATCTTGCGTTGCCGTTCATCGAGAGTGGTCCGCGACATGAGTTCCGCCATGCCCAAGATGCCGTTCATGGGCGTGCGGATTTCATGGCTCATATTGGCGAGAAACTGACCTTTGGCCTCGTTTGCAGCCTCCGCCTTGAGCAGAGCGGCGTCGAGTTCCTGGGATCGGGTCTTGAGCTCGTTCTTGACTCGGCGGAGAAGCGCGTTGGTCGTCTGCGAGTCGTCGCGCGCGTCGGTGAGCTCTTCAAGCTTGCGGCGCAAGGTTTGATCGCGCGCCTCGAACTCGGCAAGCAGTCCGTTGAGACTACTTATCACCTCATCGAGTTCGCTCACCAGCGGCGCTGACAGCCGTTGGGAGAAGTCACCCGTGCGTAGAATAACGGAGATGTTCTGGGTCAGATCTCGAATACTTGCAACGCTCGACATAAGATTTGGTCTCAGTTATTTGCAGCGCTTTGTTTGCGTGACGATCGACCAGGGATTTGAGTAAGCCGGCGTTTAAGCAGCGACCGCTCCGGCAATTGTTTCGCCGAGCTTGGCAAGCAGGTCTTCGACATCGAACGGCTTTTTGAGCAATCCCAGTGCGCCACCTTGCAGCGCGCGCGCGATCAAACTGTCGTCGGCGTATCCCGACATCATGAATATCTTGGCGTCGGGCCTGAGCTTCCTGACCTCGATGAAGCTTTCGACACCGTTCATGCCTGGCATCTTCACATCGAAAAATCCGAGATCGAAATCGTGTACCTTGTAGGCCTCGACCGCACTTAGCCCACTGTGCACCAGCGTGGCCTCGTGTCCTTCGAGCTCAAGGATTTCACCAACGCTTTCGGCGACGTCGACATGATCATCGAGGACCAGAATTCTAAGTTGCTTCGGCATATCCGTGTCACCCCTACCCGTCAGAATTCTTGGTTTGTGTTGGAAACCGTCCGACGGCCCACTGCTGCTGCGATCCAAAAAACTTTCGCGCCTCAGAAAGTGCCAGCGTTGGTTGTTTTGCGAAGATATCAGTCTATGAGGGCCGGTCCCCTTCGAATTGCGAAACCGTCGTGCTCGCGCGTCCGTGGGCCGTGAGACGAGCGAGTTTGTTGAGCAGTTGGTCAGGCTCGAATGGTTTGGTCAGAATGCCGGTGAGCTCGATATCTGAGAGCGAGTCGAGTTCGTCCCTGTACTGATCCCGGCAGGCCGTAATCAGCACCGTTGGAACCTGCTTGGTCACTTGGCGCAGCGCCGTGTAGACCTCGATGCCGTTGATCAGCGGCAGATTCAAATCGAGAATTAAGACCTCAACTCCGCCCTTGGCCATGCGCGAGAGCGCGTCGCGGCCATTGGTTACAAGTTCGCAGGCACGGCCCGCACGCTCAATAACCTGTTTTAGCTCCGGGCCGAACTCGTGATCATCCTCGGCGACCAGCACAATGCCGTTGTGCTTGACCTCGTCCAGCGTGGTCAACACCTTGTTCACGTCGATCGGCTTTGCGAGCACGCCGACAGCACCGTTGTCGACGGCTTGCTGCAGCAGCTGTTCGACGCTGTAACCCGTCATCATGTATATTCGAGCGTCGGGCTTGACACGCTTTATCTCGAGGAAACTTTCGACTCCGTTCTTGCCGGGCATGATCACGTCCAGAAAGGCTAGGTCGAAGTCGCGGGCGCGATAGGCAGCGGTTGCTTCATCGCCCGAGTAGGCGACAGTGACCTCATGCCCCTCCATAGCGAACAGCTCGGCAAGCGAGTCAGCGTGATCCCGATCGTCGTCAACGACCAGAATACTCAGCAGCTGCGTTGTGTCAGGCGGCATTGGCTACTCTTTGTTGCAGCGGAAAGAAAGCAGTGAAGGTCGCGCCCTCACCAACCGTGCTCTTGATTCTGAGCCCTCCGCCGTGTTGCTCCAGAATCTTCTCGACTGCCGGCAAACCAAGGCCGACACCGAAGGACTTTGTCGTGAAAAGCGGCTCCAGAATTTTCTTCAGGTTATCTTCGGTAATGCCGGGACCGTTGTCGCTCACTGAGATCTCGACGTTGCCGGAGACAAGCTCGGTGGTAATCTGAATTTTCGAAGCCCGCTCGGAGTTCAGCACAGGCTCACTGGCCTTGCCGACCATCGCCTCGGAGGCGTTGGTCAAAAGATTTATGAACACCCGATGCATGCGATCCAGGTCGAATGCGGCTTGGGTATCGCCGAGGCCGAGATGGCACACAAACTCGACGATCGGAGGTAGATTGCCTGCCTCCTCCTGCACCTTCTGACGTATCCACTCGTCGACGGTCACGGTTTTCAGTTGCAGCGACCGAGAGCGGGCAAAGTCCAAAAGCTCGGTAATGATTGTGTCGCAGCGCTTTACGCCGTTGTTGATACGTTCAACTTGCTTCTCGACGCCCAGACCCTTGTCCTTGATCTTGCGCTCAACCAGAAAAGTGGCGGTGCGGATCGCTCCGAGCGGGTTGCGGATCTCGTGCGCAACCGTCGCCGTGAGCTGCCCTAGCTGCGCCAGTTTGCCTCTTTTGAGAATCTCGTCCTGCGCTTCTTTCAGTTTCAAAATGCTGTTGGCCAAGTCAACATTTAGTTTTGAAACATCGTTGTTGATCGAGTCGTGCTGCTGCGCGAACTGACGCATTTCAGATTCGATTCTGGCAACGGCTGCGTGCGCCGTTACGATTTCGTCGCGATGGGACCGCAGTAACTTGCCAAGTTGGTCGCCGCACCATGCCATGACGCACAATAGGAGGAGCGTGACGATAATCAGGACGTTCTCGAAGATCGTCAGCGTCTTTATTCGCGCGCCTTCACCCTTTTCCAGACTGCTTTGAAGTTGATGCAAGTGCTTCAGCAGTGCTTCGTATTGTTTACGGAACTCGTGGTGGGCGCGCATCACATCGTTGACCGACGATTGCATCGCGGGCGCTCCGCGCGCAATGTTTGCATCGGCCAGTTGGGTTGCATGCGCAGTCATGGACAGCAATGCCAGCTCAACAGCATTGAAGCGCGCAACGCTCTCATCGATGCGTTTGTGCTCGGTAGAAGATGTCCCACCCCCGCCCAAATCTGAGAACAGCTCACGGACAGAAGTCCGAGCCGCCTTATGCCGCTTGTTTAGCTGTAGCAACTTTTCGTCGAGGTTGTTTCGACTGTAGGCGCTTTGCCTCTCCGCATTGCCAGGGATGGCGTCGATCAGCTCGTCGGCTACGGCCCGAAGAGTCCCGAGGTGCGCAAGGTGTTGTCGCCAAGCGGCGCTGGCCTCAAAGCCGTCCGCCAGCGTTGCGCTTAATCGATGATTAAGGTGGAGCGCGCCAGCAAGCGCAAAGAAGTTGAACACTGCAAATACCAAATAAACTTGCAGCGGCCTGGAGCCGATTGCAGAAACTTGCCCGTCAGTTCTAGTCTCGCCAGAACAATTGACTGTTTTCTTATGCGTTGAAAAGGGAATGAAATTGCGCACTGCACCTGGGCGCCGATTGTAAACACGCCCGGCGTAGCGCGCCCAACTCCGAAACTTAATAACGCTTCGCGAAAGCCTTGCCCTTGTACGCATTGCTTATCCTCCAACGCATCGATTTATGAGTAACTGGCCTAGGTTAATGTTAGGTGACGAACAAGCGTGTGGCTGTTTTATTGATGTCAAATTGGAGGCCTGCGAAGGCACTTTTCCAGTCCCAAGCGCTTGCACCCCGGGGCGCATTTTCTTTGAAAGCAGTTGAGTGCAAAGCAAATTTGAACAGAATCCATTAACCATCTGTGACGTAACGTGAAACGCAACACTTGAACACCTAGCTACTGCGCCAACGATGGTTTTGTCGATGCAACCGTTCGCAATTTCCGCGGTGATCACAGAAACGCACTTCGCGTTGCATTCGTTGCTGGATATGAAGGCGGCAAGGCCTTTAAAAGAGCAACTACAAGCAGCGCTGAAAGTCGGGCGACCTGTTGTTATCGACGCCAGCCTGGTTGAGCGAGTATCAACGGCTTGCGTGCAAATTCTTAGCGCCTTTGCGCTCACAGCGGCGGAAGCAGGCACTCCAGTTAAGTTGGTACTGCCATCACAGTCTCTGCGGGATGCGTTCGAAAGCCTGGGCCTTGGGGCAAGTCTTCAGCAATGGAAGGTAGAATAAGCTATGCGCATCCTTTGTGTAGATGATTCTCCAACAATTCAGGAGATGTTGGCGGCTACCTTGACTGCGGCAGGCTTCGAGATCCTGCAAGCGGAGAGTGGCGTCAAGGGGTTGGATATTCTAAAAACTGAGACAGTCGATGTGATCATAAGTGACGTCAACATGACCCATATGGGTGGGTTCGAGTTTGTGACCAAGGTACGAGAGGATCAGGCTTATGAATTCACTCCAATTCTTTTTTTGACAACCGAAGTGTCTGAGGAGTTCAAGAATATTGGACGGGAGGTAGGCGCCACCGGCTGGTTGTGTAAGCCGTTCGACCCTGTCGAACTCATCAGCGTGATCCGCCGCATAAGTCATTGAATTGCGAGGATTGGGCGGGAGGGACAGGATGGATCAGTTCGAGCAGTTCAAGCACACATTCTTTCAAGAATGCGATGATCTGCTGAGCGCATTCGAGGCACAGCTTTCGGCGCTTCTGGAAGATCCCTCAGAACCTGAGTTGCTCAATGCGGCCTTTCGCACCATCCATTCGATCAAGGGCGGCGCCGGAGCGTTCGGCTTTGCCCGTTTGATCGCGTTTACGCATACGTTCGAGACCGTGCTTGACCATCTTCGCGCGGGTCGCATCTCGGTAAGCAAAAACCTGATTGATGTCTGCCTTCGTGCTGGCGATACAGTCGCGGATCTGGTGCATGCCGCTCGAATGGGCACGGAACTCGAATTGCACTACGAGCAGCAGGCGGCGGAACAATTGGCGATCATCGCCGGCATCGATGTGGCTGCGCCGGTGCCCGGTCTGCGGGCAGGTTCAAAGCAACGAAGCGGCGATGCCGATGGCCGGGCCGATAGCATTCGGCACCAATACAACATCACATTCCGGCCTCACCGGGAACTGCTGCGGCGCGCCAACGAGCCACTGCTCGTCGTGCGCAATTTGAGGGAATTGGGCTCGCTGACCGTCACGGCCGATCTCTCCAACTTGCCGGCCTTCGCCGACCTTGTGCCGACCGACGCCTATCTCAGTTGGACATTCGAACTCCAGACGAGCGCAGGTATTGCGGCCGTCAAAGAAATTTTCGAGTTTCTCGAGGGGAGTTGCGATCTCAGCATTGCCGTCGTCGATGGCGGCAGCGGCACCGGCGCACCGATCGCGGAATTGGTCAATGAGGCGCCCGACCCCATCGGGCTGCCGAGCGCGACGCCGATGGACTTGACCGTGACCTCAAATGACACAGCGCGCGCGACCGACCAGCAACCTGCACCATTGCACGCAGCTCCGATCGCGCGCATTTCTACCATCCGCGTCGACCTCGACCGCGTTGATCGGTTGGTCAATCTGGTCGGAGAAATCGCGATCGCGCAGGCGATGGTTGTGCAGCAGATCGATCAAGGATTGACGCAATCAAATCCGCGACTTTTCCAGGATCTGCAGCAACTGCTGCAGCATACCCGCAATCTGCAGGACAGTGTGATGGCCATTCGTGCTCAGCCGGTGCGTTCGATCTTCGCCCGCATGCCGCGCGTGATCCGCGATCTGGCGCTCCAAACGGGAAAAAAGATTGCGCTCGAGACCAGCGGGGAAAGTACGGAGATCGACAAGACCATTATCGAGGAGCTGATGGACCCATTGGTGCACGTCATCCGCAACTCGGTCGACCATGGTATCGAAACGGCTGAAGAACGACTGGCCAAAGGCAAGCCGGTGCATGGCACGATCCGCATGAGCGCGGCCCAGTTCGGCAGCCGCATTGTGATCGAGGTCAGTGACGATGGACGGGGCATTGATCGCGACAAGGTCCGACAAGCTGCCGTTCGAAAAGGGCTGATTGCCGGGGCCGCCCCGCTGACTAACGAGGAAGCGGACAATCTTATTCTGCTGCCTGGTCTGAGTACGGCCGACAGCGTTTCGGACATTTCTGGACGTGGTGTCGGCATGGATGTTGTGAACAGCAACCTTAAGAAGCTTGGCGGCCGCGTCATTGTTCGCTCCGAGCCGGGTCGCGGAACGACGACGACGCTGACCTTGCCACTGACGCTTGCCGTGCTCGACGGCATGATCGTCCGTTCCGGGCTGGATAACTATGTGCTTCCCCTCGGCTGTATCGTTGAATGCCTGGCGGTTTCCAGGCAGCAAGTGAAGACAATTCCAGGCCGCGGCGAAGTTCTGAATGTGCGCGGAACGCACGTCAGGATCGTGCATCTGGCGCGTGTTTTCAAGATCGCAAGCGCCGCGCCGGCCAGTCAGCTGCTGGTGATCCTGGTGGAGGTCGAGGGCGGGACAAACATCGGTCTGGTGGTGGATGAAATCGTCGGCCAACAGCAGGTGGTGATCAAGAGCGTTCGCGAGAACGTCGGCCAGATTGCAGGTATCGCTGGCGCCACCATCCTGGGCGATGGGGCGGTTGCGCTGATCCTGGACAGCACTGCCATTTCAGAGCTCGCCGCGGCCCGCGAGGATCGACTCAATGCCTCGACGCTCGACATCAATCTGAGGAAGCTAGTCGCATGAACAGTCAAGCTTTTGCCTTTGAAGATTACGGCGCAGGTCGAACGAAAGCTGCGACCGACATCGACGAAACGCGTCAGTACGTCACCTTCATGCTTGGCGAACAACATTACTGCGTCGACATCAAGCTGGTGCGCGAAATCCGGGCTGGCAACGTGATTACCCCGCTGCCAAGTGCGCCCGATTTCGTTCGCGGTGTCATCAATCTACGGGGCACCATCGTTCCAATAATCGATCTCAGGGCGCGATTTGGTCAGGGCCGGACGGAGGCGACCCAAAACCATGTAGTGGTCATCGTCGCGATCGGCGGCCGCCTGAACGGGCTGCTGGTCGACGGCGTATCGGACATCCTGGCTGTTCGCGCGAGCGAAGTCGCGCCTGTCCCCGAAACCGATGGCGACAGCCAAGATCCGTTTTTCGATGGCCTGATCACACAGGGCGACTCGATGATGATCCTGATTGCGATCGAGCGACTGCTGCAAAACGCTCCGATTCGAGAGGCTCGCCAGCCGCTCGCGTAGCGGATCCGACTGAATGCAATCGTATGGGTCTCCGACCATGGCGTCAGGGGATTTTAACCTCTTGAGAGATAAGCACCATGACTGCAATTGCGCGCCAGATTCCTCACAACGGTAAGGCTGGCCCCAAAGCAACCGGCCTCAGCATCCGCTTCGTTTTGATTTCCGCGGTGACGGCGCTATCGCTGCTGTTGGTCGTATCGCTGATGTGGAAGGGGGTCGATGCCTGGCAGTCGTATGCGGCTGCCAATTCCACCCGCACAGCGACCAAAGGCGTCAACAGCTACATCGCCGGCGTATATGCGATGACTTTGGAGCGGATCACCACCGATGAAGCCCTGCGGCAGGACGAGCCGGTCATGCTCGGTCGACGCGCCGAAATCGACTGGCATCGTCAGTCCGCGCAGAAGCTGTTCGAAAGCATAGGGCTGCCGGCCGCCGAGGCTCTCGTACCAGAAGAGGCGAAGCGTCTGAAGATCGATGCGGCCATCACCGCCGTCAACGACTATCGCAAGCGGGCGGACGCTGCCTTGGCAGTTCCGAGGTCACAGCGCGATCCGCAGTTCCTGAAGGACTATCGCCCGGGGTTGACGAAAGCTATTCAGAACGCAATTGGGCTTTGGGAGTTGGCGTTGCGCGCGTCGACCGAGGGCAGCGCGGTAGCCAAGGAGCTGGGCGTCGTCAAACTGTTTGCCTGGCATACCCGAGAGGTCGCCGGCCATGAGCGGGCGAGCCTGATGGCAGAAATCGCTGCAAAAACGCCGATCCCGGCAGACGTTTTAGCTGCCAATGTCACTCGCAACGCCCAAATCGACTTGCTTTGGCGGAGATTGGAGGTGGCCGCCGGCATCGGCCTCAATCTGAGCGATGCGGAAAAGAAATCTCGTGCTCCGTTGCACGTTGCAGTAGCTCAGGCCAATGAGCAGTTTTTTAGCATGTACCGCGCGTTGGCCAACAAGATCGTGGCGGTTGCAGGGGACGGTAAGACCACGACGGTGCAGTTCGGCATTTCTGGCCAGAACGCAATGGTCGAGGTCCAGTACGGCATGACAGCCGCGGAATGGATCCAGACGACAACCCCGCTTCTGAGTACGCTGGTCGAGGTCATGAATGCCGCCAGCGCAATCAGCGAGACGCACACCCTCGAGGTCGAGGCAGATGCGCGGCGGAAACTCATTCTAGTCAGCATAATGTTGTTGGCCGGCCTGTTGCTCGCCGTTGGCTGCGGATATCTGGTGATCTATCGTGTTTCACGTCCGCTTGATGCGCTGGCATCGGTCGTAAACCGATTGACTAATCGTGACCTGAGCGCGACCGTTCCTGGCACAGAACGGCGCGACGAACTTGGCACCATGGCGCGCGCGGTGGAAGTGTTCAAATCGAATACCTTGGCGAAGGACCGTCTCGAGGCCGAGGCCGAGGCGCGTGCTGCTGCCGAAAAGTCCAAGGCCGAACTGCTCGAAGCCGAGCGCGCTTTCCAGGAGGAACTGGCCCGCCTGGTCGAGGCAGCTTCGGCTGGCGACTTCACACGGCGCGTTGAAGTTGCCGGTAAGACCGGCCTGACGGTCAAGCTGGGCGAAGGCATGAACCGGTGGGCTGAGACAGTGAATAAGGCGCTGACCGATGTCGTTCACGTCATGTCATCGTTCGCGAAGGGCGACATGACCAAACGCATCGAGGGCAGCTACCAGGGCGTGCTGCTGCAGCTGCAGACCGACGTCAACCGGATGGGCGACCAGATGCGCGCCATGGCCGATCGGATCGGCGTGGCAACGGTTGCGGTGCAGGGGGCGACCAGCGAGATCGCGTCGGGGGTATCGGATCTGTCGGTTCGCACCGAGCATCAGGCTTCTTCTTTGGAGGAGACGGCGGCATCGATGGAGCAGTTGACGGCGACGGTGCGTCAGAACGCCGGCAACGCGCAGGAGGCC
>JBGTIU010000058.1:0-21928 GCA_041745515.1 Hyphomicrobiaceae bacterium | reverse complement strand
CCTTGGCCGGCCGGCGGCGCTTGGTAAACCGGCACGACGACGATCTTCGGCGCCGGCAGATCGACGAAGGGCACGCCCTCGCGGCGCAGCAGATCGCGCACGGCCTGGGGCTGAAACGCGAAATCGAGGTTGGCAATGTATTTCGTCGACGAGTTGCGCTCTGACCGCACTGAAACCCCATCGATCAGCGCGTCGGCATTGATAGCCTTGAGCGTGTCCAGGCGCTTGTAGGCCGTGACGGGAACGAGCCGCTTCAGCAGCGAGCGAAATGCTGCTTGCTGGCCGTCCGCCAATGCTTTCTCCTTGGCCGCGACTGCATTGGTAGCCGTGGCCTCGACTGGATAGTTGCCAATAGTAAATGGCATGTCGGCGGGTGCCGAATAGGCAACGGGCGCGGCCAAGTTGCCCATCAACAGGGCAGCGAGCATTGATCCGCAAATGTCTGTCAATCGGCGCAATGGGTTCCCCGCCCGCTGGTTGCCGTTCAGCCGCATAGTCTGCTACCACGCAAAACCTGTCGCTCGCCAATGGGGCGGAAATCCGGTCCGGTCAACGCCAACATCGTGCGGTTTCATTTATGATTTTTGGATTATTGCGATGATCGATGAGCCGGCCAGCAAAGCAAAACGCCCGAATTCACCGATCACATACCGGGATTCTGGGGTCGACATCGATGCCGGCAACGCGCTGGTGGCGGCAATCAAGCCGTTGGTCAAGGCAACGCGGCGGCCTGGCGCGGCTGCAGATTTGGGCGGCTTCGGCGGGCTTTTCGATCTGAAGGCCGCGGGCTTTACGGATCCGATTCTGGTGGCGGCGAACGACGGTGTCGGCACCAAATTGATGATCGCCATCGAGACCGGTCTGCACGATACGATCGGCATTGACCTTGTGGCCATGTGCGTCAACGATTTGGTAGTTCAGGGTGCTGAACCGTTGTTTTTTCTAGACTATTTGGCAACCGGTCAACTCGAGATCGAGGTGGCGCGCCAGGTCGTCGCGGGCATTGCAAGGGGATGTCTGGAAGCTGGATGCGCATTGATCGGCGGCGAAACGGCCGAAATGCCCGGTATGTACAAGCCCAAGGACTATGACCTCGCCGGATTCTGTGTTGGCGCGGTTGAACGCGACGAGCTTTTGCCCTCGGCGGATATCGCAATCGGCGACGTACTGATCGGCCTGCCATCGTCCGGTGTGCATTCCAATGCTTTCTCGCTGGTCAGGCGGCTGGTCGCGGAAGAGGCGCTTGCCTGGCATCTTCCCGCGCCCTGGTTTGATGGCCACACGGTCGGCGAAGCCTTGATCATCCCGACGCGCATCTACGTGAAGCCGGTTCTGGCAGCGATCCGCGCCACCGGCGGGAGTGGCGCAGCGGGCGCCATCAAAGGCTTGAGCCATGTCACCGGCGGGGGTCTATCGGAAAACATCCCGCGCGTCATGCCGGCGGGGCTGGCGGCCCACATAGAACTTTCGAGTTTTCAATGTCAGCCCGTTTTCAGCTGGCTCGCGAAGGCCGGACGCCTCGACGACACGGAGATGCTGCGCACCTTCAATTGCGGCATCGGAATGGTTGTGCTCGCCAGCAGGGGTCGTGCCTATGAGGTTTTGGCGGCGTTGCGCACCGCCGGCGAGAAACCGATTATCATCGGCGCGGTCGAGGCCGGCCGCGGCGTCAAGTCGGACGCGAAGGGCAAGGGCGATGCCGAAGCTGTACGATATTCGGGCCGGTTGAACATTCGATGACGAAAGGCGGCCTCGTTATCCGTTTCGCCCGTCGAGCTTCGCGGCCATCACAGCAATGGTTTGGGCGTAGACTTCGGCCTTGTTCCACTGCTGGATCACGGCATAGTTTGCCGAGCCCGGCTGCCAGCTTTGGCCCGCAACCCAACCAAATGATTTGAGATAGTTGGCGGTCGATGCCAGCATATCCGGAATGCTGCGCATCAGATCCTTGCGACCGTCGCCATCGAAATCAATCGCATACTTCACATACGACGACGGCAGGAACTGCATCGGTCCGATCTCGCCAGCCCAGCCTCCGCGCAACTGATCGGCTGACATGTCGCGCCGGTCGACGATGCGCAACGCGTTGACCAGTTCGTTGCGGAAGAACTCGGCACGCCGGCAGTCGTAAGCAAGCGTCGCGAGGGAACTCAAGATCGACTTGCCGCCGTTGCCGTCGGAACCGTAACTGGTCTCCAGCCCCCAGATGGCGACGAGAACCGAGCCTGGAACGCCGAAGCGTTTTTCAATGTTGCCGAGCAACTGCGCGTGCGTCTGCATCTGCCGCTGGCCACGATTGATCAACGATGCCGACACGCGCTTGGCATAGAACTGCTCGAACGACAGTTTGAACGACCTTTGCGAACGATCGAGCCGTATCACGTTGGGGTCATAGCCGACACCGGTGAGCGCGGCCGCAGCCGTGGCTTGCGAGACCCCCTGGCTGGGAGCCTTTGCTCTGAACTGGCTGAGCCAGTTGTCGAAGCCGTTGGCGTCGTTGCCGCACGATGGAGAGACCGATTGCGCGCGGACGGGGCCAACCATGCAAGCGATGGTGGCGAGACAGGATGCTACCGCGCAGCACCATGCCTTTGCCGCTGCAATGGCCATATTGTTCCTCCTTCTTTCAGTCCTTGCGAGCCGGTTCGCAGGGCCGTGTACTTACTCGTGGCAGGGGGTCGTGTCCGTCAAGCCTCAATCCTCGCAAGCTCGATCAACGGTTAATGCGCCGGTCCGTTCCGGTATGCTATGCGACAAGCCATGACCAGGAAACGCGTTGGAATTTTGATCTCGGGCCGCGGTTCGAACATGATGTCGCTGATCGAGGCGGCAAATACGGCCGATTATCCAGCAGAAATCGTGGTGGTGATTGCCAATCGGCCGGATGCCGCGGGCCTGGCCTTCGCGGCCGAGCGAGGAGTGCCAGCCGTCGCCATCGACCATAGGCTGTTTGCAGCGCGCGTGCCATTCGAGATGAAGCTGCATCAGACGCTGTTGGATCACCACGTCGACCTGATATGCAATGCTGGCTTCATGCGGCTGCTGACCGGCGGCTTCGTCGACCGGTGGCGAGATCGGCAACTCAACATCCATCCGTCCCTGCTGCCGGCGTTGCCGGGCCTCGATACGCACGCGCGCGCCATCGACCAGGGCCTGATGATCCACGGCTGCACGGTGCATTTTGTCCGGCTGGAAATGGATACCGGTCCAATTGTCGCACAGGCCGCGATCGGTGTGCTGCCCAATGACACAGCCGAAACCCTCGGCAACCGGGTACTGGCTCTGGAGCATGTGCTATATCCGCATGCATTGCGGCTGGTTGCCGGCGGTTACGTGCGCATTAAACAAGATAGAGCGACTGTCGCGTTGCCGATTAACCAAGGCGCACCAATCTTTTCGCCGCCGTTGCCGGCAGGCGTTGACAACTCGCGGCACGAAACTTGAATAGCCAAGCCGTCGAGGCGACTGTTAAGCTCTTTCGCGCGAATCGAGCGTGATGATGGGGTAGACGCAGGTTGCTACAGGCCTGACACGAGTCGTAGCTCCAGCCCGCCGCCAGAGGCGACATGCAGGGGGAAGGCTGCGCTTCCGGAAACGGATTGCACCCCGATGTCTTCGGAGTTTTTTGACATGAATGCGCCCGTTCAGGCCGTTGCCCACGCCCAGCAGCTCGGCGAGGAGAATTCAATCTGGTTCCAGCTGATGCCGCTGATGAAAAGTGGCGCGAACCCGATGAATACGCTCATGCTGATGGGCGAACGCTATGGCGGTGTGATCCCGGTCAATCTGGGCGAGCAGCGCGTTGTACTGCTGACCTCGCCCGAGCATTTCAAGCGCGTGCTGGTCACCAAGGTCGACGACTACATCAAATACTTTGATGGCCTGAAGCCCATCTTTGGCAAGAGCATGATCACGCATGATGGTGTGCTCTGGCAGAAGATCCGAATGCCACAGCAGCCGGCTTTTCACCCCGATATGTTTGCCGAGTATATTCCGTATTTCCTTGCGGCCATCAAATCCAAGATGGACATTTGGCAGCATCTGGCGAAGACCGGCGAGTCCTTCGAAATGGTCGAGCAGACCTGGACGCTTGCCGCCGACATGATCTGCAAGGCGCTGTTTGACCGCGACATGCCGTTCAATCCGCATTTCGTGTTCAAATGCGTCAAGACCTACACCAACGTGATGAACCACAAATCCATCCGCCTGAAGAAGGTCGCGGGCGAGACGTTCGAAATCACCGAGGAGGACGCCGCCAAGGCGATGGACGTGTGGGCCGGCGTCCCGTCCGAGGTTTTCGAAGCCAGTCCGAAAGAGCTGCGCGAGCGAACGCTGTTAAAGATGATCGAAGAGGCGGTGGCCGACCCTGCGATCCCCGACTTCGACCAGCAACAGGCTGTCGACGAGCTCAAGCAATACCTGTGGGCCGGAACCGAGACTACCGCGCTGACGCTCGCCTGGGCGATGTACCTGACCTCGCGTCACCCGGAGACCGCCGACCGCATCCGCCGTGAGGGCGAAGAGGTCTGTGGCGACCGCGAGCCAACTGCCGCCGACTACTCCGCGCTCGTCTATACCCGCGCCGTGATCCAAGAGACGATGCGGCTCTATCCGCCGATCTGGGGGCTGATCCGTACTGCGTCAAAGCCGGATGAGATCGACGGCAAACAGATCAAGGTTGGCGACCGCATCGTCATGTTCGCCTACGGCGTGCATCACAACCCAAAATACTGGGACGAGCCGGAGGAGTTCCGACCCGAACGATTCATCGGCAACCAGAAGCGCGTGCCGTACACCTACCTGCCGTTCGGCGGCGGCAAACGGGCCTGCATAGGCGGCGCCATGAGCCAGGTCGAAAACACGCTGGCGCTGTCGATCCTGCTGCGCAAGTTCCAGCCCGAGTACGTCGGCACCGAGCCACCCGGCATCAACGCCACCGTCACCTTGACGCCCAAGGGCGGGCTGATGTTCAAAGTGCACGAGTTGGGGTGAGGGCAGGGTTGATCAAGCCGGCATCAAACCACGGCTGCGAGCGAAGGCGCGGACTTCAGCATAGAGCCGGCGGCTCGCCGGCACCGCAACACCCGCACGGTCCGCCACTTCGATCAGTGCGCCCAGAATAGCGTCGAGTTCGATCGTTCGGCCGGCATCCACATCCTGCAACATTGACGTGCGGAAAGCGCCAAGCGGCGCCATCGCTGCTACGCGAGCGGCAACGTCGCTCTCGACGACTGCGCCTTCGGCCAACGCGACGGCCATTGCCTCACCGGTGACGTCCAGCAGCACCTGCCGCAATCCGGGATCGGCGAGCGTCTGCTCGACTGTGCAGCCGGCCAGCGCCGTCACCGGGTTCAACGCAACATTGCCAAAGAACTTGTTCCATACCGCGGTGCGGATGTCGTCGGTCAGTGCGACGGCAAGATCAGCAACGGACGCCATCTCCGTGAACGATGCAAGCGACGCATGTCGGGATCCGTCGGCTTGCCCAACAATAAGCCCGCGTCCGCCGGTATAGGACACGACGCCCGGTTCCAGAACTTCAGACCTGAGATAGGCTGCGCACCCGATTATGCGCTCGACCGGGATCAGCGCGCGAATGCGCCCATCCGGGTCGACGCTTTGCAGCGGCGTAACGCCGTACCACCAAGGCAACCCGTTGACCACGCACATCCAGCTGCCACCAGGCAACAACAGGCCGGCAATGTCCGTTGCGACGGCCGGCAGGGCAAAAGCTTTGACGCAGCTGATGACAAGGTCGCCTGGCCCGGCATCGCCGGCGACGGTCGCGTGAACGGTGGTGGCAATCTGCTCATTTCCCTCGACCCGTATCCCGCGCGCACGGATCGCATCCAGCGTCCTACCGCGTGCTACTATGCCGACATCGGCCTTGGCTGAGGCGAGCTTCGCAGCGATGTAGGTGCCGACCGCTCCGGCGCCGATGACGATTATCCGCATGGCCAGCCAAACGCCCCTGCCCATGATGACATCGATCAGACTCGCTCGATTGCCAGGCTTACACCCTGGCCGACGCCGACGCACATGGTGGCCAATCCGCGTCTGCCTCTTGTCGATTCGAGTTGATTGAGCGCTGTCAGAACAAGTCGCGTGCCCGACATGCCCAGCGGATGGCCGAGTGCAATCGCGCCACCGTTCGGATTGACTAGCGGGCTGTCGTCGGACAGCCCAAGCATCCGCGTTACGGCCAATGCTTGTGCGGCAAAGGCTTCGTTGAGTTCGATGATGTCGAAACCGGTGACCTTCAGGCCGAGCCGCGCCATCAGCTTCTCGGTCGAAGTTGCGGGGCCGATGCCCATGATGCGCGGCGGGACGCCGGCCGAGGCCATCCCAAGCACGCGCGCTTTCGGGGTAAGACCGTGCGCCTTGGCTGATGCCTCGCTCGCCAAGAGCAGCGCGGCCGCGCCGTCGTTGATGCCCGAAGCATTGCCGGCGGTGACTGTCCCCGGCGTTCGAAACGGCGTCTTCAGTTTGCCGAGCTCGTCGAGCGTGGTTTCCGGCCGCAAGTGCTCGTCATTGGCGAAGGCAGACATTTTTCCGCGCCCCGCCGGCACTTCGACCGGGGCGATTTCGCGCGCATGGAAACCGGCTGCCTGCGCCCGGGCGGCCCGCTGCTGCGAGCGCAATGCGAAAGCGTCCTGATCGGCACGACTCACCTGATATTCGGCGGCAACATTTTCGGCCGTCTCCGGCATTGAATCCACGCCGTACTGCTGCTTCATCATGGCGTTGACGAAGCGCCAACCGATCGTGCTGTCGAATACGTCGGCAGAACGCGAGAATGCTTCTGTCGCCTTACCCATTACAAACGGTGCGCGCGACATGCTCTCGACCCCGCCGGCCACGCATAAACTCATTTCGTCGGCCTTGATGGCGCGCGCCGCGGTGCCAACCGCATCGAGTCCCGAGGCGCAAAGGCGATTAAGCGTAACCCCCGGTATGGTCGGCGGCACCCCCGCTAGCAGCAACGCCATGCGCGCTACGTTACGGTTGTCCTCGCCGGCCTGATTGGCGCAGCCGAAAAAGACTTCGTCGAGCCGGCACCAGTCGACCTTAGGGTTGCGTGCCATCAATGCTTTCAGCGGCACGGCAGCCAAGTCGTCGGTGCGCACTCTGGACAGTCCGCCGCCATAACGGCCTATTGCAGTGCGCACGCCGTCGCAGATGAACACCTCTGCCATGATGCTCCCTCGAACCGTTTGGGCGGTCGGCGCCGGCGGCCAATTTCCCTCTGCTGGTATTTCGGGCATAAGGGCGCTGAAAACGCAAGCGCGGCAATCCTTTGCAGAAAAGCATGCCACCACCAACCATCGCCATCGTCGGCCGTCCGAATGTCGGCAAATCCACGCTGTTCAATCGCATGACGGGCAAGCGTGCCGCCCTCGTCTCGGACCTGCCTGGTCTGACGCGCGACCGTCGCGAAGGCGAGGCTGAATTATGGGGCTATGCCGTTCGCGTCGTCGACACCGCAGGGTTGGAGGAAGCAGCATCAGGTTCGATTGCGTCGCGTATGCGCGCCCAATCCGAAGCCGCAATTGCCGAAGCCGACCTTGTCCTGTTCGTAATCGACGCGCGCTCAGGGGTCACGCCAGCCGATAAGGAATTCGCGCGCATCGTGCGCAATGCCGGCCGACCATCAATCTTGGTCGCCAACAAATGCGAAGGCTCCAAAGGCACGGAAGGATTCTATGACGCCTACTCCCTGGGTCTTGGCGAGCCCATCGCCATCTCGGCCGAGCACGCTGAAGGCCTCAGCGATCTCTATAGCGACATGATCAAGGCGCTGGGATTGGAAGCCGACCCTGGCGAGGCTCCCGCCGAGGGCGAGCCGACGGAACGGCTGGAGCACGCGCGGCCGATCAAGGTCGCCATTGTCGGCCGGCCGAATGCGGGCAAATCGACGCTCGTCAATGCACTGCTCGGCGAAGATCGCATGATTACCGGTCCCGAGCCCGGGCTCACTCGCGATGCCATAGCATCCGACCTGATATGGGCAGGGCGCGCCATAAAACTGTTTGATACGGCCGGGCTGCGACGCAAATCAAAGGTCGAGGAAGAGGCCGAAAAGCTCGCCAGCAGCGACACCATTCGCGCCATCCGCTTCGCCGAGGTAGTCGTCCTCTTGATCGACGCCGAGCGCGGCATCGAACATCAGGATCTGACGATCGCGAGCATGGTCGCCGATGAAGGCCGCGCCCTTGTTATTGCCATCAACAAGTGGGACTTGATCGTCGAGAAGCAGAAAGTGCTGAAGCAGCAGCGCGACGTGGCTGTGGAACGCCTCGCTCAGATGCCGGGCCTGCGGGTCATCACATTGTCGGCACTCGGGGAACGTGGTCTTGATAAATTGATGCCTGAAGTGCTCGGCGCATACGACACCTGGAACAAGCGGGTGTCTACGCCCGAACTGAACCGCTGGCTTGGACAGGCACTCGAGCGACACGCGCCGCCCGCCACAAGTGGTCGTCGCATCAAGATCCGGTATATGACGCAGGCGTCGAGCCGGCCGCCGACATTCGTCGCGTTCTGCTCGCAACCGAAAGCGCTGCCTGCATCCTATGTGCGATATCTTGAAAAGAGTTTGCGCGCGGCGTTTGATTTCCCAGGCGTGCCCATCCGCTTCAACCTGCGCAAGCGCGACAATCCGTACGCCGGCCGTCGCGGTGGCTGAACGCCGGCCGAAATAGAGGATCGCGATGTCCGGCTCAAAACCCGAAGTGCTGTTCTACCATCTCGAGCACCAACTGCTCGATTCGGTGCTGCCCGTACTGATCGAGCGCACGTTGGAACGCGGTTGGCGCGCCGTGATCCAGGCCGGCAGTCAAGATCGCGTCGATGCGCTCGACACGCTGCTGTGGACCTATAAAGACAATAGCTTTGTGGGGCATGGCACGATCAAATCGGGCAACGCCCCTCTTCAACCGGTCTTTCTCACGGCGGTCGAAGATAACCCGAACATGGCGACGGTCCGCTTCATGGTCGACGGCGCGATGTTTGAACGGCCAGCCGAGCAGTTGTCCGGCTATGCGCGCATCGTCCATCTGTTGGACGGTCATGAACCGCAAGCGCTAGTACAGGCGCGCCGCGTTTGGAAGACCTTCAAAGACGCTGGTGCCGATGTCACCTACTGGCAGCAAAGTGCGGCAGGACGCTGGGAAAAACGAGCCTGACGCGCCCGTGAAGTTGTCAGGAGACCGCCTCTGAATTCCTGTGCCCTACACTGGTCAACTTGATGTGTTACGTGTAAAAAGCGCCGCAATTGATTGTAGCAAATACAGCAAATCGTGGTGTGGTCCAGCCATGCTGATCCCTTATCGCGTTTGCCTGGCTGGAGATTGTCTTTCGAAATTGGCGCTTTGAGTTCCGGGCCGCGAAATGGTCGACTTTGGAACCTTTCGTTCCCAGTCGACTTAAGATCAAGCGGATCATTGGGCGCGTTTGCGAATGGTCGCTTGCCTTTGTCCGAACTGTTTTCTCCTTTGCCGATCTTGTCCTCGAGTGATCCATGTTCCGTTGGCCCGACAGACTAATGAGACGTCAGTTCAGCAGGGGGACGGTGTTTTCTCTGATGGCCTATACCGGGGTGATGTTTGGGCTGGTCAGCGCAATCGCACTATCTTTATCGGCGATCGTGCAGCGTGCGGGGGCACCGATTCAGCAGATCATGGTTCACAGCGACGAGGCGGTGCCGCGCCAGAATATGAACGGCTCGACGTCAACGTCCGAGGTGCTCGAAGGTGATTCCTGGATGGAAAATATAAAGAAGTCCTGGAGTAGCCGACGGAATGCGGATTACGGCAACCAAAGCCGCCTGCAAGGACCACCTGCTCCTTGGCTGTTCCGCGGCTTCGGCGAGCCGATAGCGCCTTCACTTGGCGGCAGCGCGCGCCGCACCGTATGCGTGCGTATATGTGACGGCTATTTCTGGCCGATCAGCTATTCGACGGCCGGCGGAAATTTCGAGCGCGATCAGGCAGCGTGCGAACGCAGCTGCACGTCGCCGGCCAAGCTCTACGTCACCGCAGGCCAAGAGCCCGAACACATGGTCGACCTCAAGGGGCAGCCTTACT
Source organism: Hyphomicrobiaceae bacterium (assembly GCA_041745515.1). Lineage (GTDB taxonomy): Bacteria > Pseudomonadota > Alphaproteobacteria > Rhizobiales > Hyphomicrobiaceae > JAKFWF01. Next base: position 11,843 of record JBGTIU010000058.1, on the reverse strand, counting down.
CGAGACTCAAGGCGGCGTTCGCATTTCGATCGAAGTTCGATGCCGACTGCAAATGCAAACCCCATCCGTGGGAGCAGGAGGCGCTCGATCGCCATAGGCAATATGCTGCGACCGATGCGCAAAAAAAGGCGAACCGGGCGACGACGGTCACGGCAAAATCGTCGCAACCGTCGCGCTCCAGTGCAAAATCAGCGGACAACCGCGGTTCCATTAAGACGCCGGCAACAGCGGATCTGCGAGTGGCTGACGACCTCGCAACCGGAGCTGACCCTGCGGCAGCCGCAACGCGTTTGTCCTTGTTGAACGATCCGTCCGGCAGGTTAACTCGCACGCCATTAACGCCAGGTCCGGAGTATGTCGCGCCGGGACTCCTGTTGACGGCTCCGGCTGAAGTCTCGCAGCCAACCGTGCCCTTTGCAGCGCCGACGGCGGAGCTTACCGAGAACGTCCCGGCTTCCAATGCCGGAATTGAGGGTGGCGAGCAGATGATGAGAATCGGCGCTGTCAGATCGCCAGCACAGGCTCGGCAGTCTAGTTCGACAGTCAGCCCATCAGTGTCCGCAAGCGGCAACTGGCGCACCAAGGCGTTCGAAACACGCTGATTCTCCGCCAACCTGGTTCATCAAAAATTACCGGATTTGCCGCATAACCGATCTTCCGGTTGATTGCGTGTATCTTCGTGGGCTTGAGCGTATGCGTAGTGATTTGCCGTTGCGGAGCTATCGCAGGGCTGCGTTTGCCGCCATCGTTTTTTTGGTCGCCGTCAGCGCAGCAACATCTGCTGGAGCTCAATCGTTTTTCGATGACCTGTTCGGCGGAAGCAAACTGCCTTTTTCCAAACCGGGCGGGTACGGCGCTCAGCAAAGAATGCTGCGCGCAACCGGCATTAACGACGGGCGCCCGTACATGGCGCGCCCGCTGCTCTCACCGCAACGCTACCAGGATCCCACCGATCATGCGCTCGGAGCAGCGATGTTCAAGACCGTCTGCGTGCGGATGTGCGATGGCTTTTACTGGCCGGTGAGCTTTGCCGTAACGCGGCAACGCTTCTACCGGGAAGGCGGGGTCTGCCAGTCGAGTTGCGGCTCCGAGGCCAAACTGTTTTATGTGCCAAGCGACAACGGTCGCATCGAAGACGCTCAGGATCTGACCGGGCGGGTCTACAGTCGCCTGCCCAATGCATTCCGATATCGCAAGTCACTCGTTCAGGGCTGCACCTGCCGCCCAGAACCTTGGTCGCAAGCCGAGATTGATCGCCATCGTACCTATGCGATGCGAGGCGACGCGCCGAAACTAGAGCCGGACGCGTCGGCAAAAGTGGCAGCACCAGAGGTCAACATCCAGAACGCATCAGCCATGACCGGCGACCGGCTTGCCGTTGCGCCGACGATGGAGCCACCTTGGTCCGCCGACCATACATTGAAATCAAGTCCAGCCGCCCCCCGTTACCGCTCGCCCTCGGCCCAGTCGCAGCCTCGTCCTCATTCCGTCATTGTTCCGCTCGGCAATGCTAGAGCTCCCTTCTGGAACGATGGATTTGGCGGATCTGCGAAATATACCCGGCGCGGCGACGCGCCTGGACGCGTGCGCTAGGCTGACCATGCCAAGGATCAGCCCTTCACGTTGAAACGGCGTTCCAGCGACTGCGTCCATCGCGCAATCGGATAGCAGTAGAGGAAAAAGCACAGCAGCGCGAAGCCATACAACGGAGCCAGCAGCACCGAGCGCGAACCTTCGGCCGCCAGCACTTCGTTGGTCAGCGTGATCATCTCGGACACGCCAACAACGGACGCGTTGACGGTCGACATGGTGATCAACGAATAGAGGTTCATCCATGGCGGCAGCATGCGCTTGGTGCATTGCGGCAGGATGATCTGGGCCAGCGTCTGCCGTCGCGTGAACCCCAGGCTCTCCGCCGATTCCCACTGACTCGTCGGCACAGATTGAATGGCGCCTCGCACAATCTCCGAAACGTTCGCCATCACCGGCAGAGCAAACCCCAGGATGGCTTTCGACCAATCTGGCAACGGCACCGTTACTCCAAACACCGTCACCTTGAACGGCAGCAGGAACATGCACAGAAACAGCAGCACGAGCCAGGGCGAGTTGCGGAAAAACTGGGTGACGACCCAGGCAGCTGCTCGCAACGGCGCGAACTTGGAACTCTGCAGGATGCCCAAGGGAACGCCGGCCATGGTGCCGAGCGTCATAGCTGCCGCCGAGATCAGGAGGTTGAACATGAAACCCTTGAGCAGCAGAGGTGACCAGACCACCAGCACTTCTATCGCCGATCGCTGACCATCGGCCGTTGCCGCGGCACTTGCCGTCGTCGCCAGTGCGAACAGTAGCGCGACCGTGACGATGGTCCGCGTATCGACGACCACGGCCAGCGGCCCCTTTGGTACAATCAGCCACATGGCCGACGATGGCGCGGTCTGCTTGGCAGCCACGAGCACACGCATGATGTCACGCTCCCGCGCCGAAGCCGGGCACGCGCAATCTGCGTTCGATGGCGCTCATGCCCCAGGCGAACGTCGTTGCTATCACCACGTAGATGACGAGCACGGTCAGCATCATCTCGCGCACGTTGGTCGCGTCCGACCAGATCTGCTTGGCGGAATACATCAACTCCGGCACCGCGATGGCGTAGGCGAGGTTGGTGGTCTTGATCAGGTTCACGAGATTGTTGGACAACGACGGCAGGCAGGTCCGGATGGCCAGCGGCAGGACGATCTGCGAGTAGGTCTGCCAGCGCGAGAAACCGAGCGACTCGGCCGCTTCGACCGTTGACTTCGATACCGCCTCGATGCCCGACCGGAAGATCTCTATGTTGAAGGCGCCAGCGAACAACGACAACGATACAACGGCCCACTGCACGCTCGACAATAGCGGCGCCATGCCGCCTGACCCGTCCGGGAAGCGCGGCAGCATGAAGCCAAGGCCGAAATAAAAGAAGTAGATCTGCACCAGTGGCGGCGTGTTGCGAAACAGCGAGATGAAGCCGTCAACGAAGAGCCGCAGCCCTCTGAAGCGCGAGCCCTGCAGCCATGCGCCTGCAATTCCGATGATGATGCTGAGCACAATCGTCAGCACCGCCAGTTCGATCGTCAACCACAGGCCCTTGAGCATGCGGGCGCGGTCGAAGTCGTCGTAAAGATAGGTGAGATTGATGCCGGTCGTGTCATAGAGCCGGCGGGCCCAATCGGAGATCGAGATCATGCTGGTTCCGCCCCGGCATCACTGCACTCGATCGCATTGTGTATTGGAACCCGCCAACCGGCAAGTTGCGCCGTTCGCTACGCCTGCTCGAGAACCGCAGGGGCGGGCACCGGCACCACCCATCCCTGCAGCGGCCGCTGCCTCAAGCCTTGAACACCTTGTCCCACCACTCCTTCATGGCGGCGTCATTCTTGGCAAGGAAAGCATAATCAAGATCTTTCAGTCGCTTTACTTCGTCCTCGGAAAAGCCGATGCGCTTTTTCAGATCGGCGGCGACGGTCGCATTGGTGACGGTCGGATTATACGCCATGTCGATGGCGAAGTTTTCCTGCGCGCCCTTCTCGAGCATCGCATTCATGTAGGCATAGGCGCCGTCCTTGTTTGGTGCATTTTTTGGAATGGCAAAGCCAGATACATAGGCCATGATGCCTTCAGACGGCGCAATGCTGTCGACGCTGATACCGGCATTCTGCCATTGCACGCAGCGCGCCTTCCACATCAGGCCGATGCCGATCTCATCTGACTTCAGGCCCTGTGCGAACGCCTCGTTGGTCGGATAGAGTCGGGCGCCGCCTTTCTTGGCGGCCATCAGCAACTCCTTGCCCTTGTCGAGTTCGGCCATCGAGCCGCTCGCGGCCAGTGCGGCAGCCAGCATGACATACTGGTACTGGATGTCGATGAAGCCGAGCTTATTGCCGTATTTCGGGTCGAAGCCGTCTTTGTAGCTCGTCGGCGCCGGCGTGATCAGTTTGGGGTTATAGACGACGACCTTGCCCGAATAGATGTGCCCGATGCCATAGGGGTACTTCATCGCGGGCAATATGTTGCCCGCGTTCGAAAGTTTTGCGTATTCGATGGGCAACAACGCGCCCACCTCGTTCATCTCGAACATCTGGGCTGCCGAGAAGCCCTGGATGTCAGCCGTGCCGCGCGGCAAGCGCTGTTCGGCCGTGGTCTTGGTGCGGCGCACCTTGTCATCGGCGATGTCCTGTACGACCTCGAAGCCCTTGGGCTTGAGGAACGGCTCTTCCACATTCTTCGACAGAAGCTTGGCGTAGTCGCCGCCCCAGGTGCCGACGACGACCTTGCCGCCGGACTGCGCCATCGCCGGGCCCGCCATCGAAGCCGGCAGGACCGCCGCCGAGACCAGCCCAAGGCCCTTGACGGCGTCGCGTCGTGTAATGTTCGTGATTGTTTTCTTGTTCATGGCGTTTCCCATTTTTGAGGCCACATCCGACTCCACTACGTGGCGCCTGCCGGATGCGGCGGTTTGGCCTTCACCGCTGTCGCGGCGTCTCTGCTGCAAAAATCTGACAGGCCTCCGTCGGCCAGCCAACGACTATCCTTTCACCGATCGACGGGACAGCCCCTTCGGGCCGGTTGGCGGTTTGGACAATGATGCGATCTTGCGCGCTCAACGCCACGTGCACGTCGAGCGCGGCGCCCAGATACGAGACGAATTCCACCGTTCCGGAAAAGTTGTTCGATAGGCCTTCCGCGCCTTGCCCAAGTGATAGCCGCTCCGGCCGCAGCGCCATCGAAGCGGGCCCGAGCGGTGTTGAAGCGGGGCATTTGAGCCGCAGTCCGCCTGGCGTCTCGAATAGACCGGGCGCCGCGACCAATCCCTCGAGGAAGGTCGACCGGCCGACGAAACCAGCAACGAACCGGTCGGCTGGCCGCTCATAGAGGTCGCGCTGGCTGCCGGCCTGACGCACCGCACCGTCGGCCATGACGACGAGACGGTCGGCCATGGTGAGCGCTTCCTCCTGGTCGTGCGTCACCATCACCGTCGTCAGCCCGAGCTTGCGCTGCAGCTCGCGTATCTCGACCCGCACTTCCTGGCGGAGCTTGGCGTCGAGGTTGGACAGCGGCTCGTCGAGCAGCAGCACGTCGGGCCTGATTGCCAGGGCTCGGGCGAGTGCCACGCGCTGCTGCTGGCCACCGGACAGCTGGCGGGGATAACGCTCACCCAGCACGCCCAGCCGCACCAGCTTGAGCGCGTCAGCAACGCGACCCTCGATCTCGGCCGGCGGCACCTTGCGCATCTCGAGACCGAACGCGACATTCTCGTTGACGGTCATATGCGGAAACAGTGCGTAGCTTTGGAACACCAACCCGGCATTGCGCTGCCAGGGCGGCAAGTTGGTGATATCCCGCGCGCCCATACTGATCGCGCCGCTGCTTGGCGGCACGAAGCCCGCGATCATCCGCAATGTGGTTGTTTTGCCGCATCCGGATGGCCCGAGCAGAACGAGAAATTCGCCGTCGGAAACGTCGAGGGTGACATCCTTGACCACCGCGTTGCCGCCGTACAGTTTGGACAGGTGCTCAAGTTGGAGCCGGGCCATTTATACTACCCGCGCCAGTTTGACATAACGATCTGTAATGATCATGGCGATCGCGATCAGCCCGATCTGCAGCACCGATACGGCGGCGACCACGGGATCGATCTTCCATTCGAGATACTGCAGGATTGCGATCGGCAGAGTGGTACGTCCCGGGCCCACCAGAAACAGGCTCATCTCGAGATTGCCGAACGACATCACGAAGCCGAACAGAGACGCGGCCACGATGCCGGGCCGGATTGCCGGCAACGTGACCCGCCAAAACGTTGTGAAGGGTGTCGCGCCCAGATTCTGCGCCGCCTCCTCGACGGTACGGTCGAAGCCGGCAAGGCTGGCGGTTACCAGCCGCACGGTCCAGGGGATAACGATCAGCGCATGACCGGCGACCAGCCCGATGAACGAACCCAGAGCCGGCAAACCCGTCTTGATCTCGGTCTCGATATGGAACACGTAGATCGAGGTTCCCATCACCACGCCCGGCACGATCAGGGGCAGCAGCATCAATTGCAAGAGGCCCGCGTGAAACGGAAACTTGCGCCGCGCCAACATCAGACTTGCGGGCACGCCGAGCGCGAGTCCGATCAATGTGGCTAGGATGCCGACCTGCAAGCTCAACAAAAAGCCCGCGACGAAGCTGCGATTGTCGGCAATCCGGCCGAACCATTTCAGCGAATAGCCTTCGGGCGGGAACGAAGGGATCTCCTGTGCGAAGAAGGCAAGCCAGGTGACAAAAATCAGCGGCAACAGGATCAGCCCAAGCGCAAGCCCTGCTACGCCGTTCAGCGTGTATCGTCCAAGCGTGCGCTGATCCAACACAATCATGCGATCTTGTTTTTGTAGAACTTGCCGCCCTTGATGATGGCCGCGATATGCTTGCCCTGGCCGGTCAGCAGCGACAAGTCCTTCAGCGGGTCGCCGTCGACGAGGATCATGTCAGCGAAAGCATCGGGCGCAATGATGCCGATCTGGCCTTCCCGTCGCAGCAGTTTTGCCGCATGCACGCTCGCCGAACGCAGCACCTCGATCGCCGGCAGCACGCGACCGCGGATCACAAACTCCTCCGATTGATAGCGGTGCATTTCACCGAGCAGATCGGAGCCGTAGGCCATGGTTAGGCCGCCAGCCTGCATGATTTCGAGCGACTTCAAGCCGGCGAGCCGCACGTTGTCGATCTTGGCGACCGACACGGGCGGCAGACCGAGAGATGCGCCTTCAATCTTCAGGTACTCGTAAGTCACCAGCGTCGGACACGCCATCGCGCCCTTTTCGGCGGCAAAGCGGGCCGTTTTCTCAGTGATGAGATTGCAATGCTCAAGACTGTGTACGCCGCACTCGACGGCGCGGCGGATCGCTTCGTCGGTGTAGAGGTGAGCCGATACATAGGTGCCGGCGTTGCCGGCTTCCTCCACCACCGCGATGATCTCTTCGCGGCTGAACCCCAGGAAATGAATCGGGTCGTTGGGCGAGGCGACCCCGCCGTTCGCCATGATCTTGATCAGGTGCGCGCCCTCTTTGATCTCCTCCCGCGCCGCCTTGCGCACTTCGGCAATACCGTCGCAGAGGCGACCCAGTGAGCCAAGGCTGCGCTGGAAGGAGGCCGGGTCGCGCCGGTCGTAACGGGTGCGCGCGTCGGCATGGCCCCCGGACTGCGACAGCGCCTTGCCTGAGATCACGAGGCGCGGACCTTCGATCAATCCCTGTTCGACGGCTTCGACGAGTGGGTAGGTGGCTCCGCCGACGTCGCGCACGGTGGTGAAGCCGCGATCGAGCATGCCTTTCATGATGCGCGCCGCCTGCAACGCCACTGTCGCGTCGGGCAGCAGCATGTTGTGGCCGATGTTGACCATCGCAGCGACGACGTGCACGTGCGCATCGATCAAACCCGGCATCAAGGTTCGCCGCCCGCAATCGACGATCTGGGCGCCTGACGCCTTGATCGGCTTGTCCGACACCTGCCTGATGCGGTCGTCCTCGACCAGCACCTCGAAACCGCCGACCGCCTCTGTGTGGCGGTTAGGATCGAGCAGCGAAAGATTGCGAAGCAGTATCTGAGTCATGGCCGTCCGATCCCTCCGCCAGTCTAATGTCAGCCATGTCATCAGCCCTTCGCGTCAATGTCCAGATGCAGCGAACCCAGCCTTAATGCAAAGCAGAGATGACAGCGTTGAACCTTGATAGGCGCCTGCTGGATGCCGTGGCGAGACCGCACCCTTCGGGGAACGTAATGCGCTGGCAGAACTCGCCGGGATTGCCGAGCGAGCCGAACCCTACCCGCTCGTCCGTCATGCCTAACTGCGTCGCTTCATTGATGCCCGATGCAGTCCCGGTTCAAGAAACGAAATCTTCCAATGTCACGACCGAGTTTTTGGCTATCGCCAACCCGTCGACCGGCGCTATCCTTTCATGAGGCTCGCTGCGCAGTTCAACGGAACCGAAGGCATCCTAGCCCGACCTTCTCAAAGGGTTGGGGATCGTCATCAGGTGGGCTATGCTCTGCGCGCCGCTCCTGCCCTGTCATCGAAATTACCTCCGTGCCGACCGCAACCCTTTGAGAAGGTCGGGCTAGTGTCGGGATGACGCGGGGACAGGCCGTTGACGAGGGGTGCGTTTTGTAGGTAGAAGACCCGCGAACATGTGACGCACCTTACCGATCCGAGACCAGCAATTATTTGGCTGGTATGCGGGTTTGTGTGTTTTGTCATGAAAATCAAATGATTGCGTGGCTTTCGGCCTATTGTGCTGCTGCGCTCGTCAGCTGAACTTCAGAGTTGCTCAGGAGAAGCCCAGTGGCCCGTATCGCAGGCGTCAATATCCCTACGCAAAAGCGCGTCGTCATCGCACTGCAGTATATCCATGGCATCGGCCCAAAGTTTGCTCAGGTGATTTGCACTCGCGTCGGTATCCCGCCTGAACGCCGCGTCAATCAATTGACTGACGCCGAGGTTCTGCAGGTTCGTGAAGCCATTGATCGCGAATACACCGTCGAGGGCGATCTGCGGCGCGAAGTCGCCATGAATATCAAGCGGCTGATGGATCTGGGATGCTATCGCGGCCTGCGCCACCGTCGCGGATTGCCCGTTCGCGGTCAGCGCACGCACACCAACGCAAGGACGCGCAAGGGTCCCGCGAAGGCGATCGCCGGTAAGAAGAAGGCCTGACAGATCTCATCCATGACCGCGCAGAGCTCAACAGAGCGTGGGCGGAATTCGATTACTGACCTGATCAATGCCCTCGTCGAGAGGGCGAACACGCCGGTCCTTAGGACCTTGGAGTATGCAATAGATGGCTAAAGAGCAGCAGGGCCGCGCAAAATTGCGGCGCAAAGAACGCAAGAACATTACGTCGGGCGTCGCGCACGTGAACGCGAGCTTCAATAACACCATGATCACGATCACCGATGCCCAGGGCAATACGATTGCTTGGTCCTCGTCGGGCACCATGGGTTTCAAGGGCTCGCGCAAGTCGACGCCCTATGCGGCGCAGATGGCCGGCGAAGATGTCGGCAAGAAGGCGGCCGAGCATGGCGTAAAGATTCTGGAAGTCGAGGTCACGGGGCCCGGATCGGGCCGCGAGTCTGCACTTCGCGCACTGCAGTCGGTCGGCATGCAGATCACTTCGATCCGCGATGTCACGCCTATCCCGCACAACGGTTGTCGTCCGCGCAAACGCCGCCGCGTTTAGGCCGGCCCCGCCTCCTTCTTTTCTGAAGCACTACTTTGGTAGTGTCTGATAACAATGCGATGACGTCCGCTCGAGCGCTCCGCGCGTCCAGCCGGTTCATCCTAGCCAAACGAGGCACTCCGTGGCAACGACCGCTGTTCTGCAGAAAAACTGGCAAGACCTGATCAAGCCCGCCAAGCTCGAGATCCAAGGCGGGCGTGATCGCGACCGCGTCGCGACTGTCGTCGCCGAACCGCTCGAGCGCGGCTTCGGCATGACGCTCGGCAATGCGCTGCGTCGCGTGCTGCTGTCGTCCCTGCAAGGCGCGGCGATCAAGAGCGTGCAAATCGATGGCGTGCTGCATGAGTTCTCGTCGATCCCGGGCGTTCGCGAGGATGTCACCAACATCATCCTCAACATCAAAGAGATTGCGCTGCGCGTTCATTCGGACGGTGTCAAGCGCATGGTGTTGAAGAAGGAGGGGCGCGGTCCCGCCCGTGCCGGTGATATCGAAGCCGGTTCCGATGTTGAAATCCTCAACCCCGAACATGTCATCTGCACGCTTGATCAAGGCGCCTCGATCCGCATGGAATTCCAGGCCGACATGGGGAAGGGCTACGTCGCGGCCGATCGCAACCGCCCCGAGGATGCGCCGATCGGGCTGATCCCCGTCGACAGCCTCTATGGCCCGGTAAAGAAGGTATCCTACAGGGTCGAGAATACGCGTGAGGGCCAGATCCTCGACTACGACAAGCTGACGATGCAGGTTGAGACCGACGGATCAGTGCGTGCCGAGGATGCGATCGCCCTCGCCGCCCGTATTTTGCAGGATCAGCTCGCGGTATTCATTAACTTCGAAGAGCCGAAGCGACCGACCGAGGAAACGAAGCATCCGGAACTCGCGTTCAACGCGGCGCTGCTCAAGAAAGTCGACGAGCTCGAGCTTTCGGTGCGGTCGGCCAACTGCCTGAAGAACGACAACATCGTCTACATCGGCGACCTCATCCAGAAGACGGAGTCCGAGATGCTGCGGACGCCCAATTTCGGCCGCAAGTCGCTCAATGAAATCAAGGAAGTACTTGCCGCCATGGGCTTGCATCTCGGCATGGAAGTGCCGAACTGGCCACCGGACAACATCGAAGAGCTGGCCAAGCGGTTCGAAGATCAATACTGATGTTGCGCGCGTTGCGGCCGGTTCCCCGCAAGGGAGTCGCAACGCGCAACTATATAACGAGGCGAGGCCGCAGAACCTCCCCGTGAAACAAGCCCAACAATGCTCGAGGACTTCGCACTCATGCGTCACCGCAAACTTGGCCGGCGCTTCAGCCGGGACCCTGGCCACCGCCAGGCGATGTTCCAGAACCTTGCCGCCTCTCTCTTACGCCACGAGCAGATCATCACTACGCTGCCGAAAGCGAAAGATCTGAAGCGTGTGGTCGATAAGTTCATTACGCTTGCCAAGCGTGGCGATCTTAATTCCCGCCGCATCGCCGCTTCACGGCTGCGTGACGAGGACATGGTCAAGAAACTGTTCGAGGTGATCGGCCCGCGCTACAAGGATCGCGCTGGAGGATACACTCGGGTGCTGAAGGCCGGGTTTCGCTTTGGCGACAGCGCACCGCGTGCCGTCATCGAACTTGTCGATCGCGATGTCACAGCCAAGGGCCGGGACGATAACGCTCGCGTCGAGGCCGAGAAGGGCGCAGCGGCCGCAGCCTGAGCTGCCGGAGGTTCTCGTTCATGCGGTTAAGCCAAGTGTCGCGGATGACGATACTGGCCGCGCTCTCAGGCAACGTTGGACTGGCCGACCTAGCGGAGGCTCAACGCAGAATCGCGCCGCCGTCACGCGAAGCGGTTCAGTTCTCGTTTGCGCCGATTGTCAAACAGACGGCGCCGGCGGTCGTCAACGTCTATGTCCGCAGCAGAGTACAGACGTTCAATTCGCCGTTTGCTGACGACCCTGTGTTCCGCAAGTTCTTCGGTGATCGCTTCGGCCAACCAACCGAGCGCCAGCAGAATTCGTTGGGCTCCGGTGTCATCGTCTCGCCCGCCGGCATCGTCGTCACCAATACGCACGTCATCAAAGGTGGCGGGCAAACGGAAATCAAGGTGGTGCTGTCCGACAAACGCGAGTTCGATGCCAAAGTTATCCAGCAGGATGAGAAGACCGACATAGCTGTGTTGCGCGTCGAAGGCGGAGACGGCAAGTTTCCGACCCTGGAATTTGAAGACTCCGATAGTCTGGAAGTCGGTGACCTGGTGCTTGCCATCGGCAACCCGTTCGGCGTCGGCCAGACCGTTACGCAGGGCATCGTGTCGGCGCTGGCCCGTTCCGAGATCAGTCGATCGGACGCGCAAGTCTTCATCCAGACCGACGCGGCGATCAATCCCGGCAATTCTGGCGGCGCGCTCGTCGATATGGCCGGCCGGCTGGTCGGCATCAACACGGCGATCTTTTCGCGCTCCGGCGGGTCGCACGGCATCGGTTTCGCGATCCCCTCGAACATGGTGCGCATCCACGTCGACAGCGCGCTGGCCGGCCGCAAGGTGGAGCGGCCCTGGCTTGGTGCGCGTCTCGAAGCGTTGACGCGCGAGATCGCCGAGGGGCTCGGGCTGGAC
>JBGTIU010000057.1:0-26318 GCA_041745515.1 Hyphomicrobiaceae bacterium | reverse complement strand
GCGACCGCCGGGCGCGACGCAGAACGCCGATGGCCGTTCGGGTTACGGTTTGACGCGGCCCAGTCAACTCGGTGGCCCAAGGCCGAAGAACGATGCTAAGCTGTCACCGGCCGCCGTTGCGCCCTCGAACATGCCGGCAAGCGATAGCATTGTGCAAAGTCAAAAGGCGCAGTTTTTGCGCAACGCCCATGCGGCTGCTTGCAAACGGTTCGGCACGGTGCTGGGTCCGGAGTCGAACCTCGCCCACCGAAACCATTTTCATGTCGACATGGCAGAGCGAAACAACGGGCATTATTGCGAGTAGGGGCGTCAATGAGTGTGCGCATCGAGAAATCAGGCGCGGTTTGGACGGTGGTGCACAGTCGGCCGCAGGCACGGAACGCTATGGACCCGGAGAGCGCGGACGCGCTCGTGGCGGCGTTCCTTGCCTTCGACGCGGACAATGCCGCGGCCGTCGCCGTGCTATGGGGCGAAGGCGGCGCCTTCTGCGCAGGCTGGGATCTTAAGTACGCTCAGACCCTTGCGGATCGTGCCGCTTTCGATCGTGAGATCGTCGAAGGTCTCGGCTTTGGCATGGGAGCAGCGCCCGCGCCCCGCGGACCGCTTGGCCCCACGCGGCTTGAACTTTCCAAGCCCGTAATCGCTGCTGTGGAAGGACCGGCGGTTGCCGGTGGGATGGAGTTAGCACTTTGGTGCGACGTCAGGATCATGGGTGAAAGCGCATACTTCGGTGTCTATTGCCGGCGCTGGGGAATTCCGCTGATTGACGGTGGTAGCGTGCGGCTTCCGCGGCTGGTCGGCCAGGGCAGGGCGCTGGAAATCATCATGACGGGCCGTAAGGTGCCGGCCGACGAGGCGCTGCGCATCGGCATGTGCGAGCAGGTTGTTCGGGTTGGGGGGGCCCGAGCAGCGGCGGAGGAGATGGCGCATCAGATCGCTCGCTTTCCCCAATGCGCGGTCCGGGCAGACCGGCGCACGGTGCACGAGACGCACGGCCTCAATGTTCGCGAGGCGATGAAGCGCGAATGGGCCAACGGCGTCGAGGCGCACCACCGCGAAGGCGCCACGGGCGCGGCGCGGTTCGCCGACGGACTGGGTCGGCACGGCGATTATACCAAGATCTAACCCGTCCTTGCTATCCGGCCACGGTCGTTGGATGGTGCCGGGATAACCGGTATCTGCCGGAAAAACGGTGTGAGCGGCAATGAAACCACGCCCTGATCTGATCGCACGCCCAACCAAAAAGCTTCAATCTGGCGGCGCCGCCACTGTGAGCTATCCGGCGACGCGTATGCGGCGCACCCGCCAATCGGAATGGTCGCGGCGGCTCGTTGCCGAGCACGCGCTGTCATCGGCCGATCTGATTTGGCCGCTGTTTGTAACCGACGGCAATAGTCAGCGCTCGCCGATCGCATCCATGCCCGGCATCGAACGGCTGTCGGTCGATCTCATCGTGGCCGCCGCCGAACAGGCGCTGGCACTTGGCATTCCCGTCGTGGCGCTGTTCCCCCACACGGATTCGAGCCTGCGGACCGAGGATGGCCGGGAAGCTTTCAACCCCGATAATCTCGTGTGCCGGGCGACGCGCGCCATTCGCAAGGCAGGCCTCGACATCGGCATTCTGCTCGATGTTGCGCTCGACCCTTACACGACCCACGGCCACGACGGCCTGCTGCGCGATGGTGTCATCCTCAACGACGAAACGCTCGAAGTGCTGGTGGCTCAGTCGCTGGTGCAGGCCGACGCCGGCTGCGACATCATCGCGCCGTCCGATATGATGGACGGGCGTATCGGCGCGATTCGCTGCGCGCTCGAAGCCAAGGGGCACACCAATACGCTGATCATGGCTTACGCCGCAAAATATGCGTCGGCATTCTACGGCCCGTTTCGCGATGCGCTCGGCTCGTCCGGCACGCTCAAGGGCAACAAGCGAACCTACCAGATGGACCCGGCGAACTCTGACGAAGCCATCCGCGAGGTGGCACTCGATCTCGCCGAGGGTGCGGACATGGTAATGGTCAAACCCGGCATGCCCTATCTTGATATCGTGCGGCGTGTTTCGGAAACCTTCCAGGTTCCGACATTCGCCTACCAGGTCTCCGGCGAATACGCGATGCTGATGGCGGCCGCGCAAAACGGTTGGCTCGATGGCGACAAGGTGATTTTGGAAAGCCTGATGGCTTTCAAGCGTGCCGGCGCATCGGGCGTGCTGAGCTATTTCGCGCCAAGAGCCGCGGCCCTCTTGAGGGCAGGTACATAACGCCTGCCCTGCGCAGCAACAGAAGTTTTTCCAGCACCTTTAAACCTCTTGTGCGGTGCCGGTGTCCCAGGGTGCCCCATCCATTATTAGCCGCCCCGCAGGCACCCCAACCGAGCTGATGACGGGTAACCACAACCGTTTCACTTCACGGCGTGGCGACATAGCCGTCACGGCGGGGATCGCAGGCGCCGGTAAACGCCCCGGTGGTGGCATCGATGGCGACGCCGTGCATGCCGCCGACTTTCATGGTCCAGGCATCGAACGCCTCGATCTCGTGACCGCGGGCAGCCAGCGCCTCGATAACTTCTGCACGGATGCGCCCTTCGACTTGGATGCGACGGCCGTCCCAAAGGCGGGCACGCGGCGCTTCGATTGCTTCCTGCAACGGCAGCCCGAAGTCAACGTACTGCACAAGGGCTTGCACCTGGGTCTGCATGATGCCGTAACTGCCGGGAGTTCCCAACGCGAGCACGGGACGCCCGTCCTGGAGCGTGATGGTCGGCGACATGCACATCGCAAGTGCGTCGCCTGGCTTGGCGCGGTTAGGACTGTTCGGAACCACGTCCGCCCAGTAGAGGAAATTGTTGAGGCACAGACCGGTGCCAGGCACGACGACGCCACTGCCGAACGGACTGCCGATGCTTTGCGTCAGGCAGATCAAGTTGCCGTCCCGATCCGCGATCGAGAATGACGTTGTGTGCCCTGGATCCTCACCCGGGCCGGGCTGCATCCACTGCTCCGTTGGCCCGCTAACCGGACGGCCGTCGCGCACTCGGCGCCGCAAGGTTTCAATTGCTTCGTTCGACAGAAGTGCGTCAAGTTTCTCCGCTGTCGGGTTATTGTTTTGGATGCGCACGCCCGCCGCCACGCGGATGGCGCGATAAACGGTATCGAGATGCTCGACTCCATTGCGCTCGAGCCGGGAGAGGTCGAAACCTTCGAGGATGCGCAGCGCCAGCAGAAACTGAAAGCCTTCGCAAGGCGGCGTCAATGTATGTACGCGCCGGCCGCGATAGGAGATCGAGAGCGGATCGCGCCACTGTGGGCGGACGGCTTCGAGATCAGCCATCGTCAGGGTGCCGCCGAGCGCCGCCAGATGCGCGATAACCCGGTCGCCGAGCGCGCCACCATAGAGCAGGCGCGCGCCGTCCTCCGCGATGGCCTCCAACGTTCGCGCAAGGTCGGGTTGCTTAAGGATCTGCCCCATACGGACAGCTTCTGGACCACCCAGATAGGTGCGGGCAAACTCCGGGTAGAGTTCCGGACAGGCTTTGAGGACCGGCGCCGTCTCATTGATTTGCTCGACATTGAATTCGATCAACGGAAACCCATCGCGAGCGAGAGCTATTGCCGGCGCCAGGGTATCCTTCAACAGTTTACGGCCGTAGCTTCCAACCAGTTCGCTCCAGCCGGCGAGATTGCCCGGCGCACCGACCGATAACGGCCCCCGCGCAAGATCTTCGCGCTGCTTTAAGCGAGCGATCGGAAAACGGCTTGGGATGCGCGTGACGAAGTCGAGCGTGCGCACGCGCTTTTCCGCCGCGACATAACAGGTAGCGAGGCCCATACCGGCAAGGCTCGACATGAAAGGCTCGACAACGTTCAGTGCCGCCGCAGTTGCTGCCGCGGCATCGAAGGCGTTGCCGCCAGAAGCCAGGAGACGGGCGCCCGCTGCCGCCGCAAGCGGGTGCGCCGCGGCGACCATGCCATGCAGCGATGTGATCGTCGGTCGGCGTCCGTGCATCGAGTGTTCCTCCCCCGAGCGTTGTCAGGTACGAACATAAACCAACGCGCATCCCGGACAATAGCGCTGGTCGCTCGGCTGATCGCCGCATTCTAGACGGCGGCAACAGCGGCATTGTGCGCCACACTTGGGATGCGCTTGCGGCATGGGCACCGGGTCACATACACTCTTTGCAGGGTAACGACCGGTGAGCCGGCGGGCGGCATGAGCGAACACCAAAAGCATTTCCCCGAATTCTACGTGACGACACCGCAGCGCTGCCCATATCTGCCGGGTCGGCTCGAGCGGAAGTTGTTCACCCACCTGACGCATGACAAGCCCGCAGCGCTCGTCGACAACCTGTTGAAGGGCGGCTTTCGACGCAGCCAGAACATTGCCTATATGCCGTACTGCGAGGGCTGTCAGGCTTGTGTATCGGTGCGCGTGCCGGTCGACCAGTTCGTCGATACGCGCTCGTTCCGGCGCGTTCGACATAACAATCGCGACCTTGGGGTGCGTCGCGCTGCCTCGCGACCGACGGCCGAGCAGTACGCATTGTTTCGCGACTATATTGATGCCCGTCATAACGATGGCGGCATGTCGGATATGAGCGTGCTCGACTTTGCGATGATGGTCGAGGACTCGGTCGTCGATACATTCGTGAGCGAGTACCGCGTCCGGCCGGAGGATGCACTTGTTGAGGCAGTCGGCCCCGGACGGCTCGTTGGCGTTACACTTTGCGACCGTTTGTCCGACGGCTTGTCGCTCGTTTACAGTTTTTACGATTGTACCGAGGCAGCGCGATCGCTCGGTACTTACATGATCCTAGATCACGTCGCACATGCACGCGCTTTGGGTTTGCCCTACCTCTACCTTGGCTATTGGATCGGCGGCTCGCACAAGATGGATTACAAGACTCGCTTCCAGCCGCAGGAGCGGCTTGGGCCGAACGGCTGGGCTCGGACCCAGAGCAATTCCGGAACAGTTTGAAGCGACTCTGGGATAAGACGTACGACGTTTCTAATCGCGGCCAGCAAACCGTGGCGTAACCGACTATTTGGCGATCTCAGCATCGATCTTGCCGAACATATAAGCCCATTTCTGCGTCTGCGTTTCGACCAATGCCGCCATGTTCGAACGCAATGTCTCCAGCAGTTTGCAATCGAGGCTTGCGGCACTCGCCCCTGCATCACCCATGGTGTTGATGCGGAGGAGGTGATCGGCTGATTTCTGGTCGAATTCAGTGATGCGTTCATCGGCGACGAGCGGCGCCGCTTGCCGGACAAATTCATCGTACGTCCACTGTCGCTTGTCCTTCAGCAATCTAAGTCTCTCCTGAAAGACTGGAGTGTTATGGGTGTTCATTTCGCCCAACGCGGCTGCGGCCTGGCCGACTACGCCTTCGAAATCGGATCGGGCGCATGCGATCGCGGATTGGCTCCCAGCAATGATTGCCACAGATAGCGCCGCCGACCAGCTGATCGACATTGAATTTCTTGCGAAGCAAGTTCCCACCATAAAGCCGAGTCTTGCGGGCATATGGGCGCAAGTGCAAGCTATCGGTAGTCGGCCGGTGTCTGGTGTGTGGTAAACCTGCACTGGCAGGCTCGTGCAGCGCATGATCGATCGGCATCTACGGCTTCAATGATCCACGCAGCTTCTGGCGCACTGCGGTCGGCGTATCGCCGAACTGGCGGTTGGCCCATCGCGTGAACGCTGACAGCTCGGAAAAGCCAAGCATGGCTGCAATCGCCGTCATCGGGTGACTGGTTTCTCGCAGGTATTGCTCGGCCTGCACGATACGCGTCAGCAGTAGGATCTGTTCATAAGTTGTCGCCTCAAGAGCCAGTTGCCATTGCATCGATCGGGAGGTAAATCCAAGGGCAGCAGCGACTGTTTCGAGATCGAACAGTTCTTCCAGGGCAAGTCGGCGCGCAAGCTCGGTCTGGACGAGTGAGCCGATATCGGACGGTGTGCTCTGTTCGCGCAGCGTCCGGTCGCCGAGGTCGAGCATGGTGTCGAACAGTCCTTGCATGACGGGCGGCATCGACTTGGCGAGCGCCGCTGCGTCCACCTCGATGGCAAATTGCGGCTGATCAAACTCGAGCCTGGTCCCGAAAAACTGCCGATAGATAGCAATCGCTGCAGGGGCGCGATGTTGAAAAGCAGCCGATGCCGGACGCCAGTCGGAACCGGCAGCCAGCCGTATTCGGAGTACCAGGGCGCCAAGTGAGAAAGCCGTGTATTGCGCCGGCCGGGCGGTGAACGATGGCGGCCAGCGCAACGAGAACCAACCAGCCCCTTCGCGAACATCGAAGGACACCTGCATTCCCGTTGTGTGTATGGTTGCGTAATGCGCGACGACGCAGAGCGCTTGCTGGACCGTCGGCGCCGACATCAGCATGTGGCCGATCAACCCGGATCCGCCAATAGGAAAGTGGCGTGCATAGTTCAGCCCAAACGCGGGATCGTTTAGGCCGCGTGCCGCGCTATCGAACAGCGTTGCCACGGCATTGAGCGAGATCTGGCGCCGAGGGTCTTCGATGTCAGCACGATCGATCCGCGCCTCGTCCAGCAGCGGGCCAATCGCCATGCCGCGCCGGTCTAGATAGTCGGACATGAATGCGAGCACGCTGGCTCGCACTGTCGGTTCGGCAATTCGCACGAAGCCTCTCTAAGGCTGGCGCGGCCAGATCACTCAAGCTTGTGAATTCTCGAAAACTTGTGAACGCTAAAAGACGCTGGTATGGTAGTGTATCACAATATCCGGATAACCTTAATTGTTCCCGCGAGGCACTATTCCAGGGCGGTTACCGGTCGTGCATCGCAGCGGGTGCAGTGCCAGCTGAGGAGTTTTCAACACGTGCTTTCCGCGTCAATAACCGCGGGCGCAAGGTCAAGACAGTGGCGAACTCGTTCTGTATCCAGAGCGCTTGAACTGTGTCTCGCAATGCAAGAACGCGTTGACACGTCACAGCAGCTTTCAACCCTTGTTCACAGGAACGCTTGATGCTTAGAGTTTCGAATGGTGCCGGGCATGCCGTATCGGCGCTGCATCTGCTGCACCGCGCCGGTCAGTGTGCCGACGAGTTGTTCGCCAACAAAATAGGTAAGAGCGATTTGACTCCCCGGCAGTATGCCGTGTTGCAGACGGTGGCCAAATCCGAGGATGTCAGTCAAACCGGCCTTGTGGACGCAACGGGCATCGATCGGTCGACCCTGGCCGACATTGTTCGCCGCCTTGTCGAACGCGGCATGTTGCAGCGTCGCCGCACCAAGGAAGATGCGCGAATGTACGCGGTTCGACTGTCGGCTGCTGGGCGCAATGCGCTCGACTCCGCTGCTCCCGGCGCGGTCGCGACGAACGAAGCGCTGCTCGCGACACTGCCATCTTCGCAGCGGGCGCAATTTGTTGCGGCGCTGCAGAAAATCGTCGAGACCATGGGGCCGATCAGCAGTGCGCGCGTTACTCCGAAGGTCGCTTCACGTTCGTCCGACTCGAGAAAGCGCGGCTGATCACGCCTCTTAGGAGGTAGCGCGCGACTGCATGACCCGTGCATTCATCGCCCTGTTTTGCTGCCCAGTATTGACGGCCTTCCCCGAAGGCTTCGGCTGATCCACAGGCTGCGCCGACCGCCGTCAATGATTAGCCACATCGCAGGACATGGGTTTGCTCGCTGTGAGTGCATGTGTCGACGGTACCATGCCTTGCGGTCGGGAAAGTTGTATTCGTGGGGCCGACGGACAACAATCAACTGCAATTACCGGGTCCAGCGATACCGTCCCTTGGCGCGAGGGCGCGCAACATGGTAGGTCGCTGCCGAGTGGCTTGTCGTGAGGCCCGCGACGATGCTTGGCCCTCATTTCACGCCATGGTTTCAAGACAAGGCTCAGCTCATGTCCAAGCTCGCCAGCGCAGCGACTTACGATCCATTCTTCAGCGAAAGTCTGGCCGAACGCGATCCGGCCATTGCCAGCATCGTAGCTAAAGAGCTTGCGCGGCAGCAGAACGAAATCGAGCTGATCGCCTCGGAGAATATCGTCAGCAGGGCGGTGCTCGAAGCCGCCGGCACAGTGCTGACCAACAAGTACGCGGAAGGCTATCCCGGCAAACGCTACTACGGCGGCTGTCAGCATGTGGATATCGCCGAGGAGCTGGCGATCGAACGCGCGAAGCGGCTGTTCGGCTGCGGCTTCGCCAATGTGCAGCCCCCGACCGGCGCGCAGGCCAATCAGGCGGTATTCTTCGCCTGTCTGAAGCCCGGTGACACCTACATGGGCCTGGACCTCGCGGCTGGCGGTCACCTGACCCATGGCTCGCCGGTCAATCAGTCGGGCAAGTGGTTCAACGTCGTGCCCTACACTGTGCGCACGGACGATCACCTTGTCGACATGGATGAAGTGGGAAAGATTGCGCGTGCGTCGAAACCGAAGCTGATCATCGCCGGCGGATCAGCCTACGCGCGGCTTTGGGACTTCAAGCGTTTCCGCGAGATCGCCGATGAGGTCAATGCGGTGTTCATGGTCGACATGGCCCACTTTGCCGGTCTGGTTGCAGGTGGCGCGCATCCGTCGCCATTTCCGCATGCGCACGTTGTGACCTCTACAACGCATAAGACGCTGCGTGGGCCGCGCGGCGGCTTGATCCTGACCGACGGCGAGGAGATGGCGAAGAACATCAATTCCGCGGTATTCCCCGGCATCCAGGGGGGGCCGCTGATGCATATTATTGCGGCCAAAGCCGTTGCTTTCGGCGAGGCACTGCGGCCCGATTTCAAGGTTTACGCCCGTAACGTTGTCGATAATGCCAGGGCCTTGGCCGAGACCCTCAAAGCCGCCGGATTCGAGCTCGTGTCGGGGGGCACCGACAACCACCTGATGCTGGTCGATCTGCGGCCGAAAAAACTCACCGGTGCGAAGTCGGAGCGGGCGCTGGGCCGCGCCCATCTGACCTGCAACAAGAACGGCGTGCCGTTTGACCCGGAAAAGCCGTGGGTGACCTCGGGCATCCGCCTCGGTACACCGGCGGGCACCACCCGCGGCTTCGGTGTGGCCGAGTTCCGCGACATAGGCCGTATGATCTCGCAGTTGCTTGCGGCCGCCGCACAGACACCGGACGGTGTTGCGCCACTGGTCGAGTCCCGCATCGCGGAAGAAGCGATGGCACTGTGTCGCCGTTTCCCGATCTACAATTGAAGGAATGGCCTCTTGCGCTGCCCTTACTGCGCGTCACCGGACAGTCAAGTCAAGGATAGCCGCCCGGCAGAAGAGAGTGCAGCCATTCGCCGCCGCCGGGTTTGCCCGGACTGCGGCGGCCGGTTCACGACCTTCGAGCGCGTGCAATTGCGGGAACTGACCGTCGTCAAGCGCGCTGGCCGCAAGGTACCGTTCGTTCGCGACAAGCTGCTGCGCTCCGTTGAAGTGGCATTGCGCAAGCGACCGGTCGAGCCGGAGCGGATCGAGCGCATGGTGTCCGGCATTGTGCGCCGCCTGGAAAGTACGGGTGAAGCCGAAGTACCGTCATCGGCCATCGGCGAGATGGTGATAGAGGGACTAAAGGGCCTCGATCCCGTTGCCTACGTGCGGTTCGCGTCGGTCTATCGCGACTTTCGCGATGCCGCCGATTTTCAGACCGTGCTTGGAGAAATTGCGCGAGACACGGCCGATGGTGAGCACGCGGGCGAGCCTGGCCCGGCGATCGGATCAGCGGCTAAGCGGCACTGAGATGCCATCGGACAACCGGGATCACGCGTACATGCGAATGGCCCTGCGAATGGCCAAGCGCGGACTTGGCCACACAGGCGCCAATCCTGCAGTCGGCGCAGTGATCGTCGACGAAGCAAAGGCGGTCGTCATCGCGCGGGGCTGGACGCAGCCCGATGGCCGGCCGCACGCCGAGACCAATGCACTCGATCGGGCCGGTCCGTCGGCGCGCGGCGCGACGATGTACGTAACGCTCGAACCATGCTCGCATTTCGGACAAACGCCCCCGTGCGCGGACGCGCTGATCGCTTCAGGGATTGCGCGTACCGTCATCGGGGTGGAGGATCCGGATCTGCGGGTGTCCGGTCGGGGCATCGCGCGGCTAAGGGATGCCGGCGTCGCCGTCGACGTCGGTGTGCTGGCGGACGACTGCCGGCGCATGACGATCGGGCATATCCGCCGCGTGACGCGGAACCGCCCCTCCGTGCAGATCAAGCTCGCAGTCGGATCGGACGCGTTTGTGCCGCGTGGACGGGACGGCCATCCGGTCTGGATCACGAGCGAGGCGGCGCGCGCGCGGGCACACCTGCTGCGCGCGAGGGCCGATGCCATTCTGGTTGGCATTGGCACTGCGCATGCGGACGATCCCGAGTTGACCTGCCGCTTACCAGGTCTTAGTGGCCGATCGCCTTTGCGTGTAATCCTCGATACCAGCTTCGCGCTGAAGCGCAGTACACGCATAATGAAAACGGCGGCGACAGTTCCGGTGATGATCTTCACCAGCACGGAGACGGCACAGGCGCATTCCGCCTTTCCGGTCGGTGGCCGTATCGAGGTCGTCGGCGTCTCGCGTGGCGCCGACGGGCAGGGACTAGACCTATCGCAAGTGTTGCAGGTGCTGGCAGGGCGCGGCATCACGCGCCTGCTGGTCGAAGGCGGGCCGAAGGTTGCAGCGGCGTTCATCGCCGGCGGTTATGCCGACGAATGCGTCATCATGCGCGGTGCAGTCGCCGTGGGATCGACGCACGGCTCGCCGGCGTTCGGCGCCGACGGCCTGGAGTGCATTACTGCTAACGCCGATTGGCGGCTGTTGTCGCGCGAAGCCGTGACAGGGGATATGATCGAGCACTACTGGTTCGAAGGGCAAAAACCAATGTTCACAGGCCTTGTGACGGATATCGGGGAAGTGGTTCGCAATGAGGCCGGCCGAATCACAATTCGGTCGAGTTATCTGCCGGCATCGATAATGACTGGCGCGTCCATCTGTTGCGACGGCTGCTGCCTGACCGTTACTGGCGTGCGAGCCGAGCGCCAAAACAGCGAGTTTTCCGTCGATGTCTCTAATGAAACGCTGTCAAAAACCACGCTTGGTGGTTGGCAGCCCGGTACCAAGGTCAACCTAGAACGCTCGCTGAAGGCGGGAGACGAACTCGGCGGCCACGTTGTTTCAGGTCATGTCGATGGCGTTGCCTCGATCATCGAGGTCAAGGCCGATGGCGGAAGTCAGCGCTTCACGCTCGAGGTGGGGGAGGATCTTGCCAAATTCATCGCGCCGAAAGGCTCGATTGCGCTCGACGGCACATCACTGACGGTCAACGAGGTCAATGGAAACCGTTTCGGCGTCAATCTCATTCCGCATAGCTTGGGTGCCACGACCTGGGGTAGAAAGCAGGCGGGCGACCGGGTCAATCTCGAAGTCGATATGTTTGCCCGCTACGTTGCGCGACTGATGGAGTTCCGCCGGTGACCAAAGGCTTGAAGACCGTCGAGTATCAAGGCGGAAGGGGTTTTCTGTCGACGACGTCCGAGATCGTCGAGGATTTGCGCAACGGCCGGATGATCATTCTGGTCGATGCCGAAGATCGCGAGAACGAAGGCGATCTGTTAATCCCAGCCCAGATGGCGACACCCGACGCCGTCAACTTCATGGCGAAGCATGGCCGCGGGCTGATTTGCCTGTCGCTCACCAAAGCGCGCGGCCAGGAACTGCGGCTCGAAAGCATGGTTCGGGCCAATGCGTCACGCACCGGCACTGCTTTCACCGTTTCCATCGAAGCGCGCGAGGGCATCACGACTGGCATCTCGGCGCACGACCGCGCCCGCACCATCGCCACCGCGATCGATGCCAGCAAAGGCCACGAGGACGTCGTGTCGCCGGGACACGTGTTCCCCCTGATCGCACGCGACGGTGGCGTGCTGATCCGCGCCGGCCATACGGAAGCGTCGATCGATCTGTGCCGCATGGCCGGGCTCTATCCGGCCGCTGTCATCTGCGAGATCATGAACGATGACGGCACCATGGCGCGGATGCCCGACCTCGTTGGCTTCGCTCAAAAGCATAGCCTGAAGATCGGCACTATCGAGGATATGATCGCCCATCGCCTGTCGAATGACCGCTTGATCCGGCCCGTCGCGCGCCGTGATGTCGAAAGCGTGTACGGCGGTAAATTCGCGCTCCACGTTTTTGCGACAACGGTAGATGCCTGCGAGCATCTGGCGCTGGTGAAGGGCGATCTCAGCGTCGCCGGCCCGGTACTGGTCAGGGTTCACGCCGTGAACCCGCTGGCCGATCTTCTCGGCGTAGGCATCGATGGCGGACAGGCCGGCAGACGGGGCTCCTTAATCGAAAAATCCATGCGGATGATTGAGGCTGAGGGTCGAGGTGTCATCGTTCTGTTGCGCGACCTGCGCCCGAAATCGGTTTCGGAAGGGCTTGCCCGGGAAGGCCGGCCAAAAGTCCCGGGCAGCCGGGAGGGTCAGGAAAGACGGCGCGTCGATATCGGCATCGGCAGTCAGATCCTGCGCGAGCTGGGCGTCACTGACATGATCCTGTTGTCGAACGCGGCGAGTTCGGTCTACGTCGGCCTCGATGGCTACGGATTGAAAATTGTCGACACACGGAAGATCGAGTGATGGCCGGCAAAGGTACAGGCGTGGATTGGGCGATCGATCCCGCCGCGAGGCCAAAGCTGCCGATTCTTATCATCGAGGCGCACTATTATGAAACCATTGGCCGGGCGCTTGTCGACGGGGCGATTGCCGAACTCAGCGCTCAGGGCATCGCCTTCGAACGCGTGGAGGTCCCCGGCGCCCTGGAGATCCCGCAGGTTCTGGCCGCGGCCGTGAAGGCTGGCGCGATTCCGGCATCCGCCGCCAGCGCACGCTACGCGGGAGTTGTTCTGCTCGGTTGCGTCATCCGTGGCGAGACGTCGCATTACGACATCGTATGCAACAACGCCAATCATTGGACCTATGAAGTGTGCATGCACCACGCCATTCCGGTGGGCAATGCCATCCTGACTGTCGATACCGAAGCCCAGGCGATGGCGCGGGCACGAGGCGGTCGCTCGGGCAAGGGCGCAGAAGCGGTCCGGGCTTGCCTGCGGCTGATCGAGATCGCAGCTAATTTCGAGCCAGCGTCCAGCAAGACGCCGCATTCATGAGCAAGAGCCCCCGCACGAATGTGTCGCGTTCCCGCGGGGCCTCACGGATGGCGGCTGTGCAGGCGCTCTATCAGATGGATCTGGCCGGTACCGACATCAACGATATCGTGACCGAGTTCTCGGCGTTGCGCTTCAGCGGCGAAGAGGCGGATGGCAATCAGAAAGGGGCCGATCCGATTTTTTTTGCCGACGTACTGCGCGGAGTGGTGCGTCGGCAACTCGAGATTGACCCGATCGTCGATCAACAGCTCGCGGCGGGTTGGCGGCTGGTCCGCGTCGACAGCATCCTGCGGGCAATTCTGCGGGCCGGCGTTTACGAATTGATGGACAGGCCCGACGTTCCGGCGCGGGTTGTCATCAATGAGTATGTTGAGGTCGCCAACGCATTTTTTAATGAGGAAGAACCAAAGGTCATCAACGGCGTTCTAGATAAACTCGCCCGGCGCTTGCGCGCGCCCGAGTTCAATAAGACCTGAATCGGCCGGAGCGGTGAATTTCTGCATGGCGAAAAGCATTGCCAGCGAAGAAGAACTGATCGAGCAGTACCTGGCGCCGCTGGCGAGCGGTTATCCCGGCGCGTTCGGCTTGAAAGACGATTGCGCGATCCTTCGACCTCCGCCGGGAAGCGATCTCGTCGTCACGAGCGATGCGGTGGTGACGGACGTGCATTTCTTTGCGGACGAGACTCCGGAAAATATCGCCTGGCGCGCGCTCGCCGTGAACATCTCGGACCTTGTCGCGAAAGGCGCGTCACCACACGCGTATCTCATGGTACTTAGTTTTCCCGAGGCGCCATCGAGCGACTGGATGATCCGTTTCACGTCGAGCCTGAAGGATGCACAGGAACACTTCGGCCTTAGCCTGATCGGTGGCGACACCGACCGACGCGCCGGCGTGCCTCTATCCGTCACCATCACGGCAATTGGCACGGTGCCCGAGGGAAAGATGGTGCGGCGTGAGACGGCCGAAGTCGGAGATCGGGTGTTTGTTTCCGGCACGCTGGGCGATGCTGCGCTGGGCCTCATTCTGCGTCGAAATATGGACGCCAAACGCTTTGCCGCCCTGACAAGCGAAGATCGACAGTTCTTGCTCGATCGCTATCTTTTGCCGCAGCCTCGCGTCGAACTTTCGGCTCTGCTGCTGAAGTTCGCCTCGGCCGCGATGGATGTTTCGGACGGTCTTGCCAAGGATCTGGGGCGCATGTGCAAGGCGTCAGGGGTGGGTGCAACCGTCCAACTCGAAAATTTGCCGTTGTCGTCCGTCGCCGCACGAATCGCCGCGCAATCATCGGATGTGCGTCTGATGGCGCTAAGCGGCGGCGATGACTACGAAATTCTTTGTAGTGTCCCGCCAGCAATAGCCGAGGACTTTGCGGAAGCAGCTCTCGATGCCGGCGTCGATATGGCCGACATCGGCGAGATGGTTGTTGGCAGTGGACTGTCGATCAGGGACGCCGCAGGTGCGGACATCGTGCTGCCCAAGACCGGATACGACCACTTCTGAACGCGGAACGGCTTTGCCGTTTTAATCTTTATCCGACGAAACACAGCTTGGACTGCGGTTGCAACGCTAGTTGTATTTTGGCATGGTCCCGCCGCTGGAGGGAGGGCAGGCGATACAAGCCGATTCATAGCGTCAAATTTGCCATGCTCATAGGTGCCTGCGTTGCGCGGCTATGTTCCCGCGAACATTGGTCGGACTCCGGTTGTTTTCGAACGGAAGCGCAGGCCAGGTGGCAAAGCTGCTTGGCCGGTGTCCTTTCGTGTTCAACGGCAAGATGTTTTAGGCCATGGAAGGCCGATGGGGAGTTCAATGATATCCAACATACTCTGGGCGGTCATCGCCTGCGGGGCGCTGTCAATCGTTTATGCGGCCTTTACCGCTCGGCAGGTGATGTCGGCTGATGCCGGCAACAAGAAAATGCAGGACATCGCTGCGGCCATCCGCGAGGGCGCGCAGGCCTATCTCAACCGCCAGTACATGACGATCGCCGTGGTCGGTGCGGTGATTTTTGTGCTGGGTTGGATACTGCTCGGCGCGTTGACCGCATTCGGATTCCTGCTCGGCGCCGTGTTGTCGGGTATCGCCGGCTATATAGGCATGAATGTTTCCGTTCGCGCCAACGTGCGAACGGCACAGGCGGCGACCCAGTCGCTTGCAGGCGGCCTCGACATCGCGTTCAAGGCGGGCGCGATCACCGGCATGCTGGTGGCTGGTCTGGCGCTGCTCGGCGTCACCATCTATTTTTTCCTGCTGACTGGTCCACTTGGCTACAAACCGGCTGACCGGATCGTTGTCGACAGCCTGGTCGCGCTGGGCTTTGGCGCCTCGCTGATCTCGATTTTCGCACGTCTCGGCGGCGGCATCTTCACCAAAGGCGCCGACGTCGGTGCTGATCTCGTCGGCAAGGTCGAAGCCGGAATTCCGGAAGATGATCCCCGCAACCCGGCGACGATCGCGGATAACGTCGGCGACAACGTCGGCGATTGCGCCGGCATGGCGGCCGACCTGTTCGAGACCTATGCGGTAACGGTGGTCGCGACCATGGTGCTGGCCGCGATCTTCTTTGCCGGACAGCCGAGCCTTGCCAAGCTTATGGTCTATCCGCTGGCGATCTGCGGCGCCTGCATCGTAACGTCGATTGTCGGCACCTACTTCGTCAAGCTCGGGGCCAACGGCTCGATCATGGGGGCGCTCTATCGCGGCGTCATCGCGTCGGCCGTGCTGTCGATCGGCGGGCTCTATGTGGCGACGCAGTACGTGCTCGGCGGCTTCGGCGAGGTCGGCAGGGTCGGCAACGTCGCGATCACCGGCTGGAGCCTGTTCCAATGCGGCCTCGTCGGTCTCGCGCTCACCGGCCTCATCGTGTGGATCACGGAGTACTACACCGGTATCGGTTTCCGCCCGGTGCGCTCGATCAGCCAGGCGTCGGTGACGGGACACGGCACCAACGTGATCCAAGGCCTCGCGGTGTCCCTCGAATCGACGGCGCTGCCGACGCTGGCGATCGTCGCCGGCATCCTGTTGACCTACAACCTCGCCGGCCTCTTTGGCACTGCCATCGCGACGACGACGATGCTCGGTCTTGCTGGCATGGTCGTGGCCCTCGACGCCTTTGGCCCGGTGACGGATAACGCCGGCGGTATCGCCGAAATGGCGGGCCTGCCGAAGGAAGTCCGCCGCTCGACCGACGCGCTCGACGCGGTCGGCAATACGACGAAGGCCGTCACCAAGGGTTATGCGATCGGCTCGGCCGGTCTCGGTGCGCTGGTGCTGTTTGCCGCCTACAGCTACGACCTTCAGTACTTCATCGCGGAGGCCAACAAGCCGGGCTCCACGGTGTTCCAGTATTTCAAGGGCGTAACGCCGGATTTCTCGCTCGCCAATCCGTATGTCGTTGTCGGCCTGCTGCTCGGCGGCCTCATACCCTACCTGTTCGGCGGCATGGCCATGACGGCCGTCGGCCGTGCGGCCGGTTCGGTCGTCGAGGAAGTACGCCGCCAGTTCAAGGAAAAGCCCGGCATCATGAAGGGCACCGAGCGCCCGGATTACGCCCGTGCCGTCGATCTGCTGACGAAAGCCGCGATCAAGGAGATGATTGCACCATCGCTGCTCCCCGTGCTGTCACCGATCGTGCTGTTCTTTGTCATCAACGCGATTGGTGGCAAGAGCGCCGCCTTCAGCTGCGTTGGTGCGATGCTGCTCGGTGTGATCGTGACGGGGCTGTTCGTTGCGATCTCGATGACCTCCGGCGGCGGCGCCTGGGACAACGCCAAGAAGGCCTTCGAGGACGGCTTCGTCGCCAAGGACGGCGTCAAGCACATGAAAGGTACGGAGGCGCACAAGGCGTCCGTGACCGGCGATACGGTAGGCGATCCCTACAAGGACACGGCTGGCCCGGCCGTCAATCCGGCGATCAAGATCACCAATATCGTGGCGTTGCTGCTGCTGGCGGTGCTGAGCCACTGATTCACGGGTAGCCGCCGGCCGCCGACGCAATTACGACAAAGGCCCCGATCGCGAGATCGGGGCCTTCGTCGTGCAGCGCCGGGACAGCGCACAATGATCAGATCCCGCGGAACAGGCACCCGAATACCAGGATCAGGTGCGCGATCATCAGAGCCCAGAATTCGTTGCCTTGGATGAATGGGATTTGCGCCTCAAAGAATTTCACGACCAGGATGCAGACGGTCAAAATCACCGCCAACATGAAGGTCAGCAGGCCCGGAGCTTTCAATCCCATGTTCAGTCCTTCCGTGGTGTGCCGCGCTGGGCTGAATGTACGGCTCATGTGCTGCCTCTTGTTCTGGTTTCGGCAAAATCGAATCGATGAGCAAAGGCTAGCAGCGCTGCAAGGCAGTAGCACGTTGTCCCGGCCACACACCCACAGGTTCGTTTTCAGATTTGCCGGTCCGATTTGTCGGCATAATTGAAGCCGGTGCCGACCGCGACGACTTCCAACGCGCCAGTGGTGATCATCGGGTGAGAGACGCGGATCGCCAAGACACCGTCGTATCCCTTGGCCCTGGCACGTTCGGACAGGATTGAAAAAGCGCGCTCGATTGTCCTGTCGAGGACAAACTCATAACGGGTCATATTGCCGCCGACGTAGTTCGTAACCGCTTCCCGCATATCGCGAATGATGTTGGCGCCGGCAACCGCCGATGCAAATACCAGTTCGCCGTGCAGCACACGGGCTTCGCCGATCGTCTCCGTCGTTACGAGCAACATTGAGTATTATCTCCCGGCACCAACCGACATGCCCCTCCGTCGTCGGCCGAACAGCAATCGCTTCAGCAGCATCAGCACAAAGAATGCCGATAGTGCCAGGATTCCGACTGCTTCGGGCTGTTTCTCCCACAGCAGAATCGCACTGACGTGGCCTTTCCAAACGAGATCGAAGTCTGCCGCGACCGTGCTCGGGTCGAGCCCGGATGCAGAACGCAGCATCATATTGACGGCTGCGGTTTGATCGCGGCTCGCCAGTACTGCGGCGCGCACTCGTGGGGGCGCTAACGCCTGCATTCTTATCGGAGTGTGCGCAACCACACGCAGCACGCGCTGGCCGGCGCCTTTCTCGAGACCCGTCATATAGCTGGCGAGTGTCTCCAGATCACCTTCCGTCAAACCGCGACCCAGTCTCCTGAGGTCGCCATCGTCGACTTCGAACAAGATTTCGCGCGTCGCGCGCTTGATTGATGCCAGGCGCGTGATTGCCAAGCGGTCGCCAAGCGCTAGGACGCGGGTCAATGCGGCCTTGCTGAAATCTTGTGGCGTGGCCCGCCGATGGATCTCGTGCTCGACGACCTTCGGCAGGGCCTCGCCAGCCAATGCCGACCAATGCAGCGCGGTTTCGAGCGAACGGGCTTCACGCGCTATTGCCAGGGCTTCCGGGGGAAGTGAGCTGACTGCCTGATGCAGCGTGCCGTCGTCGAGGCGCTTCAGCACACCGGCTTCGCCTTCCGACGCCAGAACAATTGCGACCATCTCGTCCAGGCGTGGCAGGTTCTCAGGCTTTTGCGCATCGAGGAAGCGCTTGAACGGGTCACTGCGTTCGGCAAGTTCAAGCACCTTGGCGTGCGCACGCCGGAACTCCTGCCAGATTTCCACGACGCGTTCTGCCGTCTTGGCGGATATTTCGCGCGTGTGTTCGCCGATCTGTTCTGAGATCGTCTTGACCAGCTCTTCCCGGACCTTTTCCTTGGTCTCGCTCGACTTCATCTCCGATGCGATGATCGGCAATACGCCGTAGCGGAAATCCCAGATGTCCTTGGCGATCAGGACAACGCCAACGCCACCCGCAACGACGGCGACAAGGCGCCCGACGAGTGCGCCGACAATGCGTTGACCGATGCGACCGGCCATGTTCGACAGTTGGCGGCGGACCAGCAACACGATTGATCCCGCAAGCCCTTCGCGGCCTTCGGCCAGCACCGCACCGGTCGAAACCGCCGCGCGCCCTTGGCCAGGATCGATCGTAAACTGGCGCCCGGCGTCCTTGGCAACCACGCGGGCAATGGTTGCGCCGTAACGGGGGCCGAGAAATGCCTGCATGCAGGCAAGCGCGGGCTCGCCGGCATCGACGGTCGCAAGTTCGATCGTTCTGCCGATCTGCGCGCCGACGCCAACCGCCAGGCTCTCGATTGCATTCCCGATTGCCTCGGACTTGTAGACGCGCTCGGCGACCGCTGTTGCCAGTTCCTGCGCTTTCTCTTTGTAGGCCAGGGACTGCAGCAGGTTGCCCCAGCTGGTTTCATCCCGCACTTCCGCCATAGCCTGGTCAACGCGTTTTTCGATCACGTCGTCCAGATTGCCGCGACGCCATTCTGCCGCGACCACCGACTTGTAATCGACACTGGTCAGGCCCCTGGTCAACGCCTTCTGCGTCAGCGCCTCGATGGCTGTCTTGAAACCGGCCTCATCGCGCGCCTGGCAGGCCTCGTACTCGGCGCGCGAAATGACGACCGCCTGAAGCGTGGACGCAGATCCCGCATGACCGGAGGGGATGGCGTTCGATTGCGCTACCTGCACTGAGGTCTGACCAGAAGCAGGCAACATCTGTGCCGTCAATAGGGCCGCACTCGCCGCGCACGTCACCACTGTTCTGAAGATGCTGCGTGACAAGGCCGATAGCACTCCAGTACCCAGTGTGTTGAGGCTGCGCGATCGTTGAGTATATCGCCGTGATTGCGCAGGAACAGTGGCGTTTGCCCGGGTCGGCAATTTCAAAACGCAAAAAGGGTGGCAAGACCAAAGTCTGCCACCCTAATCAACTCGCGCCGCACCGAGAAGTTTCGAATTTATCAGCGCGCGACCAGACGGCTGATGGCAGCGCCGACAGCCACCCGGGCGCCGTCACCGGCATCCAGCTCCTCACGCACTGCGCGAATGGTTGCGAAAATCTGCTCCGAAGTGTGTTCGGATGTGATGAAAAAGCGCAGGCGCGCAGCTTTCATCGGCACAGCCGGATAGAAGATCGGCAGCGCGTTGATGCCTCGTTTCATGAGTTTCTCGGTCAATTTGGCGGACCTCAACGAGTCGCCAACGATGACCGGTACCACTGCGTAGCCCTGGCTCGAGCCGGTGTCCAGGCCGGCGTTCTTCGCCTCGGTCAGAAAAAGCCGTCCATTCTTCTGCAAGCGCTGCACCCGTTCGGGCTGCGCCTTCAACAGGCGCAGCGAACGCAAGGCGGCAGCGGCCAATGGTGGCGACAAACCGACAGAGTAGACAAATCCTGGTGCCTGGAACTTCAAAATTTCAATCAGCTCGCGTTTGCCTGCGATATAGCCGCCGCAGCTACCGAGCGTCTTGCTGAGTGTGCCCATCCATATATCGACGCTCCGCGGATCGACGTCAAAGTGCTCGAAAATGCCGTGGCCGGTGGCGCCAAGTACGCCGAGCGAATGGGCTTCGTCGACCATCAACCAGGCGCCGTAGCGCTGTTTGAGCGCAATCAACCCCGGTAAGTCCGGGTAGTCGCCATCCATCGAGTAAAAACCTTCGACGACGATCAGGACCTGGGAGTGCTTGCCGCGATGCTCCTTCAGCATGGCCTCCAGCGACTCGAGGTTGTTGTGCCGGAAGCTGACGCACGTTGCCTGCGACAACTTTGATCCGACCACCGCGCTGTTGTGCACGAGGTCATCATGAATGATCAGGTCGCCAGGTCCCATCAGCGTGCTGATGACGGACACGTTCGTGGCGTGGCCACTGACAAACGACAGGCAGTCCTCCGCGCCGTAGAATTCGGCCAATGCCCGCTCGAGCTCGCGGTGCACAGAGCGCTCACCGGCAACGAGGCGGCTCGCCGAAACAGATGTGCCCATCAACTCGATGGCGGTCTTTGCGGCCTCGCCGACGGAAGGATCTTGGTTCAACCCCAAGTAGTCATACGAGGCGAAGTTGATGAACGTCTTCCCGCCCATCGACGTGGTTGCGCCCTGCCGTCCACTATGCTCGCGGTAGAACGGGTTCTCGACGCCGAACACTTTGCCGATGTCGCGATGCTTCTTGATGAACTTATAGACTTTGAGATCGGCGAAACGCGGGGCTGAGGGCCAGGAAACGTCGGTTTCATCGGCAGGGCTAGGCGCCGCCTTGGTGCGTTCGAACCCTCGAGAAATCGACTTTGCGGCGCGCTGCATCATTCCTTGTGACGTCATGATCGGGGCTTTTCCTGCGACGGGTATCTGTTGGGCCTCCTGCGGCGGTGTTTCCGCAACCACGGGCCGCGTGGTCAGTCCTGCCATTGGGGTACGCCTCACGCTAGTTTTCCTCGCAATAAAAAAGCCGTACGCTCGTAACTTGCTGAATCACTTTAAGCAAGAGCGCGGCATGGGTTGAACGGGGCGGCAGCACGACGCTTGGCACCAAGGCAGCGGCTTGCCACCCGTAACAGCCTGTATTTTCAGGTTTTAGGCGATATTTACCATGTCGGCATTAGCTGCCGGTGCGACGCTGCAACGCGGCAATCACACGAATAGTGACGGGCCCTCTTGCTTCGGTGGATCACAGCTTCACGCCGCGCCATTTAGCAACCCAGCCGTGCAACGTGGCAGTGCCGCCGGGGCGCGCGTCCAGTTGAACGTCTCGGAGAAGAATTTCGTTCCCAGGTATCCCGTGACCTGGAGGCGGTCGGCGCTCCGCAACTTCAACTCGACGTCGTAGGATCGCCCGACTTTCGGATCGTAGATCCAACCGGCATCCCACGCTCCGCTCCGCTGCGCTTTGAGATCGCCGATGACGGGAAGCCCGCAGATTGGCCGGTTGCGCTTCGCAGCTTCGGGGTTGTAGCCATCAGTGAGCGGCCGTCCTGACTTGTCGTTGGGCGCTTTGAGCCAAACGATGCGGCCGCACAGGCGGTCGCCGCATGGTGCGATTTCGATAGCGCCATCGCCGGTATTATCGATCCAGACACCCGCGAACGGATTGACTGTCGGAGCCTGCTGGCCGATCGCTTGGCCGTGAGGCAGCAGCGCGAGCATCAGAACCGCAGCGGCCGCGACGCGGTGGTGCATCTGGTTGAGCAAGCGGTTGTAAACAGAGAAGATTTTTGACATGAGAGCCCTGGATTGAACGAGCGGTAGAAGAAGCCAGTTCGGATTTTTGATGATATGGGCCACCGCTCGCGGTAAACAATGATCCGGGCAGCCTGAAACTGTGGTCTTGCCTGCCGTGGTGCTTGGGGCGTAGGACCGAAGGCAGGCCAGCCCGAGGTTTCGAGAACTTATTCGAGGCAAAAAGGGGCAATAACGTGGTAGCGGGCCGTGATGCCGCACGCATCGACCGATACCAGTTGCCGCAGTCTTAACGCCGTCGGTCCCTTCTTGTGGCAGCTGCCTTGCAGACGCTCTATATCGGGGTCATGTGAGTTAACAGCACGCCAGCGAACGTCGGCGGCAATTCCGTGTCCTGATCAATCAATTGCGAGTGGCGTAATGATTTTGACTTTGGCGATGCGCAATCTGATCCACGATCGAATTCGATTGATCGTGACCCTGGTCGGAATTCTGTTTTCGATTGTGCTGGTTGCGGTTCAACTTGGGGTCTATCTCGGCGCTAAGAAGATGATCGTCGACATGATCGACAATGCCAGGGGCGAACTCTGGATCACGACGTTCGGCGCGAAGAGTTTTGAAGAAGGCGGCCTTATACTGACACCGCGGGAGCGCCACGCCGCGCTGGCAACGCCTGGTGTCAATGCGGTCATCCCGCTGGTTGTCTCCTTTGCGGAATGGCGCAAGCCCGGCGGCGGCAGCACGAACTCCGTACTGGTCGGCACCAATCCCGAAGACGGCGGCCTCGCGCCATGGGGCATATCCGGCGCAGACGCCGCGCTAATGGCGGCGCCCGACGCGGTGCTGGTCGACAAGAGTTATCTGCGGGACCTCGGAATCGATGGCATCGGCGACACAGCGCAAGTCGAGCAGGGTCGCGTCCGCGTGCGCGGGCTGACCGAAGGCATCCGATCGTTTACGATGGCGCCCTACATCTTCACAACTGCAAACCGGGCTCGCGCGTTGCTTGGAATGCCTGGCGAAAACAGCACCTTCTTTCTGGTGCAACTTCAACCCGGCGCAGATATCGAAGGCGTTCGCCGCGATTTGAAGTCGCGACTGACTGGCACGGAGGTGCTGACCAAACCGGAGTTTCGGGACCGAAGCCTCGATCAGTGGCTGTATTCCACCGGTGCGGGCGTCGCCCTCATCGGCGGGGCAATCCTGGGTCTAATAGTCGGCGTAGTTATCGTCGCTCAGACGCTCTACTCCAGCACCAAGGATCACTTGAACGAGTTTGCGACACTGCGCGCGCTCGGTTCCTCGTCGAGCTATATCATCAAGGTCATTCTCGTGCAGGCCGCCATGAGCGGGGTCATCGGGTACGTCCTCGGCATGGCGATTGCGATGGTCGTTGTCGCTTTCAGCGGGCATACGGCCTTGCCGATCATCATGACGCCGGGCCTCGCGGTGTTTCTGTTCGCGATCACGCTCGGGATGTGTGCGGTTTCGGCCGTATCGGCGATTGTAAAAGTTACCAAGATCGACCCAGCCATGGTGTTCAGCAGATGAGTACGGGCAGCGTTCTCGAGGCGGCGAATATCGTCAAGGAGTTGGGGCAGGGCGCAGCGATGGTGCGAGCTTTGAAGGGTGTAAGCCTGTCGCTCAATGCGGGCGAACTGACCCTGCTCAATGGCCCGTCGGGCAGCGGCAAGACGACACTGCTGTCGATCCTCGGTTGCATCCTGACACCAACCGACGGTGAGGTGACGATCGCGGGTGAAAGCCTGAAGGGGCTCGGGCCGGAGGACCTCGCCAGCCTGCGTCGCCGGCATGTCGGCTTCATTTTCCAGTCCTACAATCTGTTTCCGACACTGACCGCCATGGAGAACGTCCTGCTTGCACTTGACGTGCGAGGCATGAAATCGCAGGAGGCGCGCGTCAAGGCCGATATGGCGCTGCGCGAAGTCGGGCTCGGGCACAGGCTCAATAACTATCCCCGAACCATGAGTGGCGGCGAACAACAGCGGGTTGCGGTCGCGCGAGCATTGTCTGGAGCCCCATCGGTCATTCTGGCCGACGAGCCGACCGCCGCCCTCGACAGCGAGAACGGCCAGGCCGTCATGGCGCTGCTGGCTCAGATTGCGAAGGATAAGAGCCGCGCGGTGCTCGCGGTCACGCATGACCCGAGGACACATCCTTATGCGGACCGCATCGTTGCCATCGAGGATGGCAGGATTGTCGGCGACAAGCGTTGCAATGAGGCTCGTGTAAACATTACGAAATACGACAAGACAAGAAAGCGAAAAGTCCATGTCTAGGTTAAGTTCGGCGTTTGCCGTGCTGACGGCTGTATTGCTCGCGGCATCTGTTGGCCTGCTGGTGCAGTATTCATCGAGCAGGCGCCAGATCGAAAAGACGATGCCAGCTGCTGCAAAATCAGCATCGGACGCTTCCGCTTCGAGGACAACTAACGGAACGCCACCTGCCAAGGTCACGACGTGGGCCGCGTCGGCGCCGGGGCGAATCGAGCCGAAAGGCGGCGAAGTCAGGATTGGCACACAAGTTCCGGGCCGTGTTGCGGAAGTGCTCGTCGCCATGAACGACCGCGTCGCAGCGGGTGATCTGATGATCCGCGTTGACGACGACGAAGCCCAGGCGCGCCTAGTCGCCGCCGACGCCGAAGCGACCGTACGCAGGCGAGAACGCGACGCTGAGACCGTAGGGCGATTGGCGCAGGATCGCCGTAATGCCGAGGATGCCGTGGCTGTCGCAGATCGCAGCCTGTTTCAAACGCGTCGTGAACTCGACCGCGCGATTTCGGGCCGCCGCGGGACAACGCCGACCTCGAGCGAAGGCGACGTTGTCAAGGCTCGGACCGCTGTAGCGGCCGCGAAGGAAAAAAGTGAACAGGAACGTGCGGGCCTACGCCGTATTCAAGCAACCGCGAATATGCCTTTGCCGACACGGCTGGAGGCTGGCCTCATTGCCGCTCGCACGGATCTCCTGCTGGCCGAAATCGCGATAGAGCGGGCACGCAGCCGGGCAGCCATCGATGGCACCGTGCTCCAGGTCAATACGAAGGTCGGCGAGACGGTCGCCCCGTCGCCGGAAGCGCACCTTGTCATCATCGGCGACCTTGGCAGTCTGCGCGTGCGCGCCGAACTTGATGAGCGCGATGTCAGCAAAGTTCGCGTCGGTCAGAAGGCGGTTGTTCGCACGGATGCATTTCAAGGACGCGAGTTCAATGGCGTGATTGCGACGCTCGCGCAGTCGCTTGCGCCGCCCCGTTTGGCGAGTCGCGGTCCCCGCCGGCCGAACGATTTGGATACCCTGGAAGTTATTATTGACTTGGAAGGTGCGGCGACAGCACTGCTGCCCGGCATGCGCGCGGATGTCTTCTTTGTGCCGGATGCCACCGTTCAATCGGCACCAGCGACCAAGGCCAACTGACGATTTAATAACTCGCAGGCTGCTGCCCCGGCTACGTCCGCTGCGCGACGGCGACGGCGTCGACATGTTGGACAAGTCCAGGGTCCAGGCCGAGCTTACCTGCAAGATCGACGAGGAAGTCGTTCTCTTCCTGTGTGTCCAGGTCGATGGCAATGCGGGCAGCGGTGAATACCTGTACCGCCTGATCTCCGTTTTGACACGCTGCCGCGAGGTCGTCGGCGGTTGCAGGGTTGCCAGTCTCCTGAACGATGAAGTCGTGTGCTGCCTGCTCGAAGCCCGCCTGCTTCAAACTGCCGGCGATCTTCTGCTGCTCGGAGGCATCGACGCGGCCATCGGCGGCGGCCGCTGCTATCATGGCGCGAATGCAAAGCACTGCAGTGTCGTTGGTGAAGGCCTGCGGCTCGAAGCCGGACCCATCCGGGGCCGGGTCGGTCACGAAATTACTGGCGCCTGCCATCAATGGGCGCCCATCGGCATAGTTCTGGTAGGCCTTGTAAGCCAGCCCGCCAATAAGTGCGACAGCGCCGAGCTTGGCGGCACCGGCTGCTGCCGCCCGTCCGGTTCTGGTGCCCAGCACCACGGCGCCAAGGCCGCCGGCCGCAGCCGCGGCTCCGAGCTGATTCTGCGCAATCAGGTCCTTCAGCTTCTGCAGCAGTTGCTCGGGTGCTTCGCCGGTGGTCTGACTGATAACGTCGCGCGCGCGCTCGCCGATGCCTGTCGACTGCTCGACGCGCTGTCCG